>JBMOLC010000047.1:0-27475 GCA_049324215.1 Patescibacteria group bacterium | reverse complement strand
CAAGCGACTAAAAGAGAATCCCGTCCCTCCTCCGCTTTTATGGATGAGGGCTTGGTATTTAAGCGCGTCAAAAATACCCTCCATCGAGTCCTCAACCGGAAGGACAAAGCAGGCAGAATATTGCAGCCTATTGCCTGTGCCTGCATTCATTAGCGTCGGCGAGTTGGGCAAAAACTCACGGCTAATCATGAATTTGTAAAACTCCTTGGCGACCTCTAAAACTTCTTTCCTGCCTTTGCCCCAGCGAGCCTCGGCACTGGCTATCTCCCAGGCAACCCTCCAGACCATATCTTCCGGGGTTTCGACGACTCTGGCGTTTTCGTCCTTGACCAAGTACCTCTCCTTAAGAACTTTAAGGGCCTGTTCGGTCCAGTTACCTCTTGGGAGACCCTTGGGCCTAACTGGTCTTTTGCCGAGCTTTTTGTCTATCTCACTTATCACCTGCTCATAAGTTGGGAACTTAAGGCTCGCGAGCGAAAGGGCACTGCGGCCATTTGTAGTCTGGCCGTTAGCTCTCTTTTTTCTCTTGCCGCTTTTATTTCTTAAAGTTAACCCTGGCATATCTAGCTTTTCTCAATGGCTTTTTCAAAGTCTTTGAGGTCCTCAAATTCAAGGTAGACGCTGGCAAATCTCAACCAGGCAACCCGGTCAATTTTTTTGAGCCTTTTTAAAACCGCCCTGCCGATTACTCTTGAGGGTATCTCCTCTCTCTCGTTTCTTAACATTTCCCTCTCGATATCGTTGGCGACCTCATCAACCAACTCTAAGGAAACTGGCCGTTTTTCGATGGCTCTTAACATTCCTCTTTTGACCTTCTCCCTATCGAAAGGCTCGCGGCTGCCATCTTTTTTAATAACCCAAAGAGCGATTCCCCTAACTTTCTCAAGCGTCGTAAACCTTTTGTGACATTTCTTACACTCTCTTCTTCTTCGAATTGCCTCCCCTTCATCAACGGTTCTTGATTCTAAGACTTCTGTTTCAGCCGCATTACAGAAAGGACACCTCATTTCACGAGTGTAAAGAAAAAGCACTATAACTAGGGCTACGTGCGATTTTTAAACACTAGATACAGCCTGTCAACTAGTAATCTTTAGGTCAGAGGGTATCAAGTTAGGCACACGTCAAAGCTGATTTTTGGAGAAGAAAAAATTTTTCTCTTGGTTGGGTCAAAACTTTTGAGAAGAATTTGGTAACAATTTTAGGGATTAGTCCCCATTGAATGGATTTTCGGGTACGGGCATTCCCAAAGAGTTCAGAGCATCCCTTGCCTCTTTATAGGTATCTTTGGCATAGTTTTCGGTCTTGATGATCTCTGGCTTGGCATCCTCCGGTGCAATTTCCAAAATCTCTCTAATTGTCAATCGGTGTTTTAACGCGGCTTTGGCAAGTTTGGTCAAAAATGATTTTGTATCCAGCTTCTTTCTGTTTTCTTTTTCCTTGAAGGCTGCAGCCTGCAAATATTTCTCAGCCTTCGTCAGGGTTGAAAAGGCCAGGGGAGCTTTGTCTCTCTCAAAAAGGATTTTACTCGCGGCAATCCTCTTGTCGGCAAAAAGAAGAAGGAGTTCAGCCTTTTTGCCGGGATTGACGGTCACAATTAGCCAGAGCCTATCCCGCAGCGCTTTGAGGGGCCAGAGGGTATGGTCGGGTAAGACTCCACCGGGGTAAGGATATTCGTAGTCGATTTTTATTTGCGCCGTCGCTACCTCGCCAAGTACTTTGCCATTTGACCCGCTAAAGGAGTACTCGATCGACGCTGCTCGTAAGACGGAGATTGAAAGGATGCCGAAGGCTAAAAAAAGTGCAGACAAAATTGCGACAGTCCGCTTGAGCATTGGGTAATAACTATCCTACTAACGAGTACAAAAAATGTCAATCTACCTAAATAAAATTAGTGGCCATTCCCAGAGGACGTGAAGCAGGACCGAAGAAAAGACGTTTCGGGTCCGGGCAAAAACAAAAGCGCTCCCCACCCCAAAAAGGGTTGTCAGAAAAAGATAGACAAGGGCAGAGGAGGCTTGCAATTTCCAAACAAAAAAGGCTATGGGAACGTGGACGAGACCCCAGACGACACTCGTGGCGATATTTGCCGGCCACTCCTTCCCCAATGCATACCAGACCCGATTAAATAAGTAGCCTCTAAAGGAAATCTCTTCGCTGAGGGCCGTGGCAAAGGAGAGCCCTAAGGCGGCGAGCAGGGGTTTCTCCCCGATATTGGCGGCAAAATTTAGACCCTCGTACTTAACAAAGTTGATAATTAGCGACTCGATGACAAAAAAGGCGCCGAGCCCTAAGGCAAAATAAACGGCTGGAAATAGATTTTTGGCGGTTATGCCGATGGAACCAAGACCTTGTCTTTCTTTCCTCAGAAAGACAAAAACCGGGATGAGCCAGACAATGGGTTTAACAATAATCTCCTCGATCTCTTCCGGAAGTTTAAAAAGAAAGCGGTAAAATCCCCAAACGATAAGTAAATAGGAAGCTAATATCGTGGCGTTTTTAAGGGCAGTTTCCTTTTTAAGCATTACTCCTATTTATTTTACACTCTTTAAAGGCTGCGTCCATCGCAGCAATAATCATCTCGACTTTCTCCTTTGCTTCCGCAAAAGTGATAGCGTTTCTTTCCTTGGGAAACCAATGAAAAGTGAGATTTCGGCAGTTCTTCCAGGTTTCCCAAAGTTTGTTCGCCAGCTTAGGGCCCTGGCAAAATTCAACCACCCTGTCGTAGACGCTTTCTTTCCCCCGGAGTTCCCTTTCGAGACTTGGGTTTAAAGCCTTTCCAATTCTGAAGCGTTTGCCGAAGTATTCCTCTGCGCTGATAAATCCCATGTCCAAGAAAAGCTTTTTCAAAAAGCCCTCGTAGGCCTTGGCTGCGGGAAAAACCACAAAGGCATAATCATGCAATTTTTCTTCCCAGCCCTCAATTTTGGTCGCCAGAAGCTCGGCGGTTAAAAGAAGCTCGCGGATGTCCTCTTCCACATAAGACCACCACATCTTCTTGGGCAAAGAAAAATCCATCGTCCAAAACTATTTTACCCCAATGGTGACGTTAATGGTGACTTTCCCGCCGTCACCCGGCGTAACCCCAACAAATCCTCCAGTCTCACCCTTTTTGAAGGTGGCGGTGAAGGAATCGTTCTGGGTAAAGGTGCTCTCAACCGTCCAGCCTTTCGCCGGTAATTCCTTTTTATAAAAGTCTGAGACTTTGGCCAAAGAATCACTGGTCTCCCAGACAACCGAGACTCCGCCTTTTTGCTCATCTTGGGCCGAAAAGGAACCGGTCAGTTTCGCCCCCGTATAAACCGGGAAGTCTGCTGGGAAATCCTCCGGTAAGTCTCCCCCGGTTTCAAAAGCAACCTGGCCACCCTCGCCGGTAATGGTCACTTTATCCCCATTGTTACTGACCTTGACCTTCTTGCCTGCAATACCGGAAAGGACCCTGCCGGCAATTCCCTCGCCGATCTTTCGAGAAACGGTGCGGCCCACAAAATAAAGTCCGACCAAAATCGCGGCCACAAACACCAAAATAACAACCAGGTTACTTTGTTTCTTGCCGCCCTTTTCCTCTTTGACTTCGGTTTTTTCTTCCTTTTTTTCTACCTGCTCTTCTTTCCCTTCTTCGTCCAAAATTTACTCACCCCCAAACTTTTTTTGCATCTTAAGCCCTGGTTTGTTTTAAGTCAATCCAATTTTTCGCTATGACATCCTCCCCGCTCTAACGAGCGGCGTTCCCTCTAAAGGAGGATGACATATCAGCGTTCAATTCATCTCCCAACTTAAGTTGGGAGTCTTCTTGAATGCTGTTATAATCTAAAGGTCGCTGATGAAATTTTTCTCCAATCTTTTTGACAAGACGCTTTCATCCCTAAAAAACGAATACGCCCGCAAAAGGCTGATTTTCTTTACTGTCTTAATTGGTGCCTTTTTGTGGCTTTTCTGGGGGGTCCCCTTACCCACCAACCTCTCTTCCGATAAATATCCGGTCTCAACCAAGCTTTTCGACCGCAAAGGGGAATTGATCTACGAAATTTATGCGGATAAAAGAAGAACTCCGATTAAACTAGAGGAACTACCCGATTACGTCAAAGAGGGAACCATCGCCATCGAAGACAAGGATTTCTACAAACACTATGGTTTTTCCTATACGGGTATCGCCAGGGCCCTCTATAACATCGCCGTCAAAAGAAAACTCCAGGGGGGCTCAACCCTGACGCAGCAACTCGTCAAAAACGTACTTTTATCCCCCGAAAGGACCGTCAGAAGAAAGTTGAGAGAGTTTTTCTTCACGATTGTGGTTGAAGGCGTTTACTCCAAAAACCAAATTCTGGAGATGTACCTCAATCAAATCCCTTACGGTTCCACCGCCTATGGCATCGAGGCGGCGGCCGAGCTTTACTTCAATAAATCAGCCAAAGAACTAACACTTGCCGAGGCAGCACTTCTGGCGGGTCTGCCAGCTGCTCCCTCGCGCTACTCCCCTTATGGAGCCAGACCGGAACTCGCCAAAGGCAGGCAGGAAGCGGTCTTGAGACGCATGGTCGAGGATGGATATCTTAGCGAGGAAGAGGCTGAAAAAGCCAAAGAGGAAGAGTTGAAATACGCCGAGGTTACTCCGCCAAAAGCGCCGCACTTTGCCCTCTGGATAAAAGAACAGCTGGCGGAAAAATACGGCGAGCGGCTGGTCGAGCAAGGGGGTTTAAGGGTGACGACAACCCTGGACCTTGACCTGCAAGAATTTGCCCAGGACGCGGTTGCCACCGAAGTTGCCAAACTCAAAAAACAAAAGGTCGGCAATGGGGCCGCGATTGTCACCCACCCGGCAACAGGCGAGATTCTGGCAATGGTTGGCTCAAAAGACTATTTTGCCCAGGACGAGGACGGAAAGTTTAATGTCGTAACTTCCGGAAAAAGACAACCAGGTTCCTCGATTAAACCCCTGAACTATGCTCTGGCCGTGAGAGACAAAAAGATAACTGCGGCCACGGCCCTAGCCGATGTTCCGACATGTTTTCAGGTCTTTGGCCAGCCCTTTTATTGTCCGACAAATTACGATAATACCCCCCACGGTCTAACCCAGGTCCGTTTCACCCTGGGTAACTCCTACAACATCCCGGCGGTGCGGGTCCTGGCCTTAAACGGAATCGACAACTTCGTCGGCTTTGCCAAAGACATGGGGCTAACGACTCTGACCGACCCCTCCAACTACGGACTTTCGCTGACTTTAGGGGGCGGCGAGGTCAGGCCTTTTGACATGGCGGTTGCCTTCGGAGTCTTTGCCAACGCGGGAATAAAACAACCCCTGATTTCAATTCTCAAAGTCGAGGATTGGAAAGGCAAAGTCTATGAGGAGGTTGACCCCGAAAAGGTTGAACTTACTGGAGATCGGGTTCTAACTCCCGAAGTAGCGTTCATCATTTCCCATATCCTCTACGACAATAACGCCCGCTCCGCTGCCTTCGGCGAGAGCTCGTATTTAAATGTCAGGGGCCACCCTGAAGTTTCGGTCAAGACAGGAACCACCAATGACAGGCGCGACAACTGGACAATCGGCTATAGCAAATACGCGGTTGTTGTTTCTTGGGTCGGAAACAACAACTACACTCCGATGAGCGGGGCGGTCTCGGGTGTCTCGGGTGCCTCCCTGATATGGAATAGAATCATGAAAGCGGTCCTCGATAAAGCCGAGAAAGGATTCTATAACGAAAGCGACGAGGGCCACGCCTGGCCCTCCCAACCCGAGGGGGTGGTTGGTGCCAATATCTGTGCTACGACCGGCTATCTTCCAACGGGGGATGAGGCCAACCCTGGTTGCCCGACGCGTTTTGAATATTTCTTAAAAGGCAGCGTTCCTGGCCAGGTAGATAGCGGTGAAAGAAGAGACATCCCAATCGATAAGACAACCGGGCAACTTGCACCTGACGATTTCCCACCCGAACTTATCGAAATCCAAAACCACCCGGTTTTTACCGACCCCCTGGGAACCCTCTATTGTCTCGACTGTCCGATTGCCTCGGCCTCTGCCACCATCCGTTATCCCTTAAGATAAATTTTTTGCTAAAATACGCTTAATGGCCAGAGGAGCCAGAAAAAAACCAGATGTTATCCTAGCCCAAAAGAAAGTAACTAGCGCCCTGAGACTGATAACGGGTTTGCTGGTTTTTGTCGGAAAACCCTTCTACTTTTTCCTCTCCCGCTTAATAATCGCTCTTCTTTTTCTCGCATACCTTATCGGTCACGCGGTAAGAATTTCTGTCACCAAGCTTTTGACGACCAAACTCCCGAAACCAAGAATTAAACCCCGGAAAATAAAATTTCCGCCCCCCGAAACCTATTTAAAAATTCTTCTTCTTAAAATCAGGCTCTTTTTAATTCGGTCTTTCGGCAGGGTTTCTCTTAAACCCCTGACCTTCTTTGTCTTTGTTCTCTTTTTAATTTTTCTCTTCTGGTTTTTAATCCTCAAAGACCTGCCTTCACCTAAAACTCTAGTTAGCCGCGACCAAGAAGTCTCAACCAAGATTTACGACCGAAATGGAGTCCTCCTTTATAAGATCTACAAAGATAAAAATAGAACCCTCGTTGCTCTTTCCCAAATTCCTTTACCGGTGAGACTTGCAACCCTGGCGGCAGAGGACGCAGAATTTTATTCCCACGCAGGTTTTTCAGTAAGGGGAATTATGCGGGCGATAGTTAGAAATCTTGTTCGGGGGGAAGTTTCGGGGGGCTCGACCATCACCCAACAATTGGTAAAAAATGCTCTGCTTTCTTCAGAAAAAACAATCATCAGAAAGGTCAGAGAAATAATCCTTTCGATTGGAGTCGAACTGACTTTTTCCAAAGACGAGATTTTGGAAATGTACTTAAATGAGGTCTCCTATGGTGGAACTGCATACGGAATCCAGGAAGCTTCCCGGGTCTATTTCGGCAAAGACGTCCAAGAACTCTCCCTTGCCGAGGCAGCACTTCTGGCGGGGCTACCCAAAAGTCCGACCAAGTATTCTCCTTTTGGGGCAAATCCTGAACTAGCATTTTCCCGACAAAGAGAAGTCCTAAGGCTGATGCGGGTTAATCGATACATTAGCGACGAGCAAGAGAGCCAGGCTTTGAGCCAAACGCTCACCTTTGCCCCAAATCGGACAGAAATTAAAGCCCCCCACTTCGTGATGTATGTCAGGCAAATCCTGGCTGATAAATACGGCGAGGAAGTTTTGGAAAAAGGGGGCCTGGAGGTCGTAACTACACTTGATTACGCGATTCAGTCTTTGGCCGAAAAGGTTGTCAAAGAAGAAGTGGAAAAGCTGGCGGCTCTCGGGGTGGGAAATGGCGCTGCCTTGGTAATTAATCCGGGTAGCGGCGAAATTCTAGCGATGGTTGGGTCGAAGGATTATTTCGATACCGCCCACGACGGAAACGTCAATGTGGTAGTTCGCCCCAGACAACCCGGCTCTTCGATCAAGGTTGTCAATTATGCCTATGCCCTTTCCCACGACTATACTCCAGCCACCATCTTAGACGATACCCCGGTTACCTTTTCGGTTCCGGGTCAACCCCCCTATTCTCCCAAAAATTATGACGGAACATATCGGGGAAAACTGCCCCTAAGAAGTGCATTGGCAGAATCAAGAAACGTTCCGGCCGTAAAGGTCCTGGCCTCATATGGCGTGAGCCGCATGATTGAACTCGGGAAGAAAATGGGGATTACTACCTGGGAAGACACAAATCGTTTCGGCCTCTCCCTGACCTTGGGGGGAGGAGAAGTCAAACTCATCGACCTGGCCAGGGCATATGCAACTGTGGCCAACTACGGCCGGCGCCCGGAAATTGTTTCGATTTTAAAGGTCACCAACTATCAAGGGAAAATCCTGGAAGAATACAAATGTGGGCAAAACAACTGCGAGCAAGAAAGCGTCATCGACCCCAGGGTGGCCTACCTTTTAATCGACATTTTTAAGGACAATAACGCCCGAGCACCAGCCTTTGGCCAAAGCTCTTATTTGGTTATCCCCAAACATCCCGAGGTGGCAGTCAAAACCGGCACCAGTAACGACCTTAAAGATAACCTCACGCTTGGTTTTAACCAAAAATATCTCGTGGCAACCTGGGTCGGTAATAACGACAGCTCCCCAATGAGTCGCATCGCCTCCGGGGTGACCGGGGCCTCCCCCATCTGGAATAAAATTATGTCGGCCCTTTTGGCCAAAGAAGAAAACAATGAGTGGGAGGTACCGGAGGGACTAACTAAAATTACGATTTGTCCCCTAACCGGAACCCTCCCTTGTGAAGGTTGCGGTGGAAAGTCCGAGTGGTTCTTAACCGAAAAGGTTCCCCAAAAAGCCTGCCTGCCCGGACAAATTCTTGAACCGGCGGCGTCAACCCAATTTCCCTTTTAACCCGCAAGTTTCCTTATGTTGAAAGCTCTTTATAAAGGAGGTAGGAAGGAAGAATAAAGAAAGGACCGAGAAGCACTGTGGCTAAAGACCCGAAAAAAGGAATTAGAGAAAGAATTATCTCGATAAGCATAAAGACAAGCATAAAGACCAAGAGCCTCCCGAGAATCGGAAAGAAGTAGCCCTTAACCAGGGCCCTACTTTTTGCCAGGGACTCTTTCGCCCCCAGGCCTTCGGAAATCGCAATAAATTGCGAGAAAGAAAACCAGACCCCAAGAATTATTCCGGGGATTATAACTAAGACAAATCCCAAATTAATCAAAAGCAAAAGCACAAAACTTACCAGGAAAAACTTCCAGGCCTTCTTCCAGCCAGAAACAATGGTTTCTTCTAAATCTAGAGCCCCCTTCTCGACTACCCTAAAGACCGACTCGTAGATTACAGGCCCGGCCCAGACGGCAAGAAAGAAAAGAAAGAGAATAAATATTGCAACAATTCCTAAGGGTGGAGAAAGAAAATTCTCTCCTCCTTTAGAGAAGGTAGGGAAGGCAAGCCTAGAGAGGACAAAGGAACCCGCTATCGCCAAGAAAGTTGCAGCAAGAAAGATGAGCATCAGTTTTAAGAAATAGACGAAGTTTTCTTTGGTAAAAAAGATGTCGATGGACTTTCTCAAAAGCCCCAGGGGCGGGGAGAGCTTCTTCATCTTGCTCCTTCTATATCATAAACCATTTTGGCAATTCGGGGGATAACCTCGTCGGCTTCTTTCTCGACAATTCCATCGCTCATGATAACCAAAACAAAAGGCTCGGCGGTAAATATTATCCCGGCGTCATTGACCACATGGATTTCTCGACCATATTTATGGGCTACCCGAACTTGCGGGATACCTTTGACAATCCAGTCTTCGAAGGTTGTATCCGTCAAAAAATTCAAAATCTCGTCTCTTGACTCTTGACTGACGAGTTTATTCTCCCAAAGTTTCTGGAAGAAAAGACCGATGTCGGCAGGGGTTGTTTCGTTTTCGGCTAACGAGGTCGTAAGCATTCCTATTCCCTCAATATATCTTTGAATCTCTTCTTTGCCGAGGCTCTTAACGAGAGTTATCTGCGCATTATTGTCCGAGCGTTTGCCCATGGCTTCGACCAAGTCTTTATAGGTCGACTGAGAACCTGGTACTTTTTCATTGATGTTTATCTTCCCCTCTTCGTATTTTTGATAGACCAGACTCATAATCGGCAGCTTGATTAAAGAAGCCGCCTGCATGACTTCTTTCTCGCTAACTCCGTAGACAAGAGCCGTCGGAAGGTCGATAATATACAGGGAATAAAGGCCGCTAAGAGCCCGGGTTAAGTCGTTAAAAGAATTTTTGACAGCCTCCACCCTTTCTCTTTCTTTCTTGTTGCCCTCGATAACTATCGTCTCACTTCCCCAGTTAAAGGTCGGAAGTCTTAGTCTGGGAAGGCCCGGGAGCTTAAAGTTTCTTGAAGAAAGGGAAAGAACTAGCGAAAGAAAAACCAGCGCCAGAAAGACCACCAAAACTAAAAGTCTTTCGCGTCTTCCCCAGGGCTTTGGTAGCTCTTTTCTCTTTTTTTTATTTTCGGGTTTTAGGTCCTTAAACTTCCTGGGGCTCGGGCCTCGGTCTTTACTCTCTTCTAGTTCGTCCATAAATTAATTTTACAACCGATATTTTCTAATTAAAGAGGTTTCGGATTTTATTCGGCGAAAAACTTTTGCAAGATTGGGGCTTTCACAAGAGGACTAAAATTGTACAAAAGTTATTATTTACGCCTCTTTTCCCAGACTTCCGCGTTGACTAAACTTTGGGGTTTTTTGCCGTCGAAAACGTCCAAGATGGCGTTCACCGCCATTTCTCCCATTTTGTTTCTAGCCTCCAAGGTGGCGGAGGCGATGTGGGGGGTGGTAATCGTATTGGGCATGACCAAAAGTTCGGGGTCGATGTTGGGTTCGTTATCGTAGACGTCAAGAGCCGCTGCCGCCAAATGACCGGATTTAAGAGCGTCGACCAAGGGCCGCTCATCGACAACCGGACCTCTGGCGGTATTAACTAGGAAACTCCCTTTTTTCATCTTTGCCAGCGTCTCGGCATTAATCATATGTCTTGTTTCGTCTGTCAGGGGAACATGCAAAGAAACAAAATCGCTTTTGGCCAAAAGCTCATCCATGGTGGCGAAGACGACTCCAAGTTCTTTCTCGGCCTCAGGGTCCGGCTCGTGTTTATTGTAAAGAATCGTCATGTTATAACCCTTGGCGCGCCTGGCGACCATGGAGCCGATTCTCCCGAGTCCGACAATCCCCAGGGTTTTGCCGATCAAGTTAACCCCCAAAAAAATGTCTGGTTCCCAACCCTTATAGCCTCCACGTCTAACTGCCTCGTCGGCCTCAACAATCCTCCTTGCCAGAGAAAGGATTAGGGCCCAGGTATGTTCCGCAACCGCTTCGTTGACTTCATCGCTGGGGGTATTGGCAACCACTATTCCCCTATCGCTTGCCGCCTTGACGTCAATATTGTCAAAACCAACTGCATAATTTGAGATAACCTTGAGTTGTGGTCCCGCCGCATCCATTAAGTCTCCATCGATTCTGTCGGTCAAAAGTGAAAGTATGGCGTCAACCCCCTTGACTTTGGCAACGAGCTCCTCCTCGGTCAGGGGTCGATTAAATTCCGAAACGGCAACCTCGTGCCCGGCTTGTTTCAGCTTCTCCAGGTGTTCACCCGGTATTTTTTTGGTGACAAAAATTTTGGCCATCAAAATTCTCCGACCTTCACCCCCGAACTTTTGTATCTATCTATCCATTCTTGCATTTCTGACTCTTTTATCAAGCCTTTTTGGGGCCCAACATAACCAATAACCGAGGCGGAATTGACCGTTCCCCAGACAAGCGCTTCCTCAAGGGATTTACCCTTAATTAAAGCCGTCAAACAGCCGGAGCCAAAGGCATCACCCGCTCCTGTTCGCTCATAGGCATCCACCGGTAAGATTTCGGCGCGGACAAACCTGGCACCGTTGGTCACCCCCGCGTCATAGATGTATGAACCATTGTCTCCGTCGGTAATCACGCAGACTTTTGGCCCCAGCTTGGAAAGGGCCATTAAAAGTTCCTTTTCTTTGCCAGCACTTTCTTTAAGTCCGGTCAGCTCTTCTGCCTCTTCGCGATTGACAAAGATCAAATAGCTCAGGGAAAGGACATCGGCTATTCCGCCGTAGCCGGCTTTTAATTGCCAACTGCCGGGGTTAAATGCAAGTTTGATAGCAGGATTTTTCTTGAGCCACTCGACAAAGTGGTTGTAAAAAGGTCGGTAGCTTTCTCCCATCGAAGTTAGATAGACCCAGGGTGTGGCAGGAAGTGCAACCGGAAACTCGTAGCTTCTGGGTGCGTGGTAGGTAAAAATGGTCCTTTCACCGGAATAGTTAATTATGGTCGAGTAGTTGGAAGAGGCTGCTGGTTGCTGTATGACGAACGTCATATTCACCCCCTCGGCCTTGAGTTTTTCAACGATCATGTTCCCGATGCTGTCGTCGCCCAATGTAAGGACTATCCCGGTTTTGACTCCCAACCTGCTGGTACCCACAGCGTTATTGGCCGCATTTCCTCCGACCGAAAACTCCAAATTCCTAACAGGAATTTTTTCTCCATAGGAGAAGGCAATGTAGCACTCCTTGGTGTTAATCTGACAGAGAGTCTCGCTCTCGGTCGGCGTCATAAAAACGTCGATCGAGGCGTCTCCGACTGAGAGTAAGTCCAAATTATTCATTTTCTAATTCCGGCCGATATTGACCAAAACGGGCCAAAGAATTTAGCCTGGCCCTTTTAAGAAAGGCCCTTTGGGCAGCCTCGACATTGCCCACCTTCCCGGCCCAAGTAGTTAGAACCGGGTCTTGTAGTGCCCGGCCAAAAGAAAAAGAAAGCTGCCAAGGAAGGTCCTTATACTTATTCATCTCATTTAAATAAATAGTTGCCTCTTGGGGAGTTTGTCCCCCGGAAAGAAAGACTATCCCAGGAACCGAAGTGGGGACCGAGTTCTTCAGGGTTCTGACAGTCGCCTCGGCAACCAACTGGGGGTTTACCTTTTCCCCGGAGTCCTTACCGGGAAGAACCATGTTGGGTTTAAGAAGCATCTTTGATAACTCCACACCTTTTTCCTGAAGCTTTCTAAAGACGACGGTTAAAATCTTGGTAGTTACCTCCTCGCATTTTTTGAAGGAGTGCCTCCCGTCCATCAAAACCTCGGGCTCAACCATCGGGACAAGGCCGGCCTTCTGGGAAATTAGGGCGTACTGGGCCAAACCTTCGGCGTTTCTTTCGATAATCGCCTCCGAGGGGGCCCACTCCCCGATGCTATAAACGGCTCTCCACTTGGTAAACCTGGCTCCCAGGGCTTTATACTCGGCAAGTCTGGCCTCAAGGCCAGTAAGACCCTTGGTAACCTTCTCGTCCTGGGTTCCCGGGACAACCTCGGTTCCCTGGTCAACCTTGATCCCGGGAATAATACCCCTACTTACAAGTGTTTCTACAAATGGCGTTCCGTCTTTGGCCTTTTGTCTAATGGTCTCGTCAAAAAGAATGACGCCGCTAATATAGCGCTCAATTTCCGGTGCGGTAATTAGAACCTCCCGGTAAGCGCGTCTGGTTTCCTCGGTAGAGGCCAGACCAATTTTGGCAAAGCGCTTCTCAATAGTCGGGAAACTCTCGTCAGCCGCCAGAATTCCTTTGCCTGGTGCTACTAAATCCCGTGCTATTTCGTCCATTGGTTCTTGCTCTACCATTCTTTTGTCAACTCCAATGTAACATTTTGGCTTCGAAAGGACAACTGCGCCGCAAGAAATTTTCGTTCTTTCGTTTGCTAGTGATAAAACGGAAAGTCTTATCCAATTACCAAAACAGTTTTTGCAAAAGGAACTCCGGGGGATGAGTGTTTTCCAAACTGCAATAATATATTAACCGCTCTACCTTTAAGTTTCTAGACTAAATTTTCTCCGAGTGTTCTTTTAACCAAGAGGAAATCTTTGAAAGTTCGGGCTTTTCGTTGTCAACCCAGACCATAAAATCCACAGCTTCTTCTCTTTTAGCTTTAAGACTGTAGCTATTATCCCAAAGAAATTTATGTGCGACAGCCCAAGCCGTTCGCTTGTTCCCGTCGGTAAATGCATGGTTCAAACAAAGAGACTGCGGGACTGCTCCAGCCTTATCAAAGATTGTTTTATACAGATGTTTCCCACGAAATGTTGCTTTTGGTCTTTCAACCGCAGAATGAAGAAGGGTAAAATCCCGAATACCTGCTTTTGTCCCCGCTCTTTTGATTATCAGCTGGTGGATTAAATATACCTGCCCGATATCAACGTACCGCAAGTTCATCTAAAATCCCCGCGTTGTCTTTCAAAAACGCCTTCCACCACCTTCGAAATTCTTCGTCGGCGGAAATTTTCTTGCTTCTGTCGCGAGCTTTACGAATAACCAACTCCTCACCCTCTGTTTTCTCAATAACGACCTTTTGTCCGGGCTTAATCCCTAACTCGCGAGATAAATCTTTTGGAATCGCAACTACATTGCTATTCCCGGCCCTAAAAACTGTTTGTATCTGCATTGTAAGTACAATGTTATTACAGAAAGAGTCTGCCGTCAATAGGATCTACGACCAATAACCCTCTTAACTGCCTCAATGATATGCTTTGCCTTCATACCATATCTTTCTAGAAGTTCTTCGGGTTTCCCCGACTCCCCAAAGGCATCAGGCATACCGACAAACTCCATGGGAACCGGATAATTCTTGGCAAGAACCTCGGCGACCGCTCCCCCCAGTCCGCCTGTAACTTGGTGTTCCTCAACCGTAACCACCGCTCCAGTTATTTTTGCGGCTCTGATTATTTCTTTCTCGTCAATGGGTTTAACCGTATGGCAATTGACAACCAAAACTTCAATTCCAATTTTTTCCAAGGTTTTAGCAGCCAGGAGGGCCTCGTAAACTAAAGGGCCACAGGCAACAATGGCAACCTGGGGATTTTTGGCTGCCCAAAAAATCTCGGCTCTACCGATCTTAAAAGGAGTTTTCTCTGTCGTAAGAACAGGAGTTTTTTCCCTGGCAAAACGGAGATAGGTGGGCTTTCCGTTCTTGGCGGCTTCGACCACTGCCTTTTTGGTTTCGATTGCGTCAGCTGGGGAAATAACGATCATATTGGGCATGGCCCGCATAATAGCAATATCTTCTAAGGCTTGGTGTGTCGCCCCATCGGGTCCGACCGAAATTCCTGCGTGGGCTCCGGCGATTTTTACAGAAACGTCGTTTAGGGCAACCACCGTCCTTATCTGCTCCCAGTTTCTGCCCGGAGAAAAAACGGCATAGGAAGAAATAAAAGGAATCTTGCCGTAGTTGGCCATGCCGGCGGCAATGGTTACCAAAGCCTGCTCGGCAACTCCAACTTCGATAAACCTCTCGGGGAAGCGCTCCTTAAAAAGAATTGAGCGGGTTGATTCGGTTAAATCGGCACATAAAACCACAACCCTCTCGTCTTTCTCTCCCGCGATAACCAGACCCTCCCCATAGCCTTGGCGCGTCGGAATAAGATCGATATCTTTTTGAAAAATCTTTTGGGAAAGTTTTGCGGCTTTCGAAATCATTCGTGCTCGCTTCTAATTTTTCCCCCTAGGGTCCTTAATTCATGGAGGGCTTTTTTAGCCTCTTCTAAATTGGGGGGGTTGCCGTGCCATTCGGGAAGTCCTTCCATGAAAGAGACTCCCTTACCCGGAATGGTGTGGGCAATAATTACCGTGGGTTTTTCATAAACTGCTCGGGCGTGGTCGACCGCGTTAATTATCTCTTCCGAATTGTGCCCATCGATGTCAAGTACGTACCAATTGAAGGCTTTGTATTTTTCCTCGAGGGGTTCTAACGGCATGACGTCTTCGGTATAGCCGTCGATTTGGATATTATTTCGATCAACTATTGCGGTTAAGTTGGAAAGATTGTTTTTGCCAGCAAACATCACCGCTTCCCAGTGATTTCCGGCGTCGTGCTCACCGTCGCTAAGGATACAGAAAACCCTAAATCTGGCCCCGTCCATCCGGGCCGCAAAAGCATAACCGGCTGCCTGGGCCAGGCCGCTGCCTAAGGGTCCCGAAGTGGTCTCAAGTCCGGGAAGCCTTAGCCTTTCCGGGTGTCCTTGCAGCCTCGTTTCCAACTTTCTTAAGGTTGAGAGTTCCTTTAGCGGAAAATACCCGGCATGGGCCATGGCGGCGTATCTGACTGGAGCTATGTGTCCATTCGAAAGAATCAGTCTATCCCGCTCTTCCCAATCGGGGTTCTTGGGGTCGTGGTTCATGATGTTAAAGTAAAGAGCGGTAAAAATATCGGCCATCCCTAAGGGACCGGCCGAGTGTCCCGAGCCAGCTTTGAGTAACATTTTGATGATGTCGCGTCTTACCTCGTTGGCTTTCTTCTCAAGCTCAAGGGTGGTCAGTCTTTGCATTTAAAGTTGAAAAGGCTTCTCCTCCGGATGTCTGTGGTTATTTCCCGTTAAGACCTCCTCGAAATGGAGTATGGCTTGATAGGCTTCCTCTGGGGAAGAAACGACTTTATAGACCTTGAGTTCCTCGGGCCGAATTCGCATATTGTCGATAAATGACTTAATCACGTTGTTCCAAAATTCGCCGTAAAGGATTAGGGGTTTATGATGGCCAAAATAAAGCCTCCCCAGGCCCCAGGCCATGCCGAATTCCGAGATTGTCCCCGTCCCGCCCCGAAATACCACATAGGCATCCCCAAGCTCAAGAAGCTTGAGCGTCCTCTCGAGATAGTTTTTGGTCTTGATTTCGATGTCGATAGGATTTTCCGGGTCTCTGCCTTCAAAGTTGGTTATATCCTTGGGGTAAAAGGTGACCCCGATCGCGGTTCCTTTAGCTTCCTTTGCCCCTTCGGAGACTGCCTTCATCGTTCCCGGGCCGCCGCCGTTGATGGCCACATAGCCTTTGGACGTTAAATACTTTGCCACCTCAAAGGCCTCCTGGTATAAAGGGTCGTTGGGAGCGGCATCGGCAAAACCAAAGTAAGTAATCTGTTTAATTTTTCTTTCGGAAAATTCTTTTTCGCTAGCCATAGGCTGCTTTCTTAAACTTTTCCAGGTTTTTTATCAAGTCTCCGGCAAAAATTCTTTCTCCGATCACCACTTCGTCTGCCCCAGCTGCCACCACCTGACTAATGTTCTCTTCCGTTATACCCCCATCGACACAAATTTTAAAGGGTGTATCGTCCCTGGCCCTGATTTCGTCTAGCTTTCTTATTTTAGCAAGAGAGGGTTTCTCAAACTTCTGCCCCCCGGCTCCAGCCTTAACCGACATGACCAAAATAACATCCAGATTTGTCAGAACAACCGGGTCGAGGGAAGAAACTTTGGTTTCAATATCTAGCGCGAGTCCGACGGACAAGCCAATTTCCGAGACCTTACCGATAAACTCGATTTGGCTCCCCATTTGTTCTATCTGGCCAATCACCCTATCTGCCCCTCCTCGGGCGGCCTTCTCGACCCAAAGACTCGGTTCCTTGGTCATGAGGTGATAGTCAAAATTAAGCGGGCTATCTACTCCTTCCAAAAAAGAAGGGTCGATGGTTCTCGTCACGGCAAAGACCCCGTCGATGATGTCAATTTGAACCCTCTCCACCACCCCCTCGCAGCTGGCAATTTTGGCCTCAACTTCGCGAGGGTCGCTGGTCAAAATCGAGGGGATTATTTCAACCATTCTTAAATGCCAGGGTTATTGGATCTGTTGGTGCTTTCTCTCCGCCAATTGTTTTACCAACCCTGATTACTTGCTCCACTAAGCGGTTAGCATAACCCCACTCGTTGTCGTACCAGGCAAAGACCTTGACCAGATTCCCGCCGATGACTTGGGTCAGGGAAAGGTCAACGATCGCTGATTCGCTTCGGCCAATAATGTCGCTTGAGACCAGAGGCTCGTTGGTCACAGCCAGAACTCCTTTATATAAAGGGTTCTGACTGGCCTCGATAAAAGCCTGGTTGACCTCACTAACCGTCACGTTTTTCTTTAAAAGAAGTGCAAAATCGGTAATTGACCCGGTGATGACTGGAATCCTTAGGGCTCTCCCGTCAAAAAGGCCTTTAAGCTCGGGAATCGTCTCTGTCGTCGAGATTGCAGCACCGGTTGTCGTGGGAACGATATTTTGGGCAGCGGCCCTGGCGCGTCTTAGGTCCTTGTGGGAATTATCCTGCAGGTTTTGGTCGTCGGTATAGCCGTGGGCCGTGGTCATGGCAGCTTTCTCAATACCAAACTTGGTGTGTAGAACCGCCGCCACCGGAGCCACGCAGTTTGTGGTACAGGAAGAATTGGAAAGAATTTCTGCTTCCCCCTTGTATTCGTTGACGCCGATGATGTAGGTACCGATATTTCCGCCCTTAACCGGAGCTGAAATTACCACCCTTTTGGCTCCTCCTAGGGCGTGCTTTTTGGCGTCTTCTTCGGAAGTAAACTTTCCGGTTGATTCAATGACAACGTCGACGGCATACTTTCCCCAGGGAATTTTGGCCGGGTCTTTTTGGGCCAGAAGTGGGATTTTATTCCCCTCGACAATCAAGCTCCCTATCTGGGGGTCGGCATCTGACGCCTCCTCGGGCTTTTTTAACTCTTCGGCCTTAACCTCCTTGGCAAACCTCCCATAGGCTGTGTCGTAGTTAACCAGGTGGGCCCAACCCGAGGCTGCCATTGAGCCCGAGGTGTTTATAGCACTAAAGGCCAGCTCATTTGCATGCTTTAAAATCCCGATTCGAAATGCAATTCTCCCGATTCGACCAAAGCCGTTTATCCCAACCTTAACCATAGAAGTAACTTCATTCTAACAAGGCGTTGATACCGGGTAAAGTTCCTTTTAGCAAAAACTCAAGCATTGCTCCACCGCCGACAGAAATCCAATCAAATTTAGAAGTCAGTCCAAATATTGTCAGTGCCGCCTCGGTGTCTCCTCCACCTGCGACTTTGAAAGCACTCGTTGCCGAAACTGCCTGGAAGATCTCTTTTGTCCCTAACCGATGGCCTTCCTCCTCGTATTTGCCTAGAACTCCCGCAAGCACCAGCGTGCCGGCTTTGGCAATTTCTTGCTTAAAGCGCGTAATTGAGTTTAGGCTGATGTCAAAGCCGTCAAAAGTTAGGTCCGCAATCAGGATTTTCTCGGGGTTGGGGTTTCCCTCCCCAAAATAGCTCGGCAGTTTTCCTCCCACCAGGACTTTATCGACAATCTTGGTTAGCTCCCTTGCCATCTCGACCTTATCCTCTTTGATGCCGCTAATCAGAACCACCAATGGCCTTTTGGGATTCTCCCTGACCCGACTTAAGTTCGCAACCTCAGCCAAAAACCTAAAGCCGGCAAAATGGGGTAGAAATTTCGGAACTCCGACGATTGAAGCATGACTCCTATGCGAGGCCGCAAAAGCCTCGTTAACGTAGACGTCGGCGAGGCTTGCCAACTTCTTGGCAAAATCCTCGTTGTTTGCTTCTTCCCCGGGGTCAAACCGCAGATTTTCCTTTAAGACAACTTGGCCTTCTTGCTGAAAGACTACCTTTTTACCGATTAGGTCAGATAAAACTGGAGTTAGATCCTTGAGGGTCAGACCGTCTTTACCCCCATTGGGTCTGCCTTTGTGTCCAATAATTATTGTTTGGGCCGAATTTTCGACTAGAAATTCGAGTGTTTCTTTGGCATTTTCGACTCGAGAAATGTCGGCACTAACGTCCAAATCGAGCCTCAAAAGCACTTTTTTAGCGGCAACGTCTTGGGGAGACAGCTTGGGCAAGTTCATTAGTTATTGGCTTCAAGTTTCTTAATCTCGGCTAGGCGCCTGACAAATCTTTCTTCTCTCGCAAATTTGGTCTCAAGAAAAACCTTAATCAGGTCTTTTGCTTTCTCCTCTGCGACAAAGTCGGCGGCGATGACCAGAATGTTCATGTCATCGTCGTTCCTACCAGCTTTGACCTGTTCCGGGGATAGTCCAAATGAAGCTCTGACTCCGTCGATTTTATTGGCGGCAATGTTGACGCCAACTCCAGAACCACAAAGAAGAATACCCCTGGCACCTTCCTCTCTGCCAACAACTACCCCAACCTTTTCGGCATAAAGAGTAAAATCGTCCTGGGGGTCAAGCTGGTATGCTCCTAAGTCGCTAAATTCATATCCCCAGGTCGTTAACCAGTCTTTAATTTTTTCTTTGAGGGCAAATCCTCGATGGTCAGCTCCAAGATAGACTTTCATAGTGTTTTCAGGTAGTGAACCCCTGTGTCAAATCGATTAACTCCTTCCTCGGATCTTCCGCCTTAACGACATCTGTGGCCACGACGACCCCAACCGCTCCGAGTTCCAGACTTTTTTTAACGTCATCCCGGCGGTTGATCCCCGCTCCGACGATTAAGGGTATTCCGGCTTCCTTTGCCAAGACCGAGGCTTTGGCGATAACTTCAGGCTGGGCAGTTGCCACCGAAGTCTCGGTTGAACCAATTAGCTCGGGTGGCTCATAGGCAACAAAGGTTGGCTTTAACTCGAGGACTTTTTTAAATTCCTCCAAATCACCGGCAAAAATGAGGGTTTTGAGGTCGACTTCGCGACAGCGAGAGACGGCCTTAACCAGTTCTCCCCAGTCGCCGAATTTGTGCTCCGAATGGTTGAGAAAAACTCCTCTTATGCCAATCCTGATGGCCTCTTCGGGCAGGGTCCAGCCGGTATAGGGACCGTAGGAAACTGGGTCGATGTGTTGAATCCAGACCTCGAGTCGGGTGGCGTTAACGACCGTCTCGGCGTCGATTATCTGGACAACCGGGATAATCTTCACCTGGGTTAAATGCGCTACTTCCTCCAAAATTCTGGTTAAGGCAATTGCCTTCTGTCCGCTGCCTTCTTCGTAGACTTTAAAGTTGACAAAAATCATGCCTCTCCCCCCAAAATTGAATCGAGTTTGCCTTTGTCAAAACCGATAACCGTTTGTTTGTTGCCGTTAGCCAGAATAACGGTAAAAGGAACGCCTAAAAATCCACCCGAAGAGGCCATCATTTCTTCTCTGGCCACCTCGTCGGTATCGACCATTTTCTCGGTAAAAGCGATCGCTTTTTGCGTCAGGTAGTCCCTCAGCATCTTGCAATAAGGACAAGTTGTGGTTGAATAGACCGTCACCTGCATAAAACCTTCACCTCCTCACTCGACCTCTAAAGAGCCTTCCATACCCAATCCCCGGTGTCCTGCGACACCGCAATAGAAACTAAAGGTGCCCGACTCTTCGGCAATAAATTCGAGCGTGTCCTCCTGCCCCCCTGCAATGGTCCTGGTCTTCAAGTTGAGTTCGTCGATGGTCAAATTGTGGGGCAAATTCCCTGTATTTTTAAAAGTAAGTCTGACCTTCTCTCCCTTGGCTAGGCTTATTCCTCGTGGCGCGAAGGAATATTCGCTGGCCTCAATCGTTATTTCTCTGATGTCTTCCCCCTCTTCAACCAATGGGATAGGGGTGGTTTTGCCTCCCGAGACTGCCTCTTTGGGTGGAGCAAGGCTCGGCCTCCTGAGGAAGAAAAAGCCTCCTATCGCCACTGCCATAAAAATTCCTAATCCTAGCCAAAGACCTTTATTTTGCATCCTCTTACCTCCATTTTACCTAATCTTATTTCGAGCAATACAAGCGAGAAACAAACTTTTCCGCTTGCAGAATACCATAGGCCCTAACCCTATGGTAGTCTATAACCAAGTTTAAAGGCAATATCAAATAGCCGAGTTTATCCGCCCAGAAAGGAAACGGTACCTGCGCTAAAAGCCAAAGCATAAGTAATATCAACCATCAGGCAGAAGTCCTTTTAAGAGTGCAATAACGCCAATCCCCAGAAGAAGAAAGGCAACGTTTTTGAATGAATACCCGGCTACCTTCTTGGTTTCCGGTAGAAAGTCCGTGGTTGAAACATAAAGGAAAAATCCGGCTGCGATAGCCAGGAGCACTCCGCTCAGGGAATCTGTACCCCCAGAATAAAAGTAGGCAAAGACTGCTCCGGGGAAGGTGGCCAAGGCTGAAACAAAGTTTGCCAAAAAGGCCTTCTGCCTCCCCCAGCCTGCCGAAAGAAGAATCCCAAAGTCGGCAATTTCGTGTGGGGTCTCATGGAGAAAGGTAGCCAGAGTCACCAGAAGGGCGAGTCCCGGAGAAACCAAGAACGAGGCGCCTATGGCTACCCCGTCGAGGAAGTTGTGGATTGTATCCCCAAAAATAACCAGGGGTATAACGTCTTTGGGGCTTTCTTCCTCTCCGTCGTGGTGGTGGAGACGAAAAAGAAATCTCTCAATTAGGAAAAGGGCGACAAATACTCCGAGGATTATGGGGAAAGAGGCAGGGCCAGGCTTCGACGACTTCTGGAAGGAGGTCCAGAAAAGATACTGTCAAAAGAACACCTGCGGCAAAGGGTACGGCAGAAGAAGCAAGAGCTTTGGCCCAAGACCTATCAAATAAGAAAATTATTCCGCCTATAAGCCCGGCAACGCTGCCCAAAAAGGAAAGGGTGAGAAGATAGGCTAGGCCTTCCATAAACATCATTAAGGATATCGTCAGGAAAGAAGCAAAGTCAATGCAGTCTTAGAAGGAGCCTTCCAAAATGTGGGTTTCGGGCTTTGAGTCGCTAACTTTCTCTAAGGTAATGACCACTCCTTGGTAATCCGAATAGTCTTTGGCCGATTCAAACTCCAAAATGTAGCCGCCTTTAGCGACCCTTAGAGCCCCGGTTGAAATAGAGGCAAAATTGGCGTCTCCCTCTTTACCCCTGACCAGCCAGCCTTCATAAAAAGTTCCGGGGGTGGGATCCAGTAAGTCGGCCAAGACCGTATGGCTAAATTTGCCGTTCTCGTATTTCCTCGTCGCAATGCCGCTGCCAGTTCCACCGCTGACGTCTTTAAGCTCGGCCCGATCAACGTCCTCGGGAATCTCGAAGTTAAAGGTCTTTTCGATTTTTTCTTCAATCGAAGGGGTGGGGGTTGGTTGGGGGGCTTTAGGCCGCCTGACCCAGACGATGGCACCGGCAGTAAGCGCCAAAATTATAAGTCCGATTACTATATCTCTGGTTCTCACACCGAGAAAATAGCACGCAAAAATAAAATTGTCAAATCCTCAGCCGCTATCTGATAATTTCCGCAAATTACCCGCAAAATTACCGCGAGGGTTGTCAGGGCCTTAAATAGAGAGCAAACAAGGCCAAAACTGCAGCCACCAAAAGCCACTGGGTCGAGGCCAGCCAGATGTCTCGGCCCATGTATCCTATGGCCGAAAGGACGACCGAGATTACTGCCCCACCCAGAAGCACCTGCGAAAGTAGTTTTCTATTCTCTCTAGTCATTGGTCTCACCCCCTTCAAACCACAAACCTATCGACCACGTAACCCACCACGTAGGCCAAAATTGCGGCAATGCCGCCAATAAGCAAGGTTTCCAGACCGCTTTTGGCTAAACCCTTGCCGGTATAGGATCCCTTGAGAACTCCCAGAACAAAAAGAAAAATCGCAATCGTTAAAGAGGATAAAACGAAGGTGGGCTGAATTTTAAGAATAAAGGGTACGAGGGGAAAGAAACCTGCCAGGGCAAAGGAAATGAATGTGGCCACACCTTGTTTAAAGGGGGAATCGCTTTTCCAGTGAGGGTCCCCCTTGGCCTTTTCGTACTCGAGTTCGGACTTAGCGCCTAAATAAATTCCGGTTGCCATGGAAAAGCCATCGGCCAGAAGATTTGCAAATCCCAAGATAATTACAACAGTGGGCGAGATTCCTGCTCCCTGGGAGCCGGCGATAACCGCGAAAGTCGTAATCGCCCCATCGTCTGCAGCAAAGACGACGTCGCGTAAGATTGAGGCTCTTTCGTGGAGGACTTGTCTTTCCACGCCATTTCATTGTAACATGGAAAAAGTAAGGTTGTGTTCAAGGAACCCCGTGACCTGCCTGCCGGCAGGCAGGAATTCGGGGGCTGTGCCGCAACTGTAAAAGCCAGAAAACTAACAACCTTCCCGTCCCGAGCAGGAAACATGAGCCGAGTCGAGTCACCAGCCGAAACCCTCATCAGATTTACCCAGACTCCCGGTTGGTTAGACGAACCTCTAGAGGTCCTCGCAAGCGACCTCCTCACGCCGCACCACGAATCGAACCTTGAGTGGGACTTCCGGTACTACGAAGAAAGAGACGGGGTTCTCTGGGACCCAGTAAGGAAAAGGCCGATTGTCGGCACCGACGGCGGCGACCCAGCTCAAAAAGAGGTCAATCGGGAGCTTCAAGATTGGTTTTTGCGCCACGACTCCGGCATTGCCGTGCGCATTAGTCCCCGAGGCAGTCAGTGGCGATACCCGGAAGAACAACTTGCCATCCACCGCATTGCCTATAAGTGGCCAACCGGCCAGAAAGTCCTGCTTATCGCTTTTCATCAATTCAATGCCAACTTCGTTAACCCCGAGCAAATAAGAAGGTTTATTTTTACCGAGGACGACAGCGAAGAAGCCATTCTGGAAATCATTAATTGGTTGAGGGGTATCTCGCAAAAAAGGGTTGAAACAGTAGTCCGCGGCCGGAAAGAAACGCAGCAACAAGCAGTCTATTATGCCAGCCTTTTCAAATCGGGAGTGCCGCCTGAAGAGGTAGTTCGTGAGATGGCCCAAACGCAGTTTTTGGGTAATAACCCCATCGGCTGCGCCGCCAGCGGACAAGGTGCTGCCAATATCTTTGGCGTTTCTACCGAAGGAATTGTTTTCTTGGGGACCGAGGACCAATTCGGTCCTTTGGAGTTTACCTGCCCCAAGTGTGGAAGTATCAATGTGAGACCCCCGGGACACCTTATCTCAAACTGCCAACACTGCGGGGCGGATGTCAGCTGTTAAGTATCTTCTCTCTTTCGAGCCTAATTCTGGACTTTTGGCCATGAAATAAAAAGAAGGGCAGATTTTACCATAGCTTTAACCAACCATAAACAAACTTTATGCCGGTAAATGCCCCCACCAAGGCAATTACCAGCAGAATAGGAATAGAAAAATAATACGCACGATTCAAAAACCCTTGGGAGAAATAAATGGGAATTCGGGTGACATCGACCGCCAACGCAATTGCGGCACTAGTGGCGATATATTTTTCTTTGGGAAGCCCGAAGCCTGTCAGGAAAGTCCCCCTGAGGGCTCCTCCTGTACCGATTAGGCCGGCCAAAAAACCCGAAAGTCCCCCGCCCAAAACGGAATTGGTAAGTGTCGGCCTAACCGCAAAATCCTCTTTCCAGAAAACCATTAACGAATAAAGGACTAGAAAAATTCCCAATATCCCCTTTAATAACTCCTGGGGAGTAAAAGAAACGAGGGAGGCCCCGACCAGCGTCAGAGCAACGCTGGGTATTCCGAATTTAAAAATAATTCCTTTGTCGAGGCCGGATTTGAAAAAACCAATCCTCCCGAGATTGCCAAAGATATGAAATAAGGCAACAAGGACCAGGGCGGTTCTAAAATCAAAGAAAAAGAGCGAAAGAGGAAGAAGAATGGTTGAAGAGCCAAACCCAACAATGGTGCCAATTATCTCTGCAAAAAGAGCCGAAAAGAGAAAAAATAAAAATCTCACTTTTGTTGTGGGGGCTGCCCAGTCGGCTGTTGTCGTGGGGGTTGCTGCTGTCCTCCGCCTGGGGGAGGCGAACCCGGTGGTTGTCCGCCTTGCGGTCCTAGCTGTTGAATCTTCAGGTTCTTGAGGGTAGTCGTTCTCCCAAGATAGAATCCGACCGCTCCAGCAATCGCCAGCCCAATTAGTACCCAGGTCAAAAGCAAAAGTTTACCCTCTCGCGACATAACTTTCACCCCCTCTAACATAATACTATTCTCTAAAAGTTCCTCTTTGCCAATAACCTTTTTCTTTCCCGTCTGGCAGATAACTTTAGAACTTATTTTGTTCTAGATACTGCTTAAGGACAACGGCATTGTTGTGTTCGCTGTCCTTGGCGCCGTAGACGAAAGTCACTGTCCCCTTTTCTATCCTCTCTTTAATTGCCTCGACCGCTTCCTTTTTATCTTTAAGTTCTTGAAAATATCGCTTTTTGAATTCTGCCCATTTGGCTGGATCATGGCTAAACCATTTTCTCAAAGTTTCAGAAGGAGCGATATCTTTGAGCCATAAATCAATTTTTGCTTTTTCGCGGGTTAACCCTCTTGGCCACAATCGATCAACGAGAATCCTGGTACCATCGTCTTTGCTCGAAGGTTCGTAAACTCTCTTGATTTTGATCATAAAATATTCAGCTCCGCCTGATGGATAAAATTAGAACTTACTTTTTAACTCACCCGAAAAACAATAATGTCTTTTCTCGGAATCGACCCAAATATTAAGCTTAAAATTTTTAAACTCTTTTCGGATAAGGCTTTTGTTGAAAAGAAAATGTTTAAGGCCCTTTTCAGGACCATCAAGGGGAACATACGTTCGGGAATCGATTACTTGGTATCTTGATTTTTGCTTCCCGTAACGCTCGATTATTGTGGACTTTGGGTAGAATTTTCTG
Source organism: Patescibacteria group bacterium (assembly GCA_049324215.1). Taxonomy (GTDB): domain Bacteria; phylum Patescibacteriota; class Microgenomatia; order UBA8517; family UBA8517; genus JBMOLC01. The sequence goes on along the minus strand of JBMOLC010000047.1, from coordinate 1,558 downwards.
AATTTTCTTTTTCGAACAGTCATGAAAATTAAACCGTTAGGCTTAAGAATTCTTTCTATTTCCCGAATGGCCTTTTTGATATTTTCGACAGTCTCGTGGTGAATCACACCAGTAGAAATAACAGCATCAAAAAAGTTGTTCTTATAAGGCAACTTCTGATAGATTGAGCCAATCTTAAGATTTGCTTGTAGCTCTTCTTCTTTAAGCCAGTTTCTGGTTAGCTGAATTCCAGATTCTGAAATGTCAAAACCATAAACCTCAAACCCTTTCCTGGCAAAATCGACAACGTGCCTTCCAGTACCAGAGCCCAAGTCTAGTATCCGTTTAACTCCCTTTTTGCGAAATAGTTCTGCTATCTTTTCGATATCTTCGTGGGGCTCGGTAAAAACCCTACCATGTTTCCGAAAGACTTTATCCCACTGCCTCATGGGCGAAGTATATCAAGAATTTCTGGGAGATGGAGGAGAAAATAGGCTCCGCCCGGGGGACAACGTCAGGGCTTATTTTGAAGAGAATACCCCTTTTTGGATATATTGTTTAATTAGGGTTTGATAGGGAATATTCAGCTCGTTAGCCTCCTCTTTTACTCTGTTCAAGAGATACTCTGGTATCCTTATCGACACTGGGCGAGTAGTCGGTTTTAGATTTGGGAAGCTAACCGGCACAAAATCTTCGGGGTCAAAATATTCCGATAAATCCAAATTCCACCAAAATTCCCGTTCTTCGTCCTCATTTTTAAATTTTGGAATCTTAAGCTTTTTTTTCATACATTGCCACCTCCTTTTGGTTGATATCTCTCGCCGAGATTATCCTTATTTCTTTACCTCTCATCGTAAACACGATGTAAAGCAATCTATTTCTTTTTGTCGTCCCAATTAAAATGTTTCTCTCTTCTTTCCCAGAATGTAACGGGTCTTTATATATTTTTCGTTTTCTATCAAAAAAAGCCTCTTCCGCCTCTTTATCTCCTACCCCATGTTTTTTATTCTTTCCAATATTTCCCTTGTCCCAGTCAAACACGAAAGGCTTTTCAAATATCTTCACGTATATACTGCATTATACATATGTGGGTGTAGAAGTCAATATTGAGAAATTATATTAGGAAGAACTCTGCTCGAACGATGGTACGATTATAGAACAACTGACTGGGCTACTGAGCTTGAATACCCAGAGCTTACGAACAAAGAGGTAAATAGGTTTCTAAGTTTTAATCACCCAGACTAAATCCAACCCATCAAAATAACCGCTCCCATAGCCAGCATAACAGCGCCAGCAATAAGATGAAGTGTTTTCAGGTGTATTATTTGTGCTTAAAAACTTATCAGCTTCAGAAACGAAATTATCAATGATTAGTTTATCACCAACTAAAATCTTCTTGCCGATAATAGCAGTCGGGACACCACGACTATTCTCTTCCACCCCTAAATTATTCAGCATCTCATTGAATAAAAAAGCATTATTACGATCAAAATAAATCTCTCTTTTTTCAACAGGATACTTATTAAATAAATCTCCCTTCTCAAAATACTCCAACACCTGGGCGCAATGGGGACATCCA
>JBMOLC010000046.1:0-28967 GCA_049324215.1 Patescibacteria group bacterium | reverse complement strand
TTTATTCCTTTTATGCTTATCCTAGTTGCTTCTGGGATGAGGAGAAAGATAGATCTTTTAGTCAAAATATTGGTTATACTTAGTATATTGGTTAATTTGTGGGGCGTGGTGATGATTAGTGTTCTGGGGATTTGGGAAATATAAAGATGTCGAAGCTCAATAAGATAATTCTCACCTCAATTTTATTGATTGCCGCCTTGCTACGCCTCTGGAAACTTTCTTCCGTTCCTGTTTCCCTTTTCGGGGATGAACTAGATGTTGGCTACCATGCCTATTCGATATTGAAAACGGGCAAAGACTATTCGGGGAACCCCTGGCCCATTCACTTTCAGTCTTTGGCTGAGTGGAGAACACCGCTTTATCTTTATAGCGCGATACCTACAGTTTCTATCTTTGGAATATCTTCTTTGGGGGTGAGGCTTCCTGCCGCTATCTTTGGAATCTTGGGAGTTTTAACGCTGTATCTTCTGGTTAAGGAGATATCCCAAGACGAAAAACTTGCGTTAGTCTCTTCCGCCCTCTTAGCCCTTTCCCCCTGGCATATTCAGTATTCCCGGGCAGCCTTTGAAGTAACGCTTCTTCTTTTTGTTCTAATCCTGGGACTTTATTTTTTCTTTAAAGCCCTAAAAACCCCAAAGTTTCTTTGGGTTTCGGGAGTTTTCTTGGCCCTGACCCCTTGGGTCTATTCCACCGCCAAGCTATTCACCCCCATTCTTTTGATATTTCTTTTTCTTCTTTACAGAAAAGAAATATTCTCTTTTCCCAGAAAGTACCTTTTCTACGGCCTGGCAGCTTTGGTTTTGGTTGGTGGGCCGATTGCTTATAGCACTCTTTTCGGAGGAGGAACCCAAAGGTTTGGTTACATCAGTGTTTTTACTGACCCAACAACCGAACCAGAGGTGGGTTTTGACAGGCTCATTGATGCCAGAATGAGGGGAGAGGAAGGGGAAGGTCTGACCCCGACCATTTTTGATAGGCTAACTCATAACAAGTTTACTTTCTGGGGAGAAAACATTGTCAAAAACTACCTTGAGGCTTTCTCGACGGAATTTCTTTTTATCAAAGGAGACCTAAATCTCAGACATTCCATAGGAATAGGGGAACTTTATAAAATTGAGATTATTCCCCTTCTTTTGGGACTTATCTTTCTTCTAACACGATTTAAAGACAAAAAGATTAAAGCTCTGATTCTTTTTTGGATTCTGGTAGGTGTAATTCCTTCTGCGATAACCAGGGAGGGGGGAAAGCACGCAACAAGACTGATTCTAATTTTACCCCCCTTTGTCTTTCTCGTCTCCCTGGGACTAATTGAAAGTTATAAGGCACTAAGGGGAAAATCTCGTCTGGTTCTTTCCTCCCTCTATGTAATTCTTTTTGCCTTAAGTTTTTATTCTTATCAGCACAAATTCTGGGTTCATTATCCCTGGGAGAGCGAAAGATGGTGGCACGCGGGATTTAAAGAATCTATTAAGGAGATTAAAAAGATTGACAAGGACTACGATAGGGTAATTATTTCAATGGCGGGGGAGCCCGCTTGGATATTTTTCGCCGGTTGGTACGAATATCCTCCCGAAAAGTGGCACGAAGGCTTTCCCTTAAAAAAGACTTCCGTTGAAGGATTCGGAGAAATATCCTTTATCGACAAGTATTATTTTGGTTCTCCAGAAGACATTTACGGACTTGGCCGGATAATTGACCAAAAGACTTTGTATCTAGCCAATGCAAAAGAAATTGGGGCAAACCTTATTGCCGAACCCGAAAGAACTCCACCGGACCTTAATCTTCTTACAGCCGTTTCTTATCCTTCGGGTGAACCGGCTTTTTACCTCTTTGCCCAAAAATGAGGACTCTAACCAAAATCTTTTTATTGGCCTTTCTTTTTAGGCTTATCTTGTCATTTTTGGTTTGGCACCCGGACGTTAATAATCACATCGACTGGGGGATAAGGTTTTGGCAGTATGGACCGGGAAAGTTTTATAGCGCAAACGTCTGGAGCTTTACCTGGCCCAATCAGCCTCCGGGTTCTATTTATATATTCGTTGGTATTAGAAAGCTCTTTGAAGCCGTCTTTTCTCTTTTCTGGTTCATAAACCTCAAGGTTCCTGCTTTTCCATCAAACATAATGTTTTTCTTTGAGACCAATCTTTACCCCGCCCTTCTTAAGCTTCCCTCTATAGCCGCGGATTTGGGTATTGCATACCTTATTTATAAATTCTTAAAAGACGCAAAGAAGGAAAAACTCGGTATATTAGGGGCTGCCATTTTTCTTTTTAATCCTGTCATCTGGTACAACTCAAGCCTTTGGGGACAAACCGACAGCGTAGTAAACCTTTTTGCAATTTTAGCTTTTTATCTATTACTCAAAAAAAAGCTTGACTTATCGTTTCTTGCTTTTGCCTTATCACTTTATATCAAGGCCTCTCTCCTTATTTTCTTGCCGATATTTTTAACCACCGCCTTCAAACAAAAATACAAAGTGGTTGGGATCGTCAAGGCGATGGCTTTACCCGCCGTCGTTGTTGGACTTGCCACGCTTCCTTTTTCCGGAGGAGATCCTTTCGGCTGGCTTTACGAACTTTTTGTAAGCAAGGTTTTTAGGGAACAGCTTCAGGTAATAACCGCAAACGCATTTAATATTTGGGCCTTCCTTACAGGAATTCATGAAAGGCCCCACGCGCAAATCTTGGGACCCCTTTCCTATAAAAGCTGGGGAATAATTCTCTTTGCCCTTTCCTACATCCCGGCCCTAGTTTTAGTCTTCAAGAAACAGAGCTTAAAAAGCGTGATGTGGTCTTTGAGCTTGGCCTCTTTTGGTTCGTTTATGTTTTTGACCAACATGCACGAGCGCTACCTTTACCCTCTTTTCCCGGCATTTACTATTCTTGCGGTCTTGGAGGCTAAGCTTCTTCCTGTCTACTGGGCCGTCTCCGGAATAAATCTCATTAACCTCTATAACTTTTGGTGGGTTCCCAAGATTAGAGTTCTTGTTGATGTTCTTTCTTGGAGAGATAGGTTGTTACCCAGAATCTTAGGTTTTGGAAATTTCTTATTACTTTTAATTTTGTATTTCAATTTTTCCAAGCACCCAAGAAGACGATAGCAGTTGCCCATGAGGAAAAAGCCAAAACGAAAAGTAAAAAGGCCATTCCGGAAAAAAGAAATTACCCCCAAGATTGTTACACATAGATTCTATCTATCTGAGTCCGACAGGCTTACATATTCTTACGAATTAGATAAGAAAAGAGAAATTAGTAAGGTAGTTAATGTGTCTTTAGAAGTTTGCATCGATGACAAATGGGTTACAATTGTGCGATACGATAGCGAACATGGCTATTTACATAGACATATGAGAGTTTCTCTAGATAACCCTTCAGATACACCAACCACCATTGGAGTTAGAAAGAAAGGCAATCCTCATAACTGGCTTACGTGGGCAAGAAAAGATATCAGCAAAAATTTTATAAATTATAGGACTGGATTTTTTAGGAGAAGCAAAATAAAAGACCTTTATTGACAATGAGTTTTACACAGTTTATCGTATATAATAGCTAGCTGTTCAATATATGGGCAAGGCAAAACAGTTAGAAAAAAACATTAAGCTTTCGGAAAAACTTTCAGAGTATCTAGCTTCAAACCCTGCTGCTGCCAAAAAGGTACCCAAGGGAGCATCGTTTGTTGTTTTTTCGTTCAAAGACAAAGAGCTTAACAGGCTTAATAAAGAACTTGTTAAATCTCTTAAACACGAGGGGAAAAAGGTTGTTGAGGCAAAAGAACAAGATAGCAAGAAGGAACCCTGGAGTTTTGAGTTGGCTGTTTAAATCTTCGATTTTTTCGGGCGCAAAAGATATAATTTAGCTTATGAAGCGGCTCCTTCCCCTGATTCTTTTTCTTGCCTTGGTGTTGAGGACTATCGGCCTTGAAAGCTATCCTCCCGGCTTTACTCCCGACGAAGCTTCTTTCGGCTACGACGCCTATTCAATACTAAAAACAGGCAAAGACCAGTGGGGAAAAAGTTTTCCCTTAGTTCTAGAATCCTTCGGCGATTTTAAGTCTCCTCTCTATGCTTATCTCACTATCCCTTCAGTTTCTATATTCGGTTTAAATAAATTTGCCGTACGGCTTCCCAACGCTCTTTTGGGAACCTTAGCAGTACTTATCACATACCTATTGGCGACCAAACTTTTTAACCGGCGGGTGGGTCTTTTTTCTGCTTTTCTTCTTGCCATTTCTCCCTGGCACGTAATGCTCTCCCGGGGAGCCTTTGAAGCAAACCTAACCACCTTCTTTTTGCCCTTGGGGCTATACCTATTAATAGAGAAGAAATATGCTCTTTCTGTTTTAGCCTTGGGGTTAAATCTTTTCTCTTACCATAGTGCTAAAGTTGTAACTCCGTTTGTTCTTCTTGCGTTTTTATTTTTCTTTAAAGAAGAGCTCTTAAGAAAGAAAAGGGAGCTTGGGGTTTTCTTGCTTGTCTTTACCTTCTTCCTTGTCGCCAACCTTTATACGCTCCGCCTTGGAGCAGGAACAAGGGCAGTTGAAAGAAGCATAACCCAAGGAGCAGTGGGGGCAGCCTCGGAGGATAGGGCGGCTTTAGCAGGGCTCGTGGGAGACCCTGTTGCGAGACTAGTTCACAACAAATACACGGTAAGTACTAAGCGTTTTTTGGAAAATTACGTAACCTACTTTTCCCCTCAGTTTTTCTTTACTACCGGGCCCAAAGAGGGGACTTACGGAATGATTCCAGGAAGGGGAGTCCTTTACTGGTTTGTCATACCGTTCTTTTTGGGAGCCAGAAAACTTTTATATGGGGGAAAGCACAAAAAAGAAATATTGTTTTTGTCTTTATGGGTACTTTTTTCTGCGGTTCCTGCCTCCTTGGCAACCGGGGTTGGGTACTCTGCCAATAGGGTTTCGGGAATGATGCCGGGGATAGACATTCTTTTGGGACTTGGGGGAGTTGTAGTTTTTGATTTCCTCAAGAAAAGAAAGAAACTTCTTTACACCTTCCTTTTTTTGGTTGCCGTTCTTTTTGTTTCCTTCCTTGAAGACTACTTTGTACAGTCCCCGAGAAAAATTGCCAAGGACATGCTTTATGGGAATCTGGAGGTGGCCGATTGGGTTTCGAGAAATGTCGAGAAAGAAGCTAGCCTTATCGTTGACAAATCTCTTTCGGAACCCCACATCTATTTTGCTTTCTCCGAGAGACTTGAGCCCATTTTTTATCAAAAAGAAACAGGTTCTTGGAGTTACGAGACCTGGGTAGACCAGATGCCGGAGTATCGGCTAGAGCGGTATTTGTTTAAGGACATTAATGCCAGTGACTTAGAGAAAGATGCGATACTTATTGGTAGACCCCAGGACTTTAATTTCGAGGTAAAACCCAGAGAAATTATTTATTATCCAGACGGCAAAGAAGCAATCTACGTGGTTGATGCAAGGTCCAGCCTATATGCCAAGACTAACTAGGTTTTTAAAGGAAAACTCACTTATCATCTTAATTCTCCTTTTGGCCGTGGGCCTGAGGCTTGCCAAGATTCACGAAGTACCTCCGAGTCTAAATTGGGACGAGATTTCTCACGGCTATAACGCATATTCGATTTTGAAAACAGCTAAAGATGAATGGGGAAAAACTCTCCCTACAATCTTTAGGGCCTATGGTGATTACAAACTTCCCGTTTACATTTACTTAACTGCCATTTCCGAATTTTTTCTGGGATTAACTGCGGTTGCGGTTAGACTTCCCTCGGTTGTGGCTGGAATTGCCACAATCATCTTTACGTACCTTCTGGTCAAGGAAATATTTGAAAAGAAAGTGGCACTCTTGTCGGCTTTTTTGGTTGCAATAGAACCCTGGAGCCTTTTTTTGTCGCGGGGCGCCTTTGAAGCGAATTTGTCCCTTCCTTTTATCGTCGGAGGTTTTTATTTCTTTCTCAAAAGTTTTCGAAAACCCTCTTTTTTAATTCTTTCCTCTCTTTTTTTGGGTCTATCCGTTTGGACTTATAATTCAGCCCGCGTCTTTGTTCCCTTAATGCTTCTTGCTTTTATTCTTATTTACAAAAAAGAGATTTTTGTTCTAGTAAAGAAACAAAAAAGAAACTTTATCTTCTCTGCCTTAGTCTTGGCTCTATTTTTTGTCCCTATGTTTTACCAGCTCGTAAGTCCTGAAGGCAGGGCTAGGTACGGCTGGGTTGCAATTTTGGAGGAGGGAGCAATTGCCGAGATAAACGAGGCAAGAACCACCTCTACCTTATCGCCAGTTTTGTCAAGGCTTGTAAACAACAAAATAACTTACTTTTCCACCAGGTTTGCCAAAAACTGGCTTTCTCACTTTTCTCTTTCTTTTCTTTTTCTTGAAGGGGGGAGCCATTACCAGTTTAGCGTTCAGGGTCGGGGAATTTTGTATCCCGCTGGATTAGCCTTTTTTCTTTTGGGACTTATCTTTCTCATAAGAAAAAAGCACAAGGGCTCTTTGGTGATACTCTCCTGGTTAGTGTTGGGCCCTGTTGCTTCTAGTCTTACTCGGGAGGCGCCACACGTATTAAGGGCCATTAGTCTCTTGCCAGCGCCGATGATAGCTACTTCCCTAGGATTTTTTTCTCTCCTTGACTGGTTAGGTAAAAGAAAGTTATTAACCTTAAGAAAAACCGTTTTTTATACTTATTTGGTCGTACTTTTTTTCTCCCTGGAGAATTATTTAGGGGTATATTTGGAAGAGTACAGGAGGGACTATTCCTGGAGTTGGCAGTACGGATACAAAGAAGCGGTTTCCTTTATTAAAGAAAACTATGGAAATTATGACAAGATAATAGTTACCAAAAAGTACGGAGAACCCCACGAGTTTATTCTTTTCTTCTGGCCGTGGGAACCGGGGGCCTACCGAAACGACCCTAACCTGGTGAGGTTTTTCCAGTCGGACTGGTATTGGGTTGACGGATTCGACAAATTCCATTTTGTTAACGAGTGGGACATACCCGAAAAGGGGGAGAGATTTATCTTGGAAAGTAAGATAGAGGTTAATTGTGAGAAGGGGTCATGTTTATTAGTTACCAGCCCTGGAAATTATCCCGAAGAATGGAAGAACTTAAAGACAATAAATTTTTTAAATGGAGAGGCGGCTTTTGAGATTCTGGAGAATTAAATGAGGAAAAACCTAGTTTTACTTGTTATCTTAGTCCTTGCCTTTATTTTTAGAGTCTGGAATTTGGGGACGGTTCCTCCGCATCTAACTCCAGATGAAGCATCTTTGGGATACAATGCCTATTCGATATTAAAAACTGGGAAGGACGAGTACGGAGAGGTCCTTCCTTTTATCTTGAAGTCTTTCGGGGACTATAAACCGGGACTCTATGTTTATCTTACCGTTCCTTCGGTAGCCTTATTGGGATTAAACGAGTTTTCGGTTAGGCTCCCCTCTGCCCTAGCCGGAGTTTTATCTGTTTACCTTATCTTTTTGATAACAAACAAGCTTTTTAATAGTAGAAGGCTTTCTTTGCTTGCCGCTTTTGTTGCTTCCCTCACCCCGTGGCTTATTTATTTTTCCCGGGGGGCCTGGGAGGTAAACGTTTCGCTAACCCTAACACTCCTTGGTATTTATTTCTTTCTTAAATCTTTCGAAAAAGAAAAGTTTCTTATTTTTTCAACTCTCTTTTTCTCCTTAACGCTACTTGCCTACCAGGGGGCAAAGATGTCAACGGGAGTAGTACTTTTACTCTTAATAGCACTTTATTGGAAGAAATTAATTAGATTTAAAAGAAAAACTCTTGTTACTTCTTTGGTTCTTGGACTAGTAGTTTCTCTTCCAATTACCCTCTCCCTTTTTAGGGGTCAAACCGGCAGGCTAAATGTTTTCAGTGTTTTTTCCTACCCCAGACCCAAAGAATACTTAGAGGCCTTTCTTGAGGAGGGCAGCGAAAGGGTCGGAGACTTAAACTATTATCTTTTTCATTCGGAGACTCTTAATTTTGCAAGGGGAATTTTGGGAAGATTCTTTAACCATTTTTCAGGAAGGTTTCTCTTTTTCGAAGGGGACTGGTCCAACCCGAGGCATTCGGCTCCTTATCAAGGGATGCTTCTTTTGTCCGACATTATTCTTTTTATTCTTGGATTTGTGGCACTGGTAAGAAAGGGTTTAACTAAGGAGAGCGCTTTCATCTGGCTATGGTTGGTTTTAGCATCTGGCCCGTCGGTTCTTTCCCGCGACCAAGTTCATGCCGTCAGAGCTCTTAATATGGCTATCCCTATGATCTTGCTTTTATCGTTGGGGCTTGATTTTCTTATCTCCTTGAGAAGAAAAACCTTAGAGTATCTTTTTTATGGAGTTTATATCTTAGCTTTTGTCTATTTTCTTGATGCCTACTTTGTCCATGTGCCCAAACACAATTCAAAGTATTGGGAATATGGGTACAAACAAATTGTCGAAACGATTACCCCGATACAGGCGAATTATGAAAAGATTAAAGTCCAGCAGTCTTTTGCCCAGCCCTACATCTATTTTTTATTCTACCAAAAGTATGACCCCGCCAAATACCAAAAGCAGGCAAAACTAGTTGAGAGTGAATATAAGGGAGATGTCGGTTATGTCACAAGCCTGGAAAATATTGAGTTTGCCCCTATCGATTGGTCGATAAACCGGGGAGAAAGAGGAACGCTTTTTGTTGCAGATACCATAAGAATTCCACCCGAGGATTCAAAAGACGAAAGCCTTTTTAGGTTAGTTAAGGAAATAAAATATCTCAACGGAAGAGATACTGCCTTTAGAATTATTGAAGTTCTATGAAGAAGATCGTTCTTTTATCCATATTAATTCTCGCAGCAATTTTAAGGTTCGATCAATTGGGGGACTATCCTGCTCTAAATGCGGACGAGGCGTCAATTGGGTATAATGCCTATTCTTTGTTAGAGACTGGTAAGGATGAACACGGAAATCCCTGGCCTATACATTTCCAGTCTTTTAACGACTATAAACCCGGACTTTATTTCTACTTAGTTTTGCCATTTGTGAAAGTACTGGGAGTTAGTGAACTTGCGGTAAGGCTTCCCGGAGCAGTCTTGGGAGTAGCTGCGGTTCTTCTTATTTATTTGGCGGTAAGGGAAATATTTAAAGACGAGAGGCTGGCCATCCTTTCAGGGATTTTACTTGCTCTCTCTCCCTGGCACCTTCATTTTTCTCGAGGCGGGTGGGAGGTAAACCTGGCAACCTTTTTAATTACTTTAGGCGTTTGGCTTTTTTATAAAGCTCTCAAAAATCCTAAGTATTACGTCTTTTCTATTATTTCTTTTGTCTTGTCGCTTTACGCCTACCATGCAGCAAGGATAGTCGCTCCACTTCTTCTCCTTATTCTAATTCTTACAAATCTTAAGGGAATAAAACAAAAGGGGAAGACCCTTTTGATTGCAGTGGTAATAGGAGTGCTACTAATTTTGCCTTTAGTGAGAGACTTTACCAAGGGTGCAGTTGTCTCAAGAGCTGCGGGAGTTGGGCTTTTTTCCGACCCCGGACCTTTATCGAGAATAAATGAGCAAAGAGGGGAACATAATAATTTTCAGAGTTTCTCAGCAAGACTTCTTCACAATAAAGCGGTTAACTACGGACTTGCCTTTGCCCAAAACTGGATGGAACACTACTGGGGAGAATTCTTGTTTTTGTCGGGGGACGAGATAGAAAGAAACAGGGTTCCCGAGACGGGGCAACTACACTTATTTGAACTCCTATTTATCCTCGTGGGGCTTGCCTATATTGCCAAAAATTCCAAGGGTTGGGGGATAATTCTTTCTTGGCTTCTTGTCTCTCCTTTTGCCGCTAGCCTAACTTTTCAATCTCCACATGCACTCAGAGCCCAAAATATGGTTATTCCGTTAACTATTATTAGCGCCTTTGGACTGACAAAAATCTTGGATTGGGGTAAGGAGAAAAGATGGGTTTTGGCAGTAGTTATTTTGATTATGATTTGGGGGGTGACGAGGTACCTTCATATGTACTACGTCCACATGGCCAAGGAGTATCCCTTTTCTTCCCAGTACGGAGTTAAAGAACTAGTTTCTTATGTTTCCGAGAATCAAGGAAAATACCAAAAAATCTGGGTTAGCGATAGATACGACCAACCCTACATTCTTTTCCTTTTTTACCTTAAGTACCCACCCGATAAATTCCAGAAAGACCATGTTCTAACCGGCCGAGACAAATTCGGGTTCTCAACGGTCAGGGATTTTGACGAGTTTCATTTTGAAGAGGTCAATTTTGATAAAATAAGGCCCGAAAATCCAAATTCTTTGATAGTTGGGACCGACGAAGAGATCCCAACCGAGGCAAATATAGTCAAAAAGATTTTTGGGAGTAATTCCTATTTATATTTCGAGATAGTTGCAAACTAAAATGAAACTTTCTGTGGTCCTGGCAACCAGAAACGAGGAGAAAAATATAGGGGAATGTTTGGCGTCAGTTAAGGATATTGCCGATGAAATTATTGTTGCGGATGAATATTCAACCGATAAAACCAGGGAAATTGCGGAAAAGTTTGGAGCCAAAGTTTTTGAGGTTCCCCATCACGACATTTTCCACGTAACCAAACAGAAAGCTTTGACGAAAGCACAAGGTGAATGGATTCTTCAGCTAGATGCCGACGAGAGGGTAACACCGGAGCTTGCTAAAGAAATAAAGAAGGTTATAAATATGGATAAAGAAGAACTACTTGCTTACCAAGAGAAAAAACATCCAAAATCAAAACTTTTTGCAAAACACCAGAGACTTGTCGAGGAAAGAGACGGCAAAATAGGAAAAGCTACAGGCGAGGTGGTTGCCTTTTTTATTCCCAGACTTAACTTCTTTTTGGGAAAACCCCTAAGACACGCAGGAGTTTATCCGGACGGGGTGATTAGACTCGTAAAGAATGGAAAGGCCAGATTCCCCCGAATAAGCGTTCATGAACAGATAGAGGTTGACGGAGAAGTAGGCTGGCTTATTAACGACCTCGAACACCACGACTCTCCCACTTTTGAGAGGTATTTGTCGCGCTTGAATCGCTATACAGACCTTAAGGCAAAAGAGCTAGCGAAAGATAACGTTTCTAAAGACCCTCTTACTCTTCTTTATTATTCTTCTTTAAAACCACTCTTTATATTCTTAAACCTTTACGTACGCCACGCAGGTTTTAAAGACGGCATGCGGGGATTTGTCTGGTCTCTTTTTTCTTCTTTGCATTTTCCAATTAGCTACTTTAAATACTTTGCCAAGGGAAAATGAGAATTGCGATAGACGCTGGACCAATGGTATCGGGCCACGCCCTAAGAGGCATAGGGACCCATACCAGAAGCTTGGTAGAAAACCTCAAGAAATTGGGGGTGGATATTGATGTTATAGATTTTTCCAAAAGCGACCTTACAAAATACGTCATAGCCCACATCCAGAGTTTCCATCCATTTCTTCTTTCCCTTCCCTTGACAAAGCCCACCAAGAAAGTCGTTTTGACCATCCACGACCTGATCCCTCTCATTTATCCCGAACACTATCCTCCCGGAATAAGAGGGAGGCTGATATTCTTCCTACAGCGAATTCTTTTAAGGAATGTCGATATGGTAATTACGATTTCCGAGACTTCAAAAAAGGATGTCTGTCGGTTTCTGGGATTTAAGCCCGAGAGAGTAAAAGTTATTTACCTTGCACCGAGAGAAGTATTTAAACCTATTGAGGATTCAGAATTTTTAGATAATGTAAAGAAGAAACACTCTCTACCCGAAAAATTCGTTCTTTATGTCGGAGACGTCAATTACAACAAAAACCTTTTGGGGCTGGCTGCGGCTTGTAAGCTTATCAAGGCCCCCCTGGTAATTGTGGGCAAACAGGCGGCAAGCGAGGTGGTAGAGAAAGACCACATTGAAAATAAACCCTTCGCGAGATTTCTAAAAAGATATGGTAGTGACCCTTTAATAAAAAGAGTCGGTTTTGTTCCGGACGAAGAGCTGGTTGGGATTTACAATCTGGCTTCTTTATACTGCCAGCCATCTTTTTACGAGGGCTTTGGGCTTTCCGTCCTTGAAGCCTTTGCCTCGGGCTGCCCGGTAGTTGCTGCAAAGACCCAGTCTCTGGTTGAGATAGCAGAACCTGCAGCTCTTTTTGCTGACCCTAAAAAACCAAAAGATATGGCTGAAAAAATGTCTCTAGTTCTTACAGACAGCGTTTTGAGGAATCAACTTATTGAGACGGGTAAGGTTTTTGTAAAGAACTATTCCTGGGAAAAAACTGCAAGGGAAACCCTTGATGTTTATAAGGAAGTAATGAAAAAGTGAAAAAAGAAGATTTTTACTGGTTGATAAAAATTTTTTTAGGATGGAGGCTTTTGCTTTTTGTCTTTTTGTTTTTGGCCTTAAGACTTATTCCACTTCAGAAAGATTTTTTGGGAGGGGGAATGGAAAACTATTTAAAAAATCCCTGGCTCTGGTCCTGGGCCAATTTTGACGGAGAGCACTACCTGACAATTGCCAGGGAAGGCTATAGACCCTTAACCTACTTTTTCTTCCCCGTTTATCCGATGCTGGTAAAGGCTTTGGGTATAATCGGGGGTTTTAGAAGGCCTGACTTTCTTGCCTTTGCCGGACTTTTGGTCTCCCACATTTCTTTTTTTCTAGCTCTTGTCGGTTTTTATAAACTTGTTAGACTTGATAAAGACGCTAAAACCGCAAGGTTGGCTATCCTTCTTTTGGTTTTTTTTCCTACTTCCTTCTTTTTTGCCAGTTTCTATACGGAAAGCCTTTTTTTGGCCTCAGCGGTCTGGTCTTTCTATTTTGCAAGGCGGGGCGACTATATCCTCGCCGGTCTTTTGGGGGCAGTCTCAAGCGCCACGAGGATTTTGGGAATTGCCTTGGTTCCGGCTCTTGCCGTCGAAGCCTACAAGGATGGAAAGAAGAACCTTCTAAATAAAGTTTTGGGAATAGCTCTTATTCCTCTCGGACTTGTTCTTTATATGTATTTTTTGAAGGTCAGAACCGGTGACCCCCTTGAATTTTTTAATACTGTTTCAATTTTTGGAGAACAGAGAAGTACGGAGCTAGTACTTCTTCCCCAAGTATTTTTTAGATACCTTTTCAAGATTTTACCCAGCCTCAACTATCCTTCTTTTCCCCAGGTTTTTACTACCTACCTTGAGATACTATCGGGGGGAGTTTTCTTTATCCTTTCAATCCTAAGTTTCTTTAGGCAAAGACTAAGCTATTCTATTTATTTTCTAATTAGTTATCTTATTCCCACCCTCTCGGGAAGTTTTTCTTCTTTTCCCAGATACGCCTTGGTTCTTTTTCCTGGATTTATATTGGGGGCCTACCTTTTAAGAAAAAGAAAGTGGCTAACGGTTTTGGTGTTATCCGCTCTTTGCGCGGGTCTTGCCGTTGCCACAATGTTTTTTGTGAGGGGCATTTGGATTTCCTGAAATGAAAAAATACGTAAATTTCATTGTTACTCACCCGCTTTTCTCTGGAAGCATGGTGATGATTGTGGGGCTAAATCTTGCCAACTTCATTCAGTACTTTTTTCATCTCATCTTAGGAAGGCTTCTTGGTCCGTCCGACTATTCGGAATTGGTATCGCTTTTTTCCGTCTCACTTCTTTTGGCGGTTCCTTTTTCTTTGGGGCTTGTGGTTGTCAAGTTCATTTCCCAAGAGAGAGACAAGAAGAGAGTCGTAAGTTTCGCTTCTTGGGTTGAAAAAAAAGCTTTTTTCTTTGGACTCTTGGTGGGAATTCTCCTTCTATTTTTGAGTCCGTTAATCTCGGATTTTTTAAAGATTGATGACGTTTTTCTTGCTGCCCTTCTTGCCCCGATGTTTCTGGTTGCGATAGTCACCTATTTCAACCGTTCCACTCTTCAGGGGCTTCTTAAATTTAAAGAACTTGCTACAAACCTGGTTGGAGAGGCTACGGTGAGACTTGCCCTTGCGGTGCTTTTGGTACTAGCCGGCTATAGAGTTCTGGGTGCAATTTCCGGTTCATTAATTGCAGGGGTCTTTGCTCTCCTTTTAACAAGAATGGTGCTTAGGGGATATCTGGGGAGAGTAACACAAACACCTCAGGTAAAGGAGCTTTTTAAATACTCGGTTCCGGTTGTTTTAATGACTCTGTCCCTAACCTCGTTTTATTCCACCGACGTTGTTTTAGTCAAGCACTATTTTCCCGCCTTTGAGGCTGGAATTTATTCTTCTCTTTCGGCACTCGGAAAGATAGTTCTCTACGGAGTTGCCCCGGTTTCTTCGGTAATGTTCCCTCTTGTCTCTCAGAGGCACTCGTGGGGCGAGGGTTTTAGGAGGATATTTTTGTACAGTCTGGGATTAACCCTTGCCGGAATAATAGTCATACTTACTGTTTATAAAGCCCTTCCGGAGCTTGCAATTACGGTTCTTTTTGGCGAAAGTTACCTCGCCGGGGCTC
This sequence comes from Patescibacteria group bacterium, assembly GCA_049324215.1. Classification (GTDB taxonomy): domain Bacteria; phylum Patescibacteriota; class Microgenomatia; order UBA8517; family UBA8517; genus JBMOLC01. Next base: position 14,557 of record JBMOLC010000046.1, on the reverse strand, counting down.
CTCTACTTTTTCTTTTTGGAATTTTTGCAGGAGTTTTAGCGCTAGCTAGCCTTCTTCTTAATTTTTTCATTTCTCTCGGGAAGGTTAGGGTGGTTATCCCGGCGCTTTTCTTTACTCTCTTACAAATAGTGGGGATTGTTTTGTTCCACGGGGAACTAAAAAGCGTGATTTGGGTCTCGACTGTCTCTGTTTCACTACTCCTCTTAATCCTGGTATTATATTCAGGTTATGAAGCAAGGCGTGGGGAAATCTAAAAGAATTAGGCTCCTTTCTGTTGTCATTCCTGCTTACAGAGCCGAAAAAATAATTGCTAAAACCCTTGAGAAAGTGAAACGGGTTCTTGATGGAACCCGCTATAACTACGAGATTATTTGCGTTGTTGACGGACACGTAGACAAAACCTTTGAGGTAGCCAAAAAGGTTGAGGCGGAGTCTCCCAAAAAAATCAGGGTCATTTCTTACCAGGAAAACCTTGGTAAAGGACATGCGGTTAGGTTTGGTATGGCCCGGGCTAGGGGAGACGTTATTGGTTTTGTCGATGCGGGGATTGAACTAAACCCCAACGGTCTAGGGATGCTTCTTGAACACCTGGAGTGGTACGACGCCGACATTGTGGTGGGTTCAAAAAGACATCCGGCCTCAAAAGTGGTTTACCCCTGGCAGAGAAAAGTTCTTTCTTTTGGGTATCAAATGCTAACCAGGGTCCTTTTCGGTCTTTCGGTTAAGGATACACAGGTTGGGATGAAGTTCTTTAGAAGGGAAGTCTTAAAAAAGGTTCTTCCGAGACTTCTGGTTAAGGATTTTGCTTTTGACATCGAACTGCTTTCGGTTGCCAACTACCTTGGTTTTAGAAGAATCTTTGAAGCTCCGGTTGAGATTAAAATGAAATTCGGCGGTGTTTCAACAATTGCGTCAAAAGGATTCCTTAGAACCATCTGGAGAATGCTTTGGGATACGATGGCTGTTTTTTATCGGCTCTATATTCTTAACTACTACGACTACAAAAATCGCAAGAACTGGATTACCCCTAATTATCTAACCTTTAAGAATATCTAAATGGCTTTGAAAAAAGTTTTACTTGCTCTTTTTTCTTTTATCCTGCTTCTTTTCCCGAACGACGTCTTTGCCTCTTCCGAAGAATTCGTGACCATAATAAACCCGGTAAGGATTTCTAGATATACCAAGGACCCGAGGGCTAGCGTTGCCTCGCAATACGAAGTTGTCAGAGGCTTTTCGCTTCCTGCCACCTGGCTTTTGACGTCTGACGTTCTGACAAAAGAAGACGTAGTTGGTGTTTTTAGGGGAATGGACGCAAAACAAGAGTTGGGAATATTTCTTGAAGTAACTCCGGCTTTTGCCAAAGAGGCTCAGGTTGAATATCATGAGACGGGTTTTTGGCACCACGCTACAAGCGTTTTTCTTTCTGGCTATAAACAAGAAGAAAGAATTAGGCTTATCGATACTGTTTTTGAGAAATTTAAGGAAACCTTTGGCTACTTTCCGAAAGCTGTCGGAAGCTGGTGGACAGATGCTTTTTCCCTCTCTTACATAAAAGAAAAGTATGGGGTGGATGCCAATCTTGGACTTGCGGATCAGTATTCAACCGACGGTTACCAAGTCTGGGGAAGTCCTTGGCAGGTCCCTTTTTACTCTTCTAAATATCACACAGGTATTCCGGCATCGAGCCAAGAAGTAAAACTCGACGTAGTTACTCTTCAGTGGGCACCAAGGGATCCATATAACGGCTACAAAAATAGTCTTTATAGTACCCAAGACTATTCGGTCGCAAGGATCGGTCTTACGACCGAGTATTTCGAAAAACTACTTAGACTCTATGCCAAAAAGAACAAAAATCCATTTGGTCAGATTGTGGTGGGACTTGAGGGGGACTTAGAATCGGAGACGTATAAAGGAGAATTTCAAAAACAGTTGGAGCTTATTTCGGAGTTATCCCAAAAAGGAGAGATTACGGTATCTACAATGGGTGATTTTGCAGATTGGTACAGAGGAAAATACCCCGGTCTTTCCCCGTCGCACTTTTTTGAAAGCGAATACTTTCTTGGTAAAGAAAGAATAAGGGTTTTCTGGTATCAATCTCCCAAATTTAGAATTGGGATTCTCTACAACGAAGATTCCCGGAAAGTTAGGGTTTTTGATTTTAGGTCCTATCACCAAGACCTTCAAGAACCCTACTTTACTCTTCCTAATAAACAATTCGAACTTTCGATTTATGTTCCTTCATATCTAGACGAGGTTACAAACCCAGAGGACGTTTGGGAGTTTTCTTTAGGAGAACTTCTTGGGGTTAATAAAGAAGGTGAGATAGTTACACTTAGTTTTGGGGGGAATGAAAACATAGTTCTTAGCCAGGATAGACTTCTTTTTCCTTCGGGAGTTAGGCCCCCCGTACAAATAACAGAGTCTAAAGCCCTGGAAACAGATTCGGGGCAGGAAGGTTATGAGATAAAACCAAAGCCAGACTGGATTATTGGGAGAGAAGGAAAGACTTTTAGAAACCTTACCTCTAAAGCAACACACTTTTTGGCCACCAAAAGAGGTCTTGCGGTAGTCTTAGCTGGGATATTAATATTTTTGGGAGTAAACGCGCTAATGGTGTTTTCTAGGATCGGAGTAAGGAACAAAATTATTTTCCCTTCTCTCGTTACCGTTATCGGTCTTTTGCTAGTAAGTATCTGGTATTTCAAAAATTCGGAAGTTTATCTAGTAAGCCAGGCCGAAGTTGATACTTTAACCAGGCTCTCTTTTTTCCCCGAGGGAGAGGTTCTGGTTTATGACCAGGAGTGCCTCTGGTGTTCCTTCGAAACCAAAGACAGACCGGCAGCTTTTGCGAATAAACGAAGTTATGTTCAAAGGCTGGGAAAACACCCGATTGTCTATAGTGTCAGCGTTTTTACTGCCCAAAACCAGAAAGAGGCAAGAAGAGAATTTGAGAAACTTGGAGTAGACTACATATATATAGTAAAGTATGAGGATTACGCCGAAAAAACGCCATTTTCACCCGGAGACCTTGGAATAGAAAAGGTTTATGCAAATGCAAATTCCGAACTCTGGAGGGTAAAGAAATAATATGAAAATTTTGGTTTTTTCCTGGAGAGATCCCAAACACCCCCTGGCCGGAGGGGCAGAACAGGTCATGCACGAGCATATGAAGGGTTGGGTTAAGGCGGGACACACAGTCACCCTCTTTTCTTCATCTATTAAGGGAGAAAAACAGAGTGAAGTTTTGGACGGAGTAAGAATAGTTAGGGGCGGATATCAGTACTTGGGGGTTCAGCTTGCGGGACTTAACTTTTACCTTACGGAAAGAAAGAATTTCGATTTAATTATTGACCAGTTCCACGGAATACCCTTTTTTACTCCGCTCTACGCCCGAAAACCCAAAGTCGCAGTCATCCAGGAAAGCGCAAGATACGTCTGGTTTCTTAATCCTCTTCCCTGGCCATTTAATTACCTGGTTGGTCTCCTCGGCTATCTTATAGAGCCTTTTGTCTTTCTTCTGTATAAAGGCACCCCCTTTATAACTGGCTCCAATTCAGCCAAAGAAGACGTAGCTAACTTCGGAATCCCCAAGAAAAGTATCAGTGTTATCCCCCACGGGGTTCTTATCCAAAAAACCAAGAAGGCTTATAAGAAAGAAAGGGTTCCTGCTGTTTGTTACCTCGGTGTTCTTTCCAAAGATAAGGGGATTGAGAAGGGAGTTAAGGCCTTTAAACTTCTTGGCAAGGGATTTCAGTTTTGGGTGATAGGCAAAGCCGAGACTAGAAGATACGCAGGAAAAGTTAAAAAACTAGTTAGGAAATTGGGGTTAGAAAGAAAAATAAAGTTCTGGGGATTTGTAAACAGAAACAAGAAATTCGAACTCCTTGCAAAAGCCCACGTTCTCATAAACCCCTCGGCGCACGAAGGTTGGGGACTTGTGAATATTGAGGCAAATGCAGTGGGGACACCGGTTGTAGCCTACAGAAACCCGGGACTAGTTGACTCGGTTAATGACGGAGTATCCGGGATTTTAACCAATAAAAATACCCCGGAAGAACTGGCAATAGAAATAACAGAACTTTTAAGGGATGAGAGGATATATAAAAGGATGTGCGAGACCGCTAGAGCTTGGAGTAAGAATTTTTCCTGGGAGAAATCAAAGGCCCTAAGCCTTAAAGTTATAGAAAGGCTATATGAGGAAAAAAGATAAGCTGCCTACAATTTCGGCAGTCATTACAACTTTTAATTCAGAAAGAACAATTAGGAAATGCCTAAAAGCCCTTAGAAGCCAGGATTATCCCCAGAAGAATTTAGAAATACTGGTAGTCGATGGAGGTTCTAAAGACAAAACGCTCGAGATTGCAAAAGCTTTCGGGGTGAAAATTGTCAAGGTTCCACCCGAAAAGCAGGGGGCAGAGTACAACAAGGCCGTCGGAGTCAATAGAGCTAAAAACGAACTTTTGCTGCTTCTCGACCACGACAATATTCTTCCCCACAAAAAGTGGTTAAGAAAGATGGTAAAGCCCATGCTTGAAAATAAAGACGTTGTAGGGGTTGAACCACTAAGATTTCATTATGACCCCAAGATGAGTCTTCTTGATAGGTATTTTGCCCTTTTTGGAGGGAGTGACCCAGTACCTTATTATTTCGGAAAAAACTCCCACCTCTCCTGGGCGTTTGACAAATATAACCTTTGGGGAGGGGCGAAAGATTTAGGTGAATACTATCTAGTAAAGTTTTCGCCCGAGAAGGTTCCGGCCCTGGGTGCAAACGGTGCCCTGGTAAGAAGAAAACTTCTTTTGACCGAGGCTAAGGCTGATTTAAAGCACTTTTTCCATATCGACGTTCAGGTAGACTTAATCAGGAAAGGGTTTAATACCTATGCATTTACCAAAGACACCATAATCCATTTGACCAACAACAAACTTATTCCCTTTTTGCTGAGGAGAAAGTATTACATCGAGAAGTACCATTTCCAGGATTTTAGTTTAAGAAGATTTAGCGTCTACGAACCTGAAAAGGATAGAGTCAACCTTATTAAGTACATCTTCTTTTCAGTAACAATAGTCGTTCCTTTATTTGACGCCATACGGGGATTTATTAAAATAAGGGACGTTGCCTGGTTTATTCACCCTTTGATGTGTTTGGGGATGCTTGTTGTTTACGGAATACCAACTCTTAGAGAGGAGCTAAAACGTGTCTTTCTGGAAAAATAAAAAAGTACTGATTACAGGAACAAACGGTTTTGTTGGGGGAAACCTGACAAAGAGGCTGATAGGCAAAGGGGCGAAGGTTATTGCTTTAACCAGAAATGGTATTAAGCCTCCGTCTCTTCTTACCTTAGAAAACCTGGTTTCCAAGATTCATAAAGTTGAAAAAGGATCTCTTTTAGATTTCAACGAGGTAAACAGGATTGTTTCCAGAAATAAACTAGACTACATTTTTCATTTAGCGGCACAGCCACTAATTGAGGTGGGACACGTAAACCCGATTGAAACATTTGATGTAAACATAAGAGGAACTTGGAACTTGCTTGAGGCGGCCAGACAAAACAAGGTCAAGAAGATTGTAGTTGCTTCGACCACACACGTTTATGGGGACAATCCCAACCTTCCTTATAAAGAAGAGTATTATCCCCAACCCTCAAGACCTTACGAGACTTCGAAGGCAGCAGCAGACCTTTTGGCTCAAACCTATTCCGATACCTACGGACTTGAGGTAGAAATTCCCAGATTTGTTAATCTTTATGGGCCGGGAGATTTTAATTTTTCAAGAATTGTTCCTAAAGTAATACTCCCCATACTTAAAAAAGAAAATCCAGAGGTTTGGGATGTGGGAGCGGTCAGAGACTTTCTTTACATCGACGATGCCATAGATGCCTACCTGGTTCTAGTAGAAAAGAACCTTCCCAAAGAAAAAAGGGTAAGGGTATTTAATTTTGGGTCAGGAAAACCCATGGAAATAATTAAGTTGGCCCAAAGAATATTGAGAATAGCCCGGGATCCATCCTTAAAACTAGTTATAAAAGGGGTTCCCGAAGAGAGGGAAAAGGAGATACTCAAACAGTACGTTTCGGTTGCTAAAGCCAAAAGGCTTCTTGGCTGGAGACCGAAATACACATTAGATGAGGGACTAAAGGAAACTATAAATTGGTATACCAAGTTCCGAGGGTCAATTTTGGTATAATCTAGGCATGATTAAAGGGAAAATTGTACTGGTAACGGGGGCAGGAGGCTTTTTGGGTGGTCATGTCGTTGAAAAACTTAAAAAGTGGAGGCCAAAGAAGATCTTAACTCCGTCTTTTGAACAACACGATCTCAGAAGATACGAAGAGTGTGTCAGGGTTACTCGAGGTGTAGATATTGTTATTCACCTGGCCGCGAACGTTGGGGGAATCGCCTATCAAAAGAGAAATCCCGGGAGTATTTATTACGACAACGTAATTATGGCAACCCATCTCATGGAAGCAGCTAGATTAAATGGGGTAAAGAAATTTTTAGCGTTGGGCTCTGTTTGTGCTTACCCCAAAATAACCCCTGTTCCTTTTAAGGAAGAATATCTTTGGAACGGTTACCCCGAAGAGACAAACGGTCCCTACGGAATAGCAAAAAGAATGATGCTTGTTCAGGCCCAGGCATACAGAAGACAATATGGGTTTAACGCAATTTTTCTGATGCCTGTAAATTTTTACGGACCCGGCGACCATTTTGACCCAGAGACTTCCCACGTCATCCCAGCTCTTATCCAAAGATTTTCAGAAGCCAAAGAAAATAGAAACAAGCAAGTTGTGGTTTGGGGGAGCGGCAAGCCAACCAGAGAGTTTTTGTATATTGAGGATGCGGCGGAAGGGATAGCTCTTGCTGTCGAAAAATACAATAAGGAATACCCTGTCAATTTAGGATCTTCCTATGAGATATCAATCAGAGACCTGGCAAATCTAATCAAAAAACTAGTTGGTTATAAGGGGAAAATAGTTTTTGACAAATCCAAGCCCGATGGTCAACCCAGAAGAAAAGTTGATATTTCTAAAGCCAAGAAAGAATTCGGGTTTGAAGCCAGAACAACTTTTGAAGAAGGCCTGAGAAAAACAATTAACTGGTATGAAGAAAACATTAAAAAGAACACTAAAGGGTCTTAGAGTCGTAATCTCTTCCCATGTATCCGCAACCGGCCCGGCCCTTGATCTTGAAGAGTTCCTTAGAGACAAAGTAAAAAACCTTCTTTTCATCGGCCACCCCTTTGCATCAGTGCAGGGAAGGCCCTCTTTCTATAGAGTCTATAAAGCAGGGAGCTTACAGAAAGAAGGCGAAGGAGTTAATTTTGCTTCATCCGGAATTCTCGTTTACTTAAGAGAGGTCTTCTACAATCTATTGTGGTCCTTGAAACAAGGGGGGGTCATCGACTTATATATAGGCTCTGATGGATTCCTTACATACATCGGCGTCTTGCTGAAAAGGTTGGGGAAGGCTAAGAAAGTTGTTTATTATACCATTGACTATGTTCCCAATCGGTTTTCCAACAGAATCTTGAATGAGCTGTATCGTTTTGTTGATTCCCAATCAGCCAAGGGTGCCGACATGGTTTGGAACCTCTCTGAAAAGATAGTCGAGGCGAGAAAACGGTTTTACGGGCTCGAAAGTAGGGATTTGGCGCCCCAAATAGTTGTTCCGGTCGGAATCTGGCTTGAAAGGGTCAAAAAAAACCGCAACCTTACAAAAGACAAAAATAGAATTATTTTTTTGGGCCACCTGATAAAAAAGCAGGGGCTCCAAGTTGTCATTGATGCTCTTGCCAAAATCTCCAAGAATTTTCCCAGAGCCCACCTTTATGTTATAGGAACTGGGCCATACGAGAAAATTTTGAAACTAAGAGCCAAGAGAAAGGGAATAATAGACAAGGTATTTTTTCTGGGTTTTATTGCGGACCACCAGGAGGTAGAGAAAGAACTAGCCAAAAGCTCAATTTCAGTAGCTACCTATGCGCCGACACCAGATAGTTTCACTTACTTTACTGATCCGGGCAAGATAAAAAGCTATCTGGCTGCTGGGCTTCCTATAATTTTGACCAATGTACCCCAGATTGCTGGGGATCTGGTTAAAAATAGGTGTGCTTTAATTACCGACTATGACGCAGTTTCAGTGGCACGCGATTTAGCAGACCTATTAGGCGACGATTCGAAATTGAAGTTCTATTCGGCCAACGCCCTTCGGTATGCAGAAAAATTTGATTGGAACAGAATTTTTTGGCGAGCGCTAGAAAAGACCTTATAAAATATGCTTAGAGTTCTACTCAACTTTATAGTTAAAACGCCCATCTATCCGCACTGGCTTGATTTCAGAAATAAGGAGAGAGGAAATAATGAACTAATTAAATATTTTCGAGGAAGGGTTTTAGAAACTGGGGCGGGGAATTGTGAGAAAAAAGAAATAATACTCAAAAAAAATAGACGAATTAGTGAGTATCTAGCAACCGATTTTTCTTCTTGGCATGAACAGTTTGAGATCCAGAAAAAAGAAGCTGGCAGGTTGGGCGTGATAACAGAAATTTTGTACGGGAGGATAAAAGATGACAGTCGGCTCGACTTGGCGTGCGACGCTCTAGATCTACCGTTTGAAAATTCAAGCTTTGATACATATGCCAGCTTTGAAGTTACAGAACATATTCCTGATTTACAAAAATTTTTTTCAGAAGCTTCACGCGTTCTCAAGAAAGGTGGAAGGTGCATAACGGTTTCACCCTTCATCTATAGAGAGCATGGTGGAATCGATAGCGATTTTCAACGGATAACTAGGGGAGGTTATAGAGAATTGGCCAGAAAATCCGGGCTAACGGTAGAAAAAATTTATACTTACTCGTTTTTTGGTACAACTTTATCGATATTGGTAAACCAGTTTGTGGTTAGAAAGATTCTTGAAGGAAAGGGCGTTGTAAGAATTTTGCTATTTTTCTTATCTCCCTTTATTTTCCTTTTTTCCAACTGTTTGGGTTATGTGATAGATAGTCTTGACCAAGACGATCGCTTTGCCTCCTGTTACCACGTTGTTATGAAAAAGATTTAGCTTATCTTCTGGGATGTGTTTTTAAGGTCTTTCTGATAGAATTCAAAAGATGATTAAGTTAATCAAGTCAACATTCTATAAAGAGGCGGATACCAAAAAGAGACTTAACAAGTTTATAAAAAGAGCCAAGTATCTAAGTTTTGGCAAGGAGTGTGAGAAATTTGAGAAAGACTTTGCTCAATGGCAAGGCAGAAGACATTGTGTCTTTCTAAATAGCGGTAGCTCTGCAAACCTTGCTGTTATCCAGGCCCTCCTTAACCTAGGCTACATTAAAAAAGGGGACCCTGTTGCTTTCTCTTCATTGACCTGGTCTACAAATGTAATGCCCCTCATTCAACTGGGTCTAAGAAGTATCCCTATCGACGTAGAGCTCGAGACGCTGAACATTTCTAGTAAGGGACTACTTGAGATACTCAAGAAGCATGAAATCAAAATGCTTTTTATTACAAATCTCTTGGGTTTTTGTGGAGATATTGATGAAGTTAAGAGAATCTGCAAGAAGAAAGGCATTGTTTTGATTGAGGACAATTGCGAGTCCTTGGGTTCGGTTTACAAAGGGAACAAGCTTGGCAACTTTGGTCTTGCGTCGACCTTTTCGTTTTATGTTGGGCATCACATGTCGACGGTTGAGGGTGGGGCAGTCTGCACCGACGACGAGGAGCTTGCCACCATGCTCAGAATTGTTAGGGCCCACGGATGGGACAGAAATTTAAGCTTTGCGAAACAGAATGAGATTAGGGACAAATTTAAAGTTAATGAAACTTTTTATTCACGCTATACGTTCTATGACCTGGGTTACAATTTTAGGCCAACAGAGATCAATGGGTTTTTGGGAAATATTCAATTAAAGTACGCCAATGAAATAGTCAAGAAAAGAAAAGAGAACTTTATGAAGATGGCCACCGCAATCTATAAAAGGTCCGACCTCTATTATCCCGTTCAGTTCGACCATATGGATCTAATCTCCAATTTTGCTATTCCTGTAATTTGCAGAAGTAGGAAGCTAAGGGATAAGCTGGTCAAGAAGTGCGAGGGTAAAATTGAGATAAGGCCGATTGTTGGTGGAGATATGACCCGGCAGCCCTTTTTTACAAAATACATTAAAGATAATGGAAGAGGAAAGACAAACGCCAGACTTATTCATGACCAGGGGTTATATTTCGGCAACAACCCGGAACTTACCAATAAAGAAATAAAACAGATAGTCAAAGTATTTACTGAAATATAACCAAGGTATGAACGAAACGCGAGAGGTTGAAAGTAAAGAATTTTATCCTCCGCAAGCTATAGCCATTGCAACAACCACATTTTATCCTGATTGGTATGTCGGAGAGACGAGAGATCCAGACCATACAGATAAGATAAGGGGCGATTTGTTTATTAAACTTATGGAGGAGGTCTTGCAAAAGGGGTATCAGCTTTCAGTGGTGGACGGCGGAAGCTCACCAGAATTAATAAAGCTTATCAAAGGTCTTGGGGTTAACATCATTGAGCAGGACAAAAAAGGGATGAGCGCCAGTCGAAGACAAGCATTTATAGAAGCCGGTGGACTAAATGGAGCAAGAGTGATTTGCTGGACAGAGCCAGAGAAAGTTTCTCTAGTTAAAGATTGTTTACCCCAAGCAGCTGCCCCGATTTTAAACGGAGAGGCAGATGTTGTAGTTCCCAAAAGGGATGAGGAAGCGTTCAAGACATACCCCGCTTTTCAGGTCAGCTACGAAAAGAGAGCAAACCTTCTTTGGAATAAGTTATTAAGGAGCAAGGGGCTCTTGTCGGGCGACCAGGAGTTAGATGTTTTTTTTGGTCCGAAATTCCTTGCCAACACCCCCAAGGTCCTGAATTTATTTTTGCGTAAATTTCATTACGCCAAAAGCGAATCCCAGCTGGATAGAAAAGTAGACCCCGAGAGATGGGCTAATACCACTTTTCTTCCGGTTGTAGCTGCCCTTCAGGAGGGTTTGAGGGTCGTAAGCGTCACGGTTCCTTACAGACACCCCCAAATACAATTGGAGAACGAGAGGGATAGCAAAGAGTTTAGAGAAAAAAGGGAGGAACAACTTAGAGACATTATCGTTTCAACAATTCACTTTCTTCGATTGTCCGAAAAAAGCCCCAGATCTAAATTATCAGAAGCAGAATAAGCAAAAGGTCATGCCGAATCCATTTATCAGTAAGTTATTAAAGTCTGCCCTTTTATATCCAGCCATAATCGTTTTTGTCAGCTTGATTGCTTGGTTTAGAACTCTAAATTTCTGGTTTCTAAAAGGTTTTGAGACTTCGTGGTTGATGGGTGCAACACCGCACACTATTGTTAATCTTGTCAAAAGCCATAGTTTTTTATACTACCTTGACTGGAAAGTCTTTGGTTGGAACCCGTGGGGATGGTATCTAACCAGCCTTATTCTGCACACGGCCGCCGCTTTTGCATTATTTAAACTTGTTAGAGTTTTGACCAGTAATAGAAACTTGTCATTTCTCACCAGCCTCATTTTTGTTGCGAACACTGCCTATAACGACGTTCTTACCTGGGGCAGTTTTAATTCGTATTATCCTCTCCTTTTGATTTTTATGCTTTTGGCTCTAATCAAGTTTATTGAATATAAAAAGAACAAAAGCCGAAAGAGTCTAGTCTTATCGATACTTTTTACCCTCTTAGCCTTTTTTACCAGGGAAAGCGGATTAATAATTGTTCCAATTATTACTCTTTACGACCTTATCTATACAAAAAAGCCGTTTTCTAAAAGAAAGCTTCTCGAAATTCTTAGAAAGCAGAGTCCTTATTATCTTTTAGTTTTGATATTTTTTGCGGTCCGTTCTTGGTACGGAGGAATACCGGGGGATTTTGCTGATAGTAATGTCAGGATGCGGATTACTCTTCTTCAAGAAAGAAGGTACTTTACTTATCTTCAATCTGTTCTTCTGACCATAGGTAAACTGTTCCCTCCTTTAGTTCTGCCTTATCCAATTCTAAATAATATCAGAGAATTTTTAAGACTAAGCGTTAAAACGCCGCTTCTTGACAAATACTTTTTCCCGCTTTTGGGCTGGTCATTAATAGCAATCTCTTATCGGGTGGTTGCTGAACTCAGAAAAAAAGCCGGAGAGATTCGCCCCATTTTCTTATTTGCCGCTTGGACCTTCTGTTTTTTGCTCTTTGCGGCCTTGGCGATACCCTTCACAGAGGAATTCTTGTCTAGGGAATACAAATTTATAACCATGCGCTATGGATATTTTGCCTTTGCAGGATTCTCGTTTCTTCTGGCTAACTTTTTACTGGGAGTATCTGGATTTCTAAAGAAAAATTACTTCAAAGTTGGAACTTTTATTATGAACCTAATAGTCGTGATTGTATTCATAGGAATCCAGGTGTTTTATCTACATAAAATTGAGACCGAGGCCTACGCATCGACCTATTCGGAGCCTAAAAGATTTTACTCGCAATTTTCGGAAGAGTTTCCCCAGTTGCCAGACGAAGTTGTCTTTTACATTTATCCGCACTCTTCCGGCCTAAGCGACTTCTTGTACGAGTGGTCGTTTATCAGGAAGCAAGAATATCCGAATTTGGCTGACGAGCCCTATTCACTAGAGTCTCAGATTGGGGCAGTACTCAAGAAAATAAAGGAGGGAAAAATCAAGTTAAACAACGTTGTTTTCTTGGATTACAACGCCGAGGCCGGTTTAATAAATAAAACTGAAACTGCAAGAAGAGTGTTAGTTGGGCAGAAGACTTATACCCCTAGTTTAAAAACCAATGATGGAGTCTCTTATTTGGCGGAAATTAAAGACGGCCCGTATGTTGAAACGCCTTATATCGTTGAAATAAACATCGCCTCCATTTGGAGTAGTTTTAAGCGAGGCTCAAGGCCAGACGGCGAAAGATTTAGAGCCTTGGTTGATTACACAATCGATAGGTCAAAATACCTCAAAACAGTAAAAGTTAAAACAGCAAATACTTTGTCTCAAAGGCCAGGGGAACCTTTTCTTCACGTCCTACCAGAAAACCTGATAGACGGCAATGTCGGAGGAAGATCGTCATGGATCGTTGACGCGGTCCCCGCCTGGATCGAAGTAGACCTTGGGGAAATTAGGAAGATAAAGGCTTTTACTTGGGGGTCTCAGGCGGGATCGGGCAGGACCCCTTCTACATACTCCTACTCTGTTTCCTCTGACCAGAGGAATTGGGAGGAAGTCCTAGAGATTTTTGGGAATAAGAAAGATAATAAAATAGATATCCTTAAAAAGGAGGTCAACGCACGACATATAAAAATGAATATTCATACGACCCAAACGGGGAGCTTTGCGCTATTGGACTCTTTTGAGGTAATCGCTGAAGAAGGTAGCAGAGTTCTCAATTTTTATGAAGATAAGGACGAACTCTTGCAAGACTCTCTAAAGATGTTCGGTTTTATTTCTTCCAGAGAGGACTATGAATATATGAGAAAGAAGGGAATGAACACGTTCTGGGCCAAGCTGGGATGGAGAACGAATAAGGATGTTTCCAGCAATCACTCCCAAGAGTTTTATTTTCCCTTCAAAATAGAAACCGGAGGTCAGGAGATTAGGATTAAAATCCCCGAGGCTGAAATATTTTCGGCAGCTGGACAGATATTCGATAAACGCGTTACAGAAATTTATTTCAGTTTTGAAAAGGATGCACCAATTAAGACAAAGTTTTTTTCATTTTCTCTTCTCCCAGAAATACCACTATGAAAGTTAAGTTGATTATCCCCCCTCGCAAAAATCTTAAGTCTCTTAACTACGAATACATCGATAGCACAATCGACCAATATTACCGACCAATCCAGGGATACTTTATGAGGAAGCGTTTGGAAATCGCTTTAGGAACGATGAAGCAGCGGAAAGTTGAGAGAGTCCTGGATGTCGGTTACGGCGGGGGGACTTTTATTCCTACGCTCTCTAAACTCGCCAAGAATGTCTACGGAATAGATACCTTTCCCAAACCAAAACTTGTTGAGGAGATTCTGGGAAAACAAGGGATAAAGGCGAAATTGACTCGTGGGTCAATCTTTAAAACCTCCTATCCACAAAATTTTTTTGATGTAGTTCTCTGTATAAGCGTTCTCGAACACTTCTCAAAAAAAGAATTGAAGATGTCAATTAAAGAAATGCATAGAGTATTAAAACCCGGAGGATACCTGATAATGGGATTTCCTACTAAGAATTTGGTGACAAACTTTATTATCAAAAATATCTTGGGTTTTGCGCCAGACAAAATACACCCATCCGGCCATAAACAAATTATTGAGGCAATTAGGAATAATGTTGCCATAAATAAAATTGTTCACTATCCACCTTTCCTTCCGCTTGATTTGTCTTTATACTGTGTCGTCCGGGTAGTTAAAATGAAAAGTGAGAGGTAAAAATCAAAAAGTTAGCATAATAATTTTGACGAAGAACGAGGGGGAAGGAATTGGAACAATTATCAAGTCGGTTAAGAAATACGGCGACGAAATAGTGGTTATAGACGGACACTCGAA
>JBMOLC010000045.1:0-29470 GCA_049324215.1 Patescibacteria group bacterium | reverse complement strand
GAAAGATGGCAGAGGCTATCCCTCCGAGTCTTCCGAAAAATTCTTTGGCTAAAAAATACATCGTTAGCCCCGAAACTACAAACGACAGCAAAAAAAGAAGTTTGGCTGTCGTCACAAAAGAAAATCCGAAAAGTCTTATTATCTCCCCTATCAGATAGGGGAGTGGGGGGTAAAAATTGAAAAGCGGAAATCCGAAACCATAGCCCATATCCGGTACCCAACGGCAAGGAATCTGTAAGTCCAAAAGGCATTTCTCCATCTCAAGCTGTCTCATCATCTGGAGGTCGTCGTGCATGTTAAAGTATCCAGGAGCAAGAAGGCTCCTCCCTGCGAGAAGGGCAAACAAAAAGACAACAATGATGGGAACGAAATTCTCAGAGAAGAAAAACTTTTTAACGATTCTCATCCTTAAATGATATAACTTACTCGACCTCAAAGAAAAGAAGCGCCTCTTGGGGTCCATAGAGAATGTATTCTTTTGTTCCCTCTGTTCTCAGAGCCTTGGGATATGAACCCACTAGGACAAGCCCCATCTCTTCCGGCTCCCCTCTAAGCCTGGTGTTGTTTACAACCAAATAGGTTTTGTTAGCGGCTTTTTTCGATTCGATTAGTGAGGGGTGAACTTCAACGATGTAGATTCCGACTCCAATGACCGTTATCTCGGGGGTATCGTTCAAATACATCTGTAACCCGTCGGGGAGGGTACCAAAGTAGCCTTCTGTTCCCACAACAATTTTCTTATTTGGTTCCTTTCTCTGCTCTTCCTTCAAAAACTCCGCAATCTCTTTTATTCCGTATCCCGAGGTCCACTCTTCCAGATACCCCGTTCTTTCGCTTGGCGGCAAGTTTGCCTTTTCAGGAGCAGTCAGAAGTAGATAGTCAAATTTTATGGCCTGAAAAAAAAGAAGGATAAGAAAAACGACCCACAATCTAACCAGTTTCCTGGGAGCTAAAAATGCCGAAGCTGCCAGAATGTATAAGTAAGGTAAAGAAAAAAGAATGTATCTGGCCGTAAAGACCTTGGCAAATTCAGATTGAACCAGAATCGGGACTAAAAACCAAGAAAGAAGTAGCAAAACTTCTTTTGTGAATTTTTTGATGTTTAGAACCCCGAAAAGAGCGAGGATAAGAACCAGGGAAGGTCCCATCGCCCAAATCCACTCGAAGGATCTATCGACAAGGAAGATGAAAGGGTCTTTGGGGTTTGTCCATAAGTGGCTAATTGGAAAAACGTAGTCTTGATTTCTTTGGGCAACTAGATGGAAGTTGGGCCCGAGTCTAAGAACGTTGTACATGGCGTATCCGATTGCAAATGTGACGAGAAGTAAGCCGGAAAGTTTAATTAAATGAACTGCCTTCTCGCCCTTTTGTTTGGGCCACCTGGCAAAAAACCAGGTTAGAGGAAGTAACAAAGCGTAAAATATTGCTGGGGACTTGGTCAGAAGTCCTCCTCCCAGGGAAAACCCGGCAAACATGGCGAAGTCTAATCGAAGGCTCTTTGCGACAATTAAGCCAAATAATAAAGTCCAGACACCAAAGGCAGTGAGCAAAGAATCTACCAGGGCCATGCGGTCAAAAAAGACGCCAAAGGGAGAAATGGCGTAGAGAAATGATGCCAATAGAGCAACCTTCTTAGATTTAAAAAGATTTATGGAAAGTAAAAATATCCCAACCAAAGTAGATAAACCGGCAAGAACCGAAACAAATCTTCCGGCAATGAGGGGGTCGCTTAGAAACTTAAGAAAGGGAATGACAAGCCACATAAAAAGAGGCTGTTTTCCGTCCGAAAGCGGTAAGAACCGAAGAGTCGGTTCCGCCCGCATTACCTGGGCCCAACGAATATAAATTGCCTCATCGGCAAAGACCGGCAACAAGTTTAAGTGGTACAGCCTCAGTCCGAGTGCAAACAATAAAATCAGAAAAAACAACCATAATGTTCCGCGCCAATCTTTCACAAATTTTCCAAACTTAGACATTGACTTAGACTCTATACTTTCCCAATACGGCATTCATTCTAACTTTAATTAAGTCCCTGAATCCCTCCCAGGAATCTTTTAAGGGACTGACCTTTGTCCCCTCTTGGTGTTGCCACGTCACCGGTACCTCCTTGACCTTGAGTTTTAGTTTCCTGGCCAGATAGAGAATTTCCAAATCAAAACCGGCCGAGACCGAGGCGCCGCTGGCCCTAACTTTTTCGCTAAAAATCTTCATCTTTTCGAAAACCTTTTTTGCTGCCTCCTTGCTAAAGGCCTTGAATCCACACTGGGTATCCTTATAGGGAAGCCTTAAGACCGAAAATCGAAGCAGTGAAAACCCGTAGGCCATTGCTTTTCTTACGAAGGGAGCCCCTTCCCTACCTTTTCTTGAGCCAATTATAATGTCGTATCCCTCTTTGAAGGCCGGCAGTACCTTTTCAATCTGGTCAATTGGCGTTGCCTGATCCATATCCGTAAAAAGAACATAATCTCCTTTTGCTGCTAGCATCCCAGCAATTACTGTTCCTCCTTTCCCTCGGTGCGGTTCCTTTAGCACCCTAAAGTTTTTATTCTTGCCAGCAAAATCTTCAGCCAACTCGAGAGTCCTATCCGTTGAAGCGTCATCGACTATCAAGACCTCCCAGCTGAAGTCCTGCCTCAAAAGATATTTGTTGACACGGTCAAGAACTCCCCTTCTGATATTGCTCTCTTCGTTATACGCCGGTATGACTATTGATAAAAAAATCAGCATGGGTTAAGTTTACCTCTTTTCGGGAATCCTTGTCCTTCTCTCGACGGTTATTCCCCCGAACCTCTCCTCCTTTAGAACCTTGCCTATCCCCTTTTGTCTAGCGAGCCACGCCTCAAGCCGCTCCGGGTGTGACGGGTCAGCCTCGTACAAAGTATAAAGGAGGGCTACCCTTTCGTTTTCGGGGGTAAAGCCGTATTTGCCTCCCCCGTACCACTTAAAAAGGTAGTCGTAGGCGTATGGAATTACTGGAGGAACATAAACATCGACGTTAAAGGGCTCCCCCTCCGCGTCTTTATAAATAAAGTCTATGGCCTCTTTCTGGTTTCGAAAGCCGACGCTATACGGCCCCGTCAGGCCGTCCGAAAGTTTCAAGTTTAAAGGTTCATAGTTATTAAGAAAAAATAGATAGAAGAAATAAAAAACAAGGGCCTTTCCGATAAAACTCTTCCAAATCTTCCCCAGGACAACTGCAACCAGAAGAAGAAAAACAAGATAGTAACCCGTCAGATAGTAGTCATAAAGGACCGTATAGTTTCCCTGATAAAAATAAAGACCAAGCATCGGAGAGATAAGCAACAAAAACAAAAGCCTCACCCCCTTATTCTTAAAAAGAGCCGAGGAATGATAAATAAGGGCCGATAGCAAAACGAGTAGGACTATAATTTCTACCTTCCCCCGCCAATGAAAAAGTTTGTTTGTAAAAACATCGTAATAAAAATCAGTTCTGTGCTCTAAAAAGAATTGGGTTGGCAGGGTAAAGCTCTTCTCCCCCACAAAAGTTTTAATGATGTTGTTTCTTAGAATTCCATCGTGTCTCAAATCAAAAAGAACCAAAGGGGCAAATGTTAAGCCAAAAAGCAAGATGGAAATTATTAAATTCTTAAGGTCCGGACGGTTCTTCCACTGCCAGATAATAAATACTGCTATTGCCAAATAATAAAAAAGCTCTCCCGCCGAACCGAAATTGAAAAGTGAAAGACCGGAAATTACCGCAATAATCGGCCAGCCCCATTTTCTTCCCTCCGTTACCTTAAGCATCGCCCAAACTAGAACCAGTGATAAAAGGAGCATGGGAGTAGGATTAGAAAGCCAGCGCGCAGCCATGATGAGGTAGTAAGAAAAAGAGGCCAAGATGGCGGCAAATATCCCGGTCTCCCTGTCTTGAATTTTGCTACCTAGGTGATAGATAAACCAAATAGCAAGTACGCTTGTTGCTATCAAAAAGACGGTAGGAAAAATTGGGTCTCCCCTACTTAAAGAATAAAATGGTGCAATTAGGTAGTAGTAATAAGGACCTCTAAATATTCCAGCCAATCCTGTTGTGGGCCCGACCAAAAAAAGTTTTCCTTCATGCCAAAGGTCCCAGATGACCAAGGCATCTCTGCCTTGGTCGTAGTAAAAACCCAGAAGCTCGTCTAGTCTGTAAACACGTACCAAAAAGGCGAACGCTAAGATAATTACCAGAAGGATGTTCGGGAAAGTTAAAAATTTAACTATCTTTTTCATCGACAATTTCTCTGGCAGCCGCGAGTACCCTTAAAACGGCCTGGTCAAAATCGGGAAGGTAAATCTTGGCCCCGGCTGCTGAAGCATGTCCTCCTCCCCCAAGTTTCTCGGCAATTTTTGAAACATCGAAATCACCTCTTGAGCGAAAACTTACGGAAAGGATCCCTTTCTCCTCTTCCACCATAATCATGCCAAAGTCCGCGCCTTTAACGACCGGGGCAAAAAGGGTGGCAGCGGACTCTTTTGCACTTAGCGGACTGCCAAACTTTTTGAAGTCCTCATAAGAAACGCTTGACCAGACAAATCCAGCCTCATCCTTCTCCATCTTCGTCAAAATCTCGCCCCAGAATTTGACTTTATTGAAATCGAAATTACTAAAGATATTGGCGATTATCTTTTTCTTGTCCGCTCCCTTGTCCATTAGAGCCTTTGCAATCACGAGTGTCCGACCCGTAACATTTGGAAATCTAAAAACTCCAGTGTCCGCGATTATCCCCGCAAGAAGACTCTGGCAAATGTCTTTGTCGAGGTCAGCCTCCCAATCCTCAAGAATGAGGTAGACAAGCTCCGCAGTCGAAGAAATATTCTCGTCAACCAAGTTTATCTTTCCTACCTCCTCATTTGTTTTGTGGTGGTCGATAACGATTGTGGGGATATTCGGCAAGGCCAAGTCTCTCCTCCCCGTGGTCATTGCCACATTTGCCGAATCGAGTACTAAAAATAGATCCCAATCACCAAAATTAAATTTTCGAAAATCTACCTTTTCGATAACCTGGGAATGTGGCAAAAATTTGAGGTCTTCGGGGAGACTATCGGGGCAAATTACCCTTACCTCTTTTCCCATTTTTTTAAGGACCAGATAGACTGCAAGAGCACTCCCCACACTATCAGCATCCGGACTGCGATGAGAATTAACAAGAATTTTCTGGGACTTCTTGACTTCTGCTAAGATTTCTTGGGACTTTGAATAATTCATTTTGTGTGGACTAATTTATACAGACCAACGCCTGAGACCTCCCACTCTCCCTCTATTTTACTCCAACCGAAATTTGCAACCTCCGCTTTGGGATTGGTCGTCGGCTGGCACTTTTCTTTGGGCATTTCGCAAACGGCAAAAAGCTGTTCGGTTATGGTTTCTGGTCGCTGGGCGTCAATATCAACTACTTCTGCCCCCATAACTTCCAAAAAATACTGGTAGCCGTCCTCATAGTTTCTCTCGGCAATAACTGCAAGATTAAATCTTTCTTCTTGAGCTTCCGCTAAAATTTTTTCGGCAACAAGCTTGCTTCTTGCCAGTTGATTAACTGGGGGGTATTTAAGAGGGTTTGCGCCGAAATTTACTAGTCCCAGCATGATAAGCCCGAGAACAATTGGGACTTTAAGATTCTTTTTATCAAACTTCAGAACCGTTTCGACAACTCCTCCTAAAAGTAAAAATGGAGCCGCAAAGAAAAACCCGTAATAGTGGTCATAGATTTCCTGTTTATAGAGACCAAGACCAATAAGGGCAAAGAAAATCCAGACCGAGGTTAGAAAAAAAGCATCTTTTTGTCTATTCGCTAACAACCTTCTTTTGAGTATGAGGTAAATAGCCAAAATCAAAAGAGAGTAGAAGGTTAGCTTTCCGGCAACGACGTCTCTTCCTCCCAAAAGCCTGGTGGAAATATTTTCGGCTAAGATGGGAAATTTGGGAATTGCCTTCCAAGGTCGAGCCGAAACGGTCGTTTGCCTTTCGGTAAAGAAAGTTCTTATGGCGGCAAAGTTTCTCCAGCCGTGGCGGGCATCAAAAATGACGAGAGGGGACATGAGAAGAGAAAAAATAACTAGAGAAAGAAGCGAATATTTGACAAACTGACCGAGTTTATTTTCTTTCTTTGCTCCTTTAAGGCTCAGAAGCCAAAAAAGACCAATGGTCGGAAGCAAAAGAAGCCCCAAATAGTGAGACTGCAAAACAAACGCCATTGAAATTCCGACAATGGGAAGCCAAATAAACTTCTTCTCATGCCAGAATCTCCATATTCCCAAAATGGTTAGCAGCGAAAAAAACGGCATGATGTTTGGGTTCCAAGAGGAACGAGCATAAACTATCACCGTTGGGGCAATTGCATAGAAGAGGGAAGAAATTATCGCGGCTTTTTTGCCAAACCACCCTCGGGCCAGATACCAAACCAAAAAGGTGGTGACCACCGAAAGCAGAGCAATTTGAACCGCGGGGCCCACTGGAGAATAGCGGGCCAAAAAAAGTGCGGGTGCCATCAGGTAATAGTAAAGCGGTCCCAAATACATATTGCCGATTGAGGTTCCGGGCCCAATTAAAATCGGGTCAGCATAAGCAAGAAGGCGTCTGACGACAATTGCGTCTCTCCCCTCGTCTCCCAAAAAGGTCATATACTCGTCAATCTTAAAAATTCTTAAGATTAGGGCAAGAGAGAGAATGAGAAAGACTATCTCCGCCTCTTTTTTATTACCCCTAATAAATTCTCTTATCTTTAGCGCAATTTTCCCCATAGTGTTAGAAGGTCGATAAAGCTTCTGATAATTACATTTATATTTCTGCCTGTTCCTTTGCCTACTTTTCTCGGTTTATGGGTTACCGGTATTTCTACTATTTTAAAACCTTTCTTTTTCGCCTTAATCAAGAACTCGCTGGAAATAAAGGCTCCCCTTTCGCTCTCAAGTTTGGGAATTCCTTCGATGACCTTTCTTGAGATGAGCTTAAAACCGCAGTCGATATCCTTAACCTTTAGACCAAAAAGAATGGAAACGAGAAGTTCCCAGGCTTTACTCGTTACCACCTTAAAAAGAGAGACTTGTCTTTTTTTGTAGTAGCCGATGACGAGGTCGGCGTTGGTTTCTCTTTGTTTCTCGATAAAATTTGTTATCTCGGAAAAATCAAACTGTCCATCGGAATCTGTAAAGGCAATCCACCCATAGCGACTTCCATAGAATCCGCTTTTGAGGGCTGCGCCATAACCTCTATTTGGGGAGTGGGTTATCACCCTAATTCTTGAGTCTTTCCTCGCCAAGTCCTCGGCAATTTCTCCCGTTCTATCGTTCGAGCCGTCGTCGACGATGATTATTTCCCACTTTTGGGCCACCCAAAAAAGAACTTCTCTAGCCTTTTCAACAGTACTTTTAATATTGGCCTCTTCGTTATATGCAGGAAAAAAGACCGAAAGTTCTGATATCTTTTGCATACACCTGAAAGTCTAACACAAAAGAGCCTCAAAAATCTTGTGCGCACCCCGCGAAAGTTATATGATTTCTTAAAATGGGGGCCAAAATCAAAAATTTACTTTTAATTGCTGTTCTTTCCCTAATTCCCACTTTTTTAGTCTGGCTGCCATTTGTTCTTAAGCTTCAGAGCTTCTGGGGAATTCCGCTGCCTCAAGACGGGATGGCGGTAGTTGTGGCTAATTACGACGGTCCTCTTTTTTTGGTTGTGGCCAAGACTTTCTATAACCTGGAGGCAATAAAGCTCAACTACTCATTCCCCCTTCCGACCGAGTATTATGCCGCCCATTTCCCGTTATTCCCACTTCTTATCAGGCTATTTTCTTTCTTTCTTGGTTACCCCTATGCAATGCTCCTGGTAACCGTCGCCTCTTCCATCCTAGCTTTATATTTCTTCTTCAGATTCGTTAGAAGGTATGTCGCTAAAAATGAAGCTCTCTGGCTGACTGCGGTTTTTGCAATTTTCCCGGCCAGGTGGTTGATTGTGCGTTCGGTGGGTAGTGCCGAGCCTCTTTTTCTAGCCGGTATTCTCGCTTCGATTTACTATTTCCAAAGAGAGAAATATTGGCTGGCGGGGATCTGGGGGGTGGTTGCCGCAGCCACAAAATCTGCCGGGATACTGCTTTTTGTCTCTTACCTCGCAATCTTAACTCTCCCCCATTTTAAACTGACAAAGCTCGAAAAAGCCTATCCAATATTTCTTATCCCGTTCGCCTTAATCGCTGTATTTTTGCTCTATCAACTTAAATTCAACAATTTCTTTGCGTATTTCTACTCTGGGGACAACATCCACCTCTTCTTTCCTCCCTTTTCCATTTTCAACTATTCTGCAACCTGGGTGGGCACCCCCTGGCTAGAAGAGATTATTTTTGTCTACCTTCTGGGAGCCTTAGGCTTACTAAAACTTATCAAAAAAGGGCTTTACGAAGTAGCCTGGCTTACCGGGATATTTTTTGTCTCGATTCTTTTTGTCTCCCACCGAGATTTAATTAGATACGCCCTGCCAGTTGTACCCTTTCTCATCTTAGCCTTTAACGAAACGCTATTAAGAAAAGAGTTCAAGATTGTAATGGCCGTTCTTCTTATCCCTATTTATCTCTTTTCCCTAAGCTTCATTTCTCAAAACGTAATGCCCATTCCCAACTGGGCTCCGTTCCTCTAAATCTCTCTAAATTCGATAGTTTTTTCTAGCTTCGGGGAAATACAATTGTCTTCATGCATGAAATCGCCCGCCATTGGCGACTAAGAGAACACAGGCTAAGACTTATGGGTTCTAAAAGAGAGCTCCCGGACGGAAGGACAGAAGTTAGCCTTGATGGTAGACACTGGGTCGAAGCAAGGCTCAATGGGCACCACAAAGGCGAAAACCCGCTCGCTGGAGCCATAATCTACCAAGCCTCCGAGGAGCCCATTGCCGTAGACCTGCCTCAAGAAGTGGAAATCACCTCACAGAAAGAATAAAATATCCCGCATGGAAAGAGAACCTTCCTCGGTTGTTTCTCCCGAAAAAATCCAGCTTGGCGGCAGGGGGAAAATTTATTCCTATGCCATAAACTATGAAGGGGTTCCCGAAAGATTCCAAGAATTTGTACCTTACGTTTCGGCCTTGATTGACCTTGAAGAGGGAATTAGAGTAACAGCCATGTTAACTGACCTTGAAGAGAGGTGGGTTCCCGAGACAGACGAGGATGGCGAAGAGCGTCTGGTTCTTAAATACAACGTCTATATCGGGATGGAGGTTGAGATGGTAACGAGGAGGCTCTTTTCCGAAGGAGAAAGAGGGCTTATCCAGTACGGCTACAAATTTAGGCCTCCTCTTCGGCAACAACCAGAGCCACCCTCTGATTAAATAGAGAATCTACGTAGAAAGGCTGAAGTTCTTCCTCCCTCGCTAGCCTTTCTCGATATTCTTTATACCCTTGGGCAATCTCTCTTACCCCTTGCCTTATTAGAACTCCGCCGCCTGCTTGAATAATCTCTTCTACCCTCACGAATTCATAGCCTTTGAGCTTAAAACTTGAGAAGTTTTCGGGCGAGGAGAACTCCCGAGGGAGCGAAAGATGGTAAACCGCAACTCTTACGTCCGCTATATCGATAAACATAAAAGGTTCCAAGCCTTCTATAAGCTCGGTTGCTTTTTGGTTAAACTCGGCCGGGTTTTCAAGAAGTTTTTCGGTAAAGACTTCCTGCTGAAGAACCCTCAAGATTGCTTTCTTACCTTCTCCTCTTTTGGAAAAACCCATTGGTAAAGAGAGAGAACCATAAGGCTTGCCAACGTCGCGTCTGGCCGGTGAAACGTCCCTGGCAACCAAAATCTCGCGAGCGTCCCAACTCGGCGTAACCACCAGGGCTGTTCCTACCCTTCTAATTTTTCTTTCCTGAATTTCTACCTCCTCCTTAAAAAGCTTTTTGGTCTCGTTATAAACCCGGTGAACGGTTGCCAAGGTAGGCTGAAAGCTGGGCGGCATCCTTCTATAGAGGGTCTGTATTGGAATTTTTCCCTCTATAGCCCTTACCAAAAATTCCAGAGTCTCGGTCAGTGGTAGATTCGACCTTCCCAGAGAGCGGACCACACCCCACCTTTTTAAAATGTGGTAAACCCCTGGATAAGAAACACCCAAATTTTCCCACCTATTGGCCCGGAAAATCTCGTCAACAGAGCCATACTTCAAATATTCAGAGACGATAAACCTTTCGAACTCTTTAGGGTCCCTTGGGGTTAAACTTTCTTTCATCATTGCTTTTTTGCTAGAAGCCTGTCGAGAAGTGAAAACTTCCAGGTCCTCCAAATTATAAGATTATACATTGCGTAATTATAGGGAAGAACCATAAATACTATCACAAACGCCAGAACGAGATAGTCGTACTGGGTGCCGACAAGTCTAACACCAAGCGGCCCAAAAATCGACTGTATTGCTAAGGCCCCGGCACTCGTTAGGTTGAACTGCAAAAGCTTAACTATTGTTTTTCCTAAACCCGCAATCTTGGCTTCCTTAAAAGTCCAGATATTGTTTAGCGTGTAGTTATTGATAATGGCAAGTTCCGTTGAAAATAGCCAGGAAAGCGTCTCGGTTAATCCCATTCCCCTAAAGAGCCTTAAAAAGAAAAAATTAACCCAGAAACCCAAAAAACCGACTAGCCCAAATTTGATAAACCTTCCTTTATCCTTTATTCCCAAGATGATTGCCACCTTGAAAGTAGAAACCATTTCTTTGGGATTAAACTTGGACTTCTCCTTAGTTCGAGGTGCAAACTCCAAAGGGACCTCAACGGTTTTCTTGGAATTTTTAATACATTGGTAAAGCAGATCTACTTTATAAGCAAAGCGCGTCAGCTCCATTAAGTTTTCAAGTTCAATTTTGTCTAGCACCCCTTTGACCCTGGCCAGCCTAAAACCCGTGGTTAGGTCGTGGATAGAAGGCCTGAGAAGTACGAGTCTGATAAAAAGGTTGCCAAAGAAACTCACCGCTTTGCGACTGAGAGCCCACTCCTTAGGAATGGAACCTCCTTTAATATAGCGGCTACCAATAACGTAGTCAGCCCCCTCCAAATAGGCTCTGGCCATGCCTTTAACGAATCTTGGCGGGTGCTGAAAGTCAGCGTCCATTTCCAAAATTGCGTCAGCACCAAGTTTCTCCATTGCATACCTCATTCCTTTGACATAGGCCCAACCGAGTCCTTCTTTTTCTTTCTGAAGAAGGTGTAGGTTTTGGTATTTTGCCTGGTACTTTTTGACAACGTCCCCAGTCCCATCAGGAGAATAGTCGTCTACTATTAGAAGGTGCATTTCTGCATCCTTAATCTGGGGAAATTCTTTCTCGAAAAGTTCGGTAATCATCCGGCCGATATTTTCTGCCTCGTTATAAGCCGGCATGACTATCACTATTTTGTCCATGCTTTAACTTTAGCAGGTTCGAGTAAGGCAATACAAGAAGTGAAAACCTGAATTAATATGACCCGTTAATAGGTCTTGACAGAAAACCTGTTCATTACTACAATAGGCCAATGAACATTTCTGTATCCGAACTAAAAACAAATCCCGCTTCTGCCATCGACAAAGCCGCAGATATACCCGTAGCCATTCAAAAGCGCAACCGCGTCAAGGCTTATCTTGTGGGGAAGGAGTTATTCGAGACAATCGTTGCCTACATCGAAGACTACCTTGATAAAGCCGCAATTAAAAAGACCGACTTCTCAAAGGGCCATAGCTTCGAAAAAGTTGCCCGAGAGCTCGGTGTATGAGAATTATCATCTCCCCGCGTGCGGAGAGACAACTTCGAAAACTCTCCAAAGTCAACCAAATAATTGTTGCCAAGAAAATAAGGTCTCTTGGCTTGGGGAGTACAAAGGCGAACGAAAAACTAACCGGTTACAAAAGTATTTATAGAACCAGAGTCGGTGATATACGAATAGTCTACAAACGCTCAAGAGGACTTTTGTATATAATCTTAATAGGCAATCGCAGAGATATTTATGATAGGCTCAAAAAACTTCTTGGTTAAATTATGAAAATAGATATCGTAACACTTTTCCCTAAGATGTTCTCTGGGCCCTTTGACGAATCCATTATCAAAAGAGCGACAAGTAAAGGCTTGGTTGAAATAAATATCCATGACCTAAGAAATTGGGGGCAAGATAAAAGGAAAACCGTTGACGATAGACCCTATGGAGGCGGAGTAGGAATGATCTTGCGTGTCGATGTTATCGACACAGCAATCTCAAATCTCAAAACTCTAAACTCTAAAGTTATACTTTTAGATGCGACCGGCGAGAAGTTCACTCAACAAAAAGCACGAGATTTAAGCAAGGAGAAACATTTAATTTTAATTTCCGGTCACTACGAAGGAGTTGACGCCAGAGTCCAAGAACATTTGGCCGACGAAGTAATTTCGATAGGAGATTTTGTTTTAACCGGAGGGGAAATCCCGGCGATGGTAGTTGTTGATACCGTTGTTCGGCTAATTCCGGGTGTCTTAGAAAAACCGGCGGCAACTGAATTTGAGTCTTTTTCCGAGGGAACGCTTGAATACCCCCAATATACAAGACCTGAAAATTACCATGGCTGGAAGGTCCCCAAAGTGCTTCTTTCGGGAGACCACAAGGAAATTGAAAGCTGGAGAAAGAAAGCAGCCCTAAAAAGGACAAAGAAAGTCAGGCCGGAGCTTGTTTAAACTGTCTGGCAAACTCGTTAACCGCTTCCCTCCAGGTCATCAGGGTTATTCCCAAAGCCTGTCGTGTCTTTTCGTTTGCAAGTCCGCCCAACCGCGTACGCGGAGGCCGACCTGGGGCCCTAAGAAATTCCTGCATTGACCCTTTTTTAACAACATCTTTAACTCCCCTTATCTTCTCAAGAACATAGCTTGCAAATTCGTAGGGAGTCGTTGTGTCGCTACTTGTTACGTGATAAATCCCCCGTCTTTTTTCTTCCAAAAGAATGTAGAAAACTTTTGTGGCTTCGTCGATAAAAGTTGGAGTTATTACTTGGTCGGTAAACATGGGGTAAAGGCTTCCCTCGTCGTAGAGAGAAATTATTTTTCTTGCGTAATCGAGCTTCCCCGGATAGTGGGCCCTATACGGGTATGAAATCCTGACGATTGTGGCATCCTTGTTTACGTCCGCTACCCTTTTTTCGCCTAAAAGTTTAGTCCACCCGTACCACGTAAGACCTTCGGGAGAATCCTGGAGTAAAGCATCTTCTTGATAAGGACCTGGGCTCTCCTCAGTTCCTGGAAAAACAAAGTCTGTCGAAATATGGATAAAATATTTATCAAAGTCTTTGGTCGCCTCGGCCAGGTTCTGGGCACCTATCGTATTTACCAAGTAGGATAGGCCCTTTTCATTTCCCTTTTCTTTTTCGGCCGCATCAACGTCCGTATAGGCTGCAAAGTTAATGACAGAATGGAATTCGTCTTTGTGGGCGTCAAAAAAAAGTTGAACCTGCTTTTTGTTGGTTATGTTTAGCTCCGTGGACTTGGGAGTAACCACCTGGGTTTCCTTGTGGTAAAGGTCGGTAAATCTTGAGCCGACCAAGCCGTCTGCCCCAAGAGCTAGGATTTTGGCGTTCATTTTTACTTGAATTTTTCCGGATACAAATCTCTTAATCTCGGATTATTTTTGTCTCTTTTGGAAATAAGCGGATTTTTGACCGGCCATTTGATGTTTAGGTCCGGATCGTCCCAGGCAATCCCCCTGGCTTTTGCGTCGTCCCAATACTCATCGACCAAATAAAGATAGTGAAGAATTTCTTTGCCTGCAGCACAAATCGAATTACCCACACCCTTGGGTAAGAAGATTGCCGTGTGCTTTGAATCTTGTCTGGTGTTGTCGATAACGAACGTTTCAACCTTGCCGAAAGTGGGGCTATCGGGCCGGGCGTCCACAAGGGGGGCAAAAAGTATCCCCGTAACGGGGTAGATAAGTTTGTTCCAGTTTTCGGTATGAATCGCGCGGATAACTCCAGGCACACTCAGCGAATGGCTCCACTGAATAGGCTTAAACTTGACCCCAGAGGCCTCTTCTAGTTCGTTTGAACGAAAAACTTCGTGGAAAAAACCTCTAAAATCTCTATAGACAGGACTCTCGATAAGGACAACACCGGGGATTGAGGTTTTTTTGATGGTTGGGGGGATTTTAACCATGAATCTGAGCTTATTATGGGGAATCAAAAAAGACTATTCAAGTTTTATGTTGGATACCCCGCCCATGGTAAGCCTGGCAATTGCCGAGAGGAGGTAAGCATCGTCAACTTTATTAACTAGCTCTGATAACTTTTCAACCGGCCAAAGGACCACGTCTTCTCCTGCATCGTAGAGTTCCCCCATCTTAAGGGGAGGAAAGATCTTGTTTTTGACTTCGACTTCAACAGCATAAAGAAGCGGGTGGTTGGGTGTCATTCCCGAGTCCGGCATAATTCTTCCTAGGCCCGCTATTTCGGAAATGTTCATGGCCTCACCCTTGACGTCTATACCCAGATCTTCCCCTAGCTTTCTTAATATAAGGTCAAATACCGATTCGTTCGGCTTAGGAAATCCTCCGGCAAGCCCATATACCTTAGCTCCAACCGGGAACTTTTCTTCCTTTAGAAGCGCGAGGTGGCTAATTCTTCCCCTGTATTTAATAAGAACCAAAAACTTGGCTCCCGACTTGGTACCCATACCCCAGGAGTAGTAAGCCTCGGCACGTTTGCTGCCATCTTTATCTTCGACCTCAAACCAAGCAGCGATTCCATAGACTGGATATTTTTCGGGCGAATACTCTATCTTTATCAGCCTCAGTTGTCTGACGCTCTCAACAACATCGGGCCTATTGGCAAGATCCTCCACAAATCCGGAAGCCCTGGGGTTTTTGGCAAGTTTAAGTAACTCTTTTTTAACTAACTTGCCGCTATTTTTGAACCAGTCTCTTGATTTGAGTTTGTCTTTTATCAAAAGGAGCTTTCTTTCATCCTGTTCGAGAAATCTCTCTTCAAGGTTTGTTTCTTTCTCTTCATCCTCTTTCTTGGTAATCTTGAGGCTGGTTTTACCTGTATTTCTGTCCAAAGAAATATAGGCAAAAACTCTCTTTTCTCCATCAGAGATCATAGCCCGTCTTCTTAAGAGGGGTCTCCACCAATCTTCATTTCTCTTATACCAATCGATAGTTTCTCTAAGTCCATCGTCAAACTTTTCCCTCGAGACCACCGGCTTCCAACCCAGTTCCTCAATTATTTTTGTCGCGTCAATCGCGTAGCGCCTATCGTTTGAGTGCCTGTCGGGAACATACTTAATCCAGTTTTCGTCCTTACCCGACAGGTAGACTATCCGCTCGGCAACCTCTCTGTTCGCTCGATCGTTATCCGACCCGATTAAGTAAGTTTCTCCAGGCTTTCCCTTTTGCAGGATTAGGTCTATTGCTTGGGCGTGGTCATAAGTATGAATCCAGTCCCTAACGTTTCTACCGTCTCCGTGAACCGGAGCTTTATAACCATCGATAAGATTAGTAATTACAAGCGGGACATATTTTTCGGGAAAATGATACGGTCCATAGTTATTGGAACAATTTGAAATGGTAATATGCATTCCCGTCTTTTCAAAACAATCGAGAACGATTTTATCGGCTTCAGACTTAGAAATCGCATATGGATTATCTGGACGGGGGGCGTGGGGCGTATTTTCATTGAAGCGTTCATTTGAGTTCAACGGAAGCTCGCCAAAAACTTCATCAGTTGAAACGTGGTGAAACCGTGGAACTTTTGCCTTTTTAGTTTCCTCTAGAAGCACTCGAGTACCCTCAACGTTAGTCCTCCAAAAACCCCCTGGATCAAAAATGCTTCTGTCAACGTGTGTGTCCGCGGCAAAATGAACTACGGCATCTATGCCTTTGAGTGCAGTTTTTACTTTAGACCTATCCAAAATATCACCGTGAACAAATTCGACTTTTTTCTCTATCGGACGCAAGGTTTCGTAATTCCCCGCGTATGTCAACGCATCCAAGACACGAATTTTGTCCTTGGGGTAATGTTTAAACCAGTAATAAACAAAGTTGGAGCCGATAAAACCCGCCCCGCCTGTGACCAGTATTCTCATTTTAAGTTGGAGATTTGATTATACTATTAAGAAGCAAGGTAAACAACAGTTATAGGCTATGTGTGCTTGTCGGCAACCGAGGAGGCTCCCCAGCTCTCCGGCTTGGTTTTGGCCACATAGCCGTTGCCATTGACCATGCCCACGACCTCGCGAATCATTTCTCGGGTTGGACCCAAAGGGCCAACGTCGATATGAATCTCAAAGTCGTACTTAGCCGGAGAAATTTTCTTTCTGATTTCGGGGACAATCTCCTGGGCAACTGCCAGACTCATACCCGTTTCAGTATAAATTTTATCCCGTAAGATAGGGATTTTTACCTCTTTTTTGACCCTTTTCCAAAAGTATCTTGCCCCGTGGCCACGTCTGTGGATGACGATGGCGGTAACGAAGTCAATCTCGGCTTTGCCGTCAATGCTTTTGGTTTGCGAGTCGGTGCCAATAACCAAGCGATAAAAACTGCTGGGTTCTTCATTGACGAAATCCTCAATCTCACTAATGACCTTAGCCACGTCAAGCTCTCCCTTGGTAGGACTAATAAATAAGTTGCTTTTTTCGTTCATGGCCTTAAATTATACCTCCTGGGGCTTGTTTTGAGCAAACTTTAGGCATATAATTTTCACTACCAGTGGATAGAATCAGAAAGGTCGTCATTGCCGCCGCAGGCTATGGGACACGTTTCTTACCGGCTACCAAGAACCAGCCCAAAGAAATGCTGCCCATCATCGATAAGCCGATTATCCAGTATCTGGTTGAAGAGGCGGTTGAGGCCGGAATCGAAGACGTCATCTTGGTTACGCGCTCGGGCCAATCGGCAATCGAGAATCATTTCGACACCAATTTTGAGCTCGAGCACTTTTTGGAGCACAACGGCAAAGAAGAACTTTTGGGCAAGGTCCGCTCCATCTCCAGAATGGCAAATTATATTTATGTTCGACAGCATAAATACCTTCCTTACGGAAACGGCAGTCCACTTTTATCGGTCAAGGACCTCGTTGGTAAAAACGAACGCTTTGTCTATATGTTCGGAGACGACCTCGTTTTCTCCAAGGTTCCTTGCACCAAACAAATCGTGGACTATTCCGATAGAAGAAAGAAAGCCGTAACCGTAGCCGTCCAGGAGGTACCCAAGGAAGAGGTCTCAAGATACGGCATCTATAAACTAGCCCCTGGGTCAAAAGACAGGGTTCTTGATGCTATAGAAAAGCCCGACTCAAAGTCCGCTCCTTCGAGGTTGGCACAATTTGGGAGGTTCGTTCTAAACCACGAAATTATAGACATTCTTCAGGAAAACTACGAAAAGGGCACATTGGGTAAAGACGGAGAACTCTGGCTAATCGATGCCATAATTGAGTACGCAAAGAAAAACCCCGTTTATGCAGCCAAAATTAAAGGAGAATGGATGACAACCGGAGACCCCCTGAGGTATATGAAAACCCAAGTTCGCTACGCTCTCGAGCGGAAAGACATCGGCAAAGACTTCGCAGATTTCCTTAGAGACGTCAAGCCCTAAAGATTAGGGAGAAAATAATTATTAGCCCTAGGCTAGCTACAAGGAGGTATTCTATAAAGACCGAGAGGTGAAGGTCTTTGTGCAACATGTGGTGGACCAGCCCCCAGACCACATAAGAAACTGCGGTTGCAACCGCAATAGCAACTTGGAAAACCCTGTCGTAGGAAAAAAGAGCAAAGGAAAGCCCTCCCACTAACAAGATTCCAAAGAGGGCTAAATAGTGAGGAAGATGTTTGGCAAAACTTCTCATATTACTTGACCTACCCTTAAGAGTATCGCAATTGCCAAAATCATTCCTAGAAACGCCATGTGGGCGAAAGTTCTTCCCCCGATTCTGACAATCTTTCGTCTTGAAGTTAAAATTCCATCGAGAGTCAAAATTCCCAGTAGTAGGCCCACGGTCACCAGAGAAACCCCTTTGGTGGTATTAAAAGGCGAAACCAGAACCCGCTCGGGGGCAGGCGAAGGGGTCGCAAGTACCACGGCCTGGGAAGTAGGACTCGGGAGAGTGGTTGCTTCTGCCACGGGGCTAACTGGAATCGTATCGGTGTATTTTGTCCCTAAAAACTGGACGATGATGGTGGTATCAACTCCAGCCATATCGCCCTCCACCACCCCAATTCCTATCTCTTTATATTTGGGAGAAAGCATATTTTCTCGGTGAGAGGGTGAAGCCATCCAGGCATCAACCGCGCTTCCCGCACTCGAAAAATCTCTGGCCAAGTTCTCCCCCGCATAGCGATATTTGTAGCCAAAATCGGTAAAGAACTGCCAGGGAGTGACGCCGTCAGGAGAGACGTGCGCCCAGTAGTCTTTGTTGAGCATATCCACTCCCTTAGCCTGGGCAGCACCCGCAAGGGCTGGATTGGCAGTTAGGGGGGCTAGCCCCGCTGAAGCTCTTTTTTCATTTACCAGCCTAATCACCTCGTCGGGAGAGATATTGGCAGCATAACCCAAGACGCTTGGCCCCAAGCGTGGCAAAAACGTCAAAACGCTCTGATACAAAATAAGGCCAAGCGTTAAAAGCATGAGACTTGAATTATGAAGAAGCTTGGCTTTGTGATTGTTGCTCTCACGCGGGAAAAGAAGATGGGCAATTTTGTGGGCAATTTTCATTTAACTCATGATACAACAAGAGCTAACGCGCTACCACTCTGCCCGACTCATCAAGACATTCAGGAACTATACTAACCGGGAAATCGTAAGGGGCCAGCTGGCTACAGGTCGGACTTGCTTGACCATCGTGAACAATCACCCAATTCCCGCTGACCTTGGCGGCCAGAAAGTAACCTCCGCCGACCTCCGAACCCACGTCTTTGACATTACCGGTAGCATAGTTTCCCTCAATTTTATTGACGGAGACGTCTAATTTCGTGGCGTCGGCCTTAAACTTGAGGTAGAGCGCTTGCTTAATCGCTGCCACCTCATTCACGGTTGGCACCGGCGTCTCCCCCAGGCTAGGTTCGGGAGAAGAAGGAAAGACGGAAACTTTAATTTTCCCCTGGCCGAAGAAATAAGCGGCGCTTCCCACTAAAACTAAAACCAGGACACCAATCAGACCAAAAAAGGCTGTCTTCCACATATTTACCACCTCCTTTCTAAGTTCTTTTTGCAATCACTATTAACCTCTTGGAGTCAGCAAAACCAGAACAAGTGTAAAGCGTCAAAGTTTCATCCTCCGTGGGCTTTATCACGCTAATGTCATTCGGCAGAACCTCTTTAATTTCGTTTACCTGGTAGGAATACCAGTCGTCTTTGGTCATCACATAGACTTTATCGGACAGCTTAACTTCCCTCAAGGGAAGGAAAAGCCCCCTTCTTGCATGCGCAAAAATCACCGTGTTCCCTGCGCTTCCTGGCTCGTTAGATCCCAGACCAAAGGCCGCGCTATCCTCAAAAACTTCCCATTTGCCTTTAACCACCCTGGCAGCTTTGACGGGAATATCGATCGCTGCCACAGGAATGATAATCTGGGTGGGCAAAAGAATTTCTTGATACTTTCCTTCGAGGAGTTTCGGGTCAGCCTGGATAGGGCCATGGTCAAAGTCTTGCCCATCCGAGACATTCTCAACCGGCTTCGGTTCTTCCTTTAATCTGTCTTTTACGGGAATTGCCAAAATTAAAGCCACTCCTAAGATGATGAGGATTTTGGCGATAAAACTTTTAATCCGCCGGCTATACATATGGCCCCCAGGATGAAAAGAGCCGCCTCAAGATTTCCGGAAGAAGTGTCAGATAATCCCAAAACTTGAGGTTCTGCAGGAGGTGGAGGAGGCGGCCCGCCAAATTGAAAAGGGGCTCCGCCTGTCCCTCCTCCTTCGGCTGGTGGCGGAGTTGGAGTCGGTGTGGGAAACTCACTTGGTGTTGGCGATGGAGATGGCGAAGGGCAACCGGGATCTCCACAAGGCGGTGTCGGAGGTGGTGACGGCTCAGGCTTGGTCGGAGGAGTAGGTGGATTGGGGGGATTCTGTCTAAAAATATTTTGGGTATTAATCGAAAAAGCTCTAGCTGTTCTTGAAAGAAAACCCAAAGAGAACATCGACAGACCTAGAATTAAGAGTGCAGTTTTAAGATTCTTCTTCATCCAACTTTCTCCTGAGGGCAAGAATCCCAAGGTAGACGAGAATCGTTACGCCAAGTATATAAGGCAAGTATCTTTTCTTGTCAATCGGCAAAACTCCGTTTTCAACTCCAAGTATTTGCCCCGAATCTGGGTTTTCCTCACTGGCGAGAACCGTTGGCGTCAAAAGCTCCGCAAATTGCCTGAGCCTTAAGAGAAAATCACTTATTACCTTTCCCGAACTAGCCTCATCCCCGGCCTCGCTTTTGCCTGTAGCTTCAGCCATCAGATGGTACATTCCTGCCGGAAGTTCTTCGATAAGCCCAATCTGAAATTCTATGCGGACTCTTTCTCCGGGCCTTAAGTCTCCCAGATTCCAGCTCATCGGGATTGGAGGCATGGGGTGGTCGTTGGAAAGACTCCCAGCCACCCTCACATCTCTTGCGGGGAATGGGCTCTGGTTGGCAACGGTAATTGAGGCTAGGACCGTATCTCCAGGATAAACAAAATCGTTGACATTATTCCAAACACTGACTTTCAAATCAGGAAGCCTTGTATCTTTGGGCCCGGGTTGGGGTAGGACAATATTGGTGGTATCGCTGGCCGTATTATTGTCCCCGCTCTCTTCGGTATCGGAGCTTACCGCAGTTGCCGTTGCCCCAAAACTGGTATTTGCCAAAGCAGTTGGAGAAACAGTGCCCTGGGCTTTATAAGTTTTAGTCTCGCCGGGGCCGAGGGAGCCTAGGTCCCAAGCGGTTATACCCGTGGGAGTAAATTCCCCCGAAAATGAAAGAGTGAGAGAAACTGCGTTAGCCCTGGCATCTCCCCGATTGCTAACGGTAACCGTGAACTCATCCGAAGAACCGGGGGTAATGGAATCGACACCATCGGTTACGCTAACCTCCAAGTCCGGATAGGCAACAACCAAGTCCCCAACCCAACTACCTAAGACATTAAAGATTCCAAACATAAAAGCTCCTCCCACAGCCACAAAATTTGCCAGAGTAAAATCGTTGGCAATGGCTAAAGCATTTCCAGTGGAGACAAGTCCCAAGCCTTTAAGTTTATTTATTCCTGTATTGGAACTGGCAGAAGTCGAACTATTGACCGTTGCATCCTGGTTGGTCAAAATGGTTAGACTTCCCCCCTCCCCAGTTCCTTCTGACAAGGGATTCTCCCATTCTTGCTCCAAGGTATGCGTCCCGTAAGCCAATGTTGTTTCCGAACCAGGGGCATCCCAGTTAAGAAGCGAGCCGCCCCAATTGCCAAAAAGATTGAGAATCAAGAATGCCCAACCGTCCCCTATCCTGACTAGATTTGCGAAAGATTGGGCATTGGCAACTGCAGTTGCATCACCAGTTGAAAGCTCTCCCTCCCCCACGAGTTCATTCTCTCCAGTATTTCCATCGGCTTGCGAAGAAGAATTAACATCAGCTTCTTGATTGGTAACAACTTCGGTATTTCCCCAGGGAAAGAAAGAGGGAAGGAGATGGCTCCCATTTGGCAAAATGATGTCCCCTAGAAGGCTACCAACGATGTTTATAACGGTAAAAAGTCCCCCGGTGCCCACCAGATTAAAATTGGTAAGATTGACTGTATTGGCAA
The DNA here is from genome assembly GCA_049324215.1 of Patescibacteria group bacterium. GTDB lineage: Bacteria > Patescibacteriota > Microgenomatia > UBA8517 > UBA8517 > JBMOLC01. The sequence goes on along the minus strand of JBMOLC010000045.1, from coordinate 7,764 downwards.
CGGAAATAGCTTCCCCTGTCTCCATTTCAACTTCTCCCCCCTCAGCACTATTGGCACCGGTGTTTGTCGCTGCTTGAGTTTCGCTAGTCAAGTCGCTGGTTTGATTTGTTGTTATCGTGGCATCGACCGGAATTTCGCCGTCAGGGGCAGAAGGCATATTAGCAAAAAGTTCATAGAAGTTAATCGATCCTTCTTCGAAACCGAGGATTGTGGTTATCAGCCAAACCAAATCGCTCCCCACCAAGTTTATATTTGCGATATTTAGGGCTGTAGCGATTGCATAAGCGGCACCGGTGATTATCTCAAGCTCTCCTTCGCTTAGCCCCATGTTCTCCCCCGTCTCGCTCAAGGCCGAAGAAATAGCCGACGCCGTGGCCTCTTGATTTGTCTCAACTTCTAAGGCAACAGGAGTCGGATTAGGAGGATTTTGTGGTTCATCGTTTGTCAAAGAGACTACATCGACATTATCTTGCGAGGCGGAAGTTGCTTGGGAGGCTGCATCTCCGGTATCAATCGCTAAGTCGCCAGAAACCGTGGCCTCATTTTCTCCAGTCTCACTTGTCCCCGAAGAAGAAGTCTCTGTCTCGGCGCCTTGTTCGGTAGAAACTTGGGTATCGGTCGGGCAGGTGGTCTCGGGCCCACAACCCTCGCCGGTCAGACTTCCCGGAACCTCCGTCTCGGCAGAATTTGCACTATTTTCGGCTGTTGCCGAAGATGTCGCATCTCCGGTCTCAATTGTGGTTGGTTCGGGGGAAGGAGTCGGGGTTGGGGAGGCCTCGGGAGAAGGCGTGGGTTCGGTTTCGGAAGAAGTCTCGGCGGGTACCTCTTCGGCAGAAATAATCAGGGGCACGGCGGTTGAAAATACCGCCTGCCAAAAAGCTAAAGAAATGATAAACGTCTTAATAAATAATTTTTTCACTTTATGGGGCAGGCTTTTGCCTTGGGCTGGGTGAGGGCCGAGGGACAAGTTAACTCTCCCCTCGGCCTCTCACCCCTAATTCCTTATTCCTTTAAGGAAATGGGAACGGCCAAGTATTAACGCTGGTCGTATAGATATTTGCCCAAGATTGTGCAACAGCAGCTGCACCAGCATCACCAGTAGTAGTATCCCCACTCTGAGAAATACTGCCACTATTAAAACCAGCTGTGTAACTATTGTCACCAGTAGCAGCTCCAGCCTCTGCCACAGTCTCCTGTCCTGCCAGGCCTCTGTTGGCAACGACAACATCGCACTCACAATCCCATGCCCAAACTTCGGTGTCATACTCATTTGCCATCGATTGGGCCAAGGCTCCGGCTCCAGCATCACCAGTAGTAGTATCCCCACTCTGGGTTATGCTGCCTGCGTTTATACCAGAGGTGTAGCTGTTGTCGCCAGTACTAGCTCCTGCTCCAGCAAATGTTCCTTGTAAAGCTGCTCCCCCATTGATGACGGTAACAGCCGCCAAAGCCGGAACAGCCAAGCCGAGAAGCAAAGCTCCTGCACCTAGCAGACTTGCAAATTTCTTCATTTTTATCACCTCCTTTCTAATTTCTGGGTTTATTGCCGGAAATTATTCTTCTTCCGGCCCGCCAAACCCTATGGCGCACCAACGAATGTGGTGAAAATATTTGCCCAGGACTGGGCACTAGCAGCAGCAAGTGCGTTACCGGTTGTTGTATCACCGGACTGGGTAATGTCTCCCTCGTTGTCTCCGGCCAAGTAGCTATTCTCACCAGTCCCAGCCAAAGCTAGAGACCCCGTTCCTTGCTCTGCCCCACCTTCGTTCTCCACCTCTACATCGCATTCGCAGAAAGACCACACCGTAGTCTCATACCAGTTTGCAGTTGCCTGGGCAACCGCCACCGCGCCAGCATTACCAGTCGTTATGTCTCCGCTTTGACTAATACTCCCACCGTTCTCTCCGGCTGTATAGCTATTGCCCCCAGTGTCTGCAACTGCCATGGCTCCAGTTTCTTGGAAAGCTTCACCTAAATTGACTACCAAGACTGAAGCTAAAACCGGGGCAGCGAGACCCAAAAGCATGGCTCCGGCTGCGGCCAAGCCTACTAGTTTTTTCATTCTTTTATCACCTCCTTTCTATCTCAAAAATCAGTTATTAGTTGTCCAACCAAAAAGGCGATCCCTTTCGGAATCGCCTGCGTGTGCGCCCAGCGCTACCTAAAAAAATAACTCGCTATTTTAGACCTACAACACTTTCGAGTTTATGGTTTGTCTTTTCGATGGCTCTTTTGGTGATTTGGGTTACTTTGTGGTTTTGGACGAAGATTTCCAGACTACCCCAGCCTCCCAGGGAGTTTAGAGCGGAGATGATATCTTGAACTAGAGCCTCACCGTCTTTTGCCTTGGCCATTTTGAGAAAAGTCTTTTCCGGGGCAAGTCGGAGCCTATTCTTTTCCCTAAACTTAGAACTCAAAATACTAACTATGGAGACTCTTGTCAAGGGGTATTAAGTGTAATTTTTGCTTTTTTATGGGACGGTTGGCAGGCCAAAACCAGCGTCAGGATCGTCACCCGCTCTTCCTATATCAGCGTAGTTATATCGTGCCCTATCTTGAAGGTAAGTTCTGGTTGTCCCGGCTGCCCCCTGCCAGAGTTTAGCCGAAAGACCCGAAACGTGGGGTGTGGCCATCGAGGTTCCGGAAAGAACTTTGTAGCACCCGTCTCTCCAGGTTGACTCGACCGTAAGTCCCGGTGCAGCAAACTCGATGTCTCTTTCCTCGACGAGATAGGCAGTTGTTGCGTAGTTATTTCCTCTTGAAGACCAATTTGTAATTGCGTCGGTTGACGAGGTTGCTCCAACCGCAACCACTTTGTAATAAGCACCGGGGTAGTTAATCGAATTGTCAGCCGGCCCCGAATTACCAGCCGCAGCAACAATCAGCACTCCCTTGCCTACCGCATAATCAATCGCATTTTTCTCATCGAGTGCCAAGGAAGAGCCCCCCAGAGAAAGATTTACAATGTTGGCCCCCTTGTCTGCAGCATAACGGATGCCTCGGGCCACATCGTCACTCCAACACAAGCCAGAATTGGAACAAACCTTAATGGCCATAATTTTAGCTTCGGGGGCAACTCCCTTAATTTTGCCGTTGGCGGCAATTGTCCCGGAAACGTGTGTCCCATGACCATTCCCGTCTGCACACCTTTTTCTGAGAGAAGGATATTGGGCATCGACACAATCGACGATGTTTGCCTTCAAGTCAGGGTGATTTGTATAAACCCCAGTATCGGCGACGGCTACCTTAACTGACGCTCCGCCGCTGCCTCCATTGACTTTGGTTACCCCCCAGGGAGTGGGAGTCGTAGGAGAACAGACAGCCGCGGGTCTTGCGAGAGTTGACCAGTAAGAAGAAAGCTCCTCAAGGTCTGGGATTTCGGTTATTGTCCACAGACTCGCCTCGCCTCTAAACTCAAGGAATTTACTCTTGGCCAGGCTCTGAATAACACTTCGTGGGGCTTCGATTGAGAAAACTCCTTCACCGAAATCGTGGCGCATGTATGGCCGGATTTGGGCTAAAGCCGCAGGGGTTTTTATTCTGAAGTAGGCACGGGTGGTTTCATTTGCTTTGGCAACCGAACGACCGGCCAAAAATGCCAGAAGCCCTAAAACTGCAAGCAGAAAAAGCAGCTTGCGCATATTTCTTTTTAGCAGATTTAGACGTGCTGGTCAAGTTTAAGAGTAGTTAATATCGATAACTTCACCTTTTCGCAGATTTTTCCCATTGACCGGAACCCCTAGGGCCCAACCGAGGGCGTTGGCCACTGAAACTCCGACCCTAAGCCCGGTAAAAGAGCCGGGGCCGGTATTTACCTCGATTTCCTTGATGTCTTTTAACTCTTTGCCTTCTTTTTTTAGTGTTTCGACTATAAAAGGCAGAAGTCTTTGGGAGGCTCCTTCTTTTGCTGGTGCCTCAAATCTTTTTTCGTCTAAACCGATTACTACCTTTTCAGGGCTTGAAGTATCTATTATAAGTTTCATTTCCCGTAGCCTTCGGGGTGCCCTTTATGCCAAACGTAAGCGCTTTCTACGATTTCTTTTAAACCGTATTTTGGTTGCCAACTTAGTTCCCTCTTTATTTTCGCAACCGAAGCATAAAGAACTGCTGCATCTCCAGCCCTTCTTTGGCCGTATTTAACTTTAAGAGGGAGTCCTGTAACCTTTTTAATCATCTCCATGACCTCTTTATTCGAATACCCCTTGCCGACGCCTGCATTATAAAAATTGCTTTTCGCACCCTTCATAAGCGCCTCAAGCGCCAGTGTATGTGTTTCTGCCAAATCCAAAACGTGGATATAGTCGCGGATGTTGGTTCCGTCGGGAGTATCGTAATCCTCTCCGAAAACAATAAACTCTTCACCTTTGAGGGCAGCTGTTATTGCATTCGGAATCAAATGGCTCTCGTCGGGATGGTCTTCGCCAATTGTTCCGTCAAGGGCTGCCCCAGCCGCGTTAAAATACCTAATACTTACTGATTTAATACCATAAGCCTTGTCTGCCCACCCAAGCATTCTTTCAATCATGTACTTGGTTTCTCCGTAGGGGTTGACTGGGTTTTGGGGATCGTCCTCTTCGATTGGAAGTTTTAGGGGGTTTCCGTAGACTCCGGCGGAGGAAGAAAAAACGACATAAGGAATTTTGTGCTTAACCATCGCCTTAAGCAGATTTATGGCACAAGTTAAATTATTTGCGAAATACATGAGTGGATTCTCAAAAGACTCTCCCATCTGAATAAAACCGGCCATATGGATTACTCCGGAAAATTTCTCTTTGGCCAATAATTTATCAAGTTCCTCTGTATCTCTCGTTAAATCCAGTTTAACCAGCCTGAAATCCTTAACTGCCTCCTCGTGCCCCGATGACATGTTGTCCAAAATCACTGATTCAAACCCCTTTTTTTTGAGGTTTCTAACGATAAAACTCCCAATGTAACCAGCTCCGCCGGTAACCAATATTTTTTTCATTTCACTAATATCTTTCTTTTATTCTGTCCTAAGCTTTCAAACTTTATCCAGGTCGCACTTTCTGGAATCAAATCTTTAATTTTTTCCGCCCACTCAATTACCGCTATATTTCCCCTCTCTCCCAGAATATCGAAAACCCCCAGATTTTTTATCTCTTGCTCAAGATTTTCCTCTAAACGGTAAAGGTCGATATGATAAAAAAAATGTATCTGGTATTTAGTATCTGGTATTTGGTATTTGCGCATCAAGATAAATGTCGGCGAAATTATTCTGCCCTTTATCCCCAGTCCTTCGGCTAAGCCCTGAACAAAAGTCGTCTTACCGCTTCCCAATTCTCCCGTGAGGGCCAAAATCTCTCCCCCGTTTAATTTATTTGCAAACGTCTTGCCCAAGTCTTTAGTCTCTGCGGCGCTTTGGGTAGTAAGTTCCATAGGTAGTAAATTGCTAAAACGCTTCCAATTGTATCAAAAAATATGTCCCGAACCCTCGGTTCCCTGCCGGGAGTAAAAGACTGGTGATACTCATCGGTTGCTCCATAGATAACTGCCAGAAGTATGGCAATTAGCCCCGCATTCTTCTTTTCAACACCAGAATTTTTCAGAGCCCGATAAAGAAGAATTGCGAAAATACCGTATTCAACTATGTGGGCGCTCTTTTTAACAATAAAATCCTGCCAATAAATTTCAGAGGTTTTAGAAGTTGGGAAAGACGAAAATAAAAAAATTACGGCTGCCCATAAAAAAGCGGGTACCCAAAGTTTAAGAATTTTCTTCACTATCATTATTATACTTTAGATTCCGATGCAACATATAACCTGCACCACCCATTAGAACCAAACCTAAAAGCATGATAACGATGGCAAAATAGGGAAACTTCTTTTCTTCCTTCTTTTCAGAAACTTCCTCTTTTTCTTCTGACTCCTTCAATTGTTCCCTCAACCCTAAAACTAATTCATTACTGTCATTTTCTTCATTTGATAAAACAACTTCGGGAGTACTTATTGGTTTAGGGGTAGAAGTCTTAGTAGGAGTTGAAGTCGGACTTTTCGTAGGTATCGGGGTAGGGGTTGGGGTGGGCGTCGGCGATGGAGTTGGCGTCGGAGTGGGGGTTGGAGCAAGAGACGCACAATTTGTGCTGGCTTTCGAAGGACTAACATTTATCTGCCAAGCACCTCCATCGGGAACCCTAGAAAAAGAGAGTCCTGCAGAAGTCGAGGCGTAAGTATAAGTGTCTACTATTGTTCCTGTATCTGAAAAAAGAGTGGGTGTATCTCCATCATTGTTTAAATATGTAGACAAGTCCCAATAACAGAGCCCTCCTGGGGGCAATATTCCACTAAGGCTTATCTTATTTGAGCCTATGTCTGAGACAAAATCGTTGTCGTCGTCAAAAAAATATTTTGACAAATCGACGGGATAATCTTTATCGTTATAAAACTCGACCCATTCAGAAGTTCCATTTGGTAAAAATTCATTAATAAGTTGAGCATGAGCGGTCCCTACCAACCAAAATATAAAGAGGGCAAAAACTATTATTATTAGGGGCAGTTTTGCCATTTATTGGGGGGTCGTGTGGAGATACCAAGTAGTCAGACCATCCCCTTGGTCAACCTTGGCATAGAGTAAAGTGCCAGCGTACTTGCCGCCACACTGGTAACTACCACCATAAAGCTTTCCTCCCTTAACCGCTCTAACTGTGGTCGAGGAGTCCGAGTCCATATCGATGCCGTTATGAACCCCGCCGGGATAAAAAGTTTTCGCAAATTGGTGTGAACCGTAGCCTTGGTTGATGACAATCGGCTCGTCCATCGGCCAGCGCCAGCTTCCATGCGGATTTATCGTCCCGTAATACCAATATTGGTCGGGGTTATAGGAATAGGTAAAAGAAATTGGTCGCAAATAATTACTTGGGTCCTGAATTGATGTGCCTTGGTGAACTTCAAAATGCAGGTGCTGGCCCGACGAGCAACCAGAGGCTGAAGGAATTACCCGGCCGATTACGTCTCCCTCGGCCACATCCCGCAAGAACGTTTCCTTACCCTGCCCCAAGGCGACCGCAAGTTCGGCGCGGGCTGCCGCCAAAAGTTCTTGGTACCTCTTTTCGTCGTTCTTGGTTACGGCCAAGAGGTTGGCTTTTTCCTTTTTTTGTCGATCAAGGTCGGTCTTTTGCTTTTCTAATTGAGCTTGCAGTGTTTCCTGGTCGGTCTTTTCTTCCTGATAGGTTATTTGGGCTGATTGCAGGCGGGAAAGAAGGTCGCGATCCGCCTCCTGAATTTTTTGCAGGTAGTGAAACCTGGTGACTGCCTCACCCAAATCGGGAGCGGACACCAGAATCAAAAAGGGGTCGCCGACCCTGGCCATTTTGTAGGTTTCGACTGCCCTCGAGGAAAAAGCTCGGGAGAGGGCAGATAAAGAACCTTCGAGTTGGTCGATTCGGCCGCCTAAAAGCGCAATCTTTTCTTCTGTCTGGGAAATTTTTAAGGTCGTGAGTCTTATCTGGGCGTCAAACTGAGCAATTTGGTTAGCTAAAGTTTTTGACTGTACAGTTAGCCTTTCTAGCTCCTTTTCGTAGCAAGCAATTCGTTCGCTTAAATTGCTAATTCCCGTACAGGCCTGGGCTGAAACGCCTCTTTTAAGTACTAGTAAAGAAGTTACGAGGAGTAAAAAAACTAGAACTAACTTGACAAGTTTCATTTGTTGCGGCGAGCACGGGATACGGCCAAGTAACTACCGGTCAGGGCCAGGCCCAACCCCACTATCAGCTCGCCTGCCAGAATCAGGGCAAAAAGGCCCAAGAGA
>JBMOLC010000044.1:0-3623 GCA_049324215.1 Patescibacteria group bacterium | reverse complement strand
ACGAGCAACAATAACACTCAACGCATAGTCGAGATAACTTTTGGAGAGTTCGGAGGTTATTTCTACCGGCTGTATTTTGCCAATATCCATACAAAAAAATGAGCCTGCCTGCCGGCAGGCAGGGCTAGCTAGCCTTACCTTATTTTACCTTTTTTGCAGGCTCAAAACAAGACATTTTAGACCGCAGATTTCTGTGAGGAGGCAAGAAAGTAAACCAAAATTATGGCTGCCAGAAGAGCCACTCCCCAATGAATCGGGGTCAGAGAGCTGTCGGCAATAACCAAGGGGATAACTAAGATTGCAACCAAGTTCATGACCTTAATCAGAGGATTGATTGCCGGCCCGGAGGTATCCTTGAGTGGGTCCCCGACCGTATCTCCGACCACGGTTGCTTTATGCTCGTCCGTTCCCTTGCCGCCAAAAAGCCCATCCTCAATCATCTTCTTGGCATTGTCCCAGGCTCCACCAGTATTGGCCATGAATACCGCCAGAAGCTGGCCGGTAAGGATGGTTCCTGCCAGGAAACCTCCCAGAGCTTCGGCCTTAAGCAGTAGTCCGACAAGTATGGGGACGATGATGGCTGTTAGGGCTGGTGTAGCGAGAGACGTTAAAGCTGCTTTGGTGGTCAAATCAACTACTCGGGCATAATCGGGCTTTTGGGTTCCTTTCATTAAGCCCGGCATTTCTCGAAACTGGCGTCTCACCTCGTTAATAACCGCATAGGCGCTATCCGAGACTGCTTTAATCGTCAAAGAAGAGAAAAGAAAGGGGATAGACCCGCCAATTAAGAAACCGACAAAAACTTCGGGGTGGGAGATATTGATTCCGGCGAGTCCCGTATCGGTGAGGTATGATTCAAAAAGAGAAACGGCAGCAACCACTGCCGAGGCAATTGCAAAACCTTTGGTGGTGGCTTTGGTCGTATTGCCGATGGAGTCAAGTTTGGGGAGGATGGAAAGCGGTTTTCCAGTTAGCCCCGCAAGCTCGGCTATCCCCTGGGCATTGTCGGCGATCGGGCCAAAGGAGTCCATCGACACGATTAAACCAGTGGTTGTTAACATTCCCATTCCCGCCAAGGCGACTCCGTAAGCTGCGGTTAGGGGGTCGCTAAAAAGCAGAAAAGAGACAAGAATGGTAACCCCGATGGCCAAAATTGCCCAGACGGTTGAGGAAAATCCGGAGACCAGACCCGAGAGAATTACGGTTGCCGGACCCGTTTGCGATTGCTTGGCGATGGTTTTGACGGGTCGATGATTACCGGTTGCATATTCGGTCAGGAGGAAGATTCCAACCGCAAGGGCGATACCAATTGTCGTTGCAAAGGCGAGTCGGCTGTCTTGGGCAATAAACCTCGCCAGCAGGAAAAAGCCGATTATCGAGACGAGTGCGGATAAAGCGAAAGATCTAATGATTGCATTGACTCCCTGACTGATTTCGGTTTTGCCTCTGGCCCTAACTGTCAAAATCCCCAAAATCGAGGTCCCAACCCCTAAGGCTCTGACAGCCAGGGGAAACAAAACTCCGGCTAAACCAAAAGTTACCCCACCCAAAATCATTGCCGCCACCAAGGTTACTTCGTAGGACTCAAAGAGGTCAGCCGCCATTCCGGCACAGTCCCCGACATTGTCCCCTACCTGGTCGGCGATAACCGCTGCATTTCTGGGGTCATCCTCGGGAATTCCCTTCTCGACCTTGCCCACGAGGTCAGCGCCAACGTCTGCCGCCTTGGTGTAAATTCCCCCTCCAACCCGCATAAAAAGCGCCAAAAGGCTCCCGCCGAATCCAAAACCGACCAAGACTTCGGTTGCCGCACTTCCATATATCCAATAGATAATGGTTGCTCCCAAAAGCCCCAGGCCAACAGTCAACATTCCGGTTGTGGCACCGGCTCTAAAGGCCAGCGCCAGGGCTTCGCCAAAACTTCTTTTAGCAGCTTCGGTTACCCTGACGTTTGCTCGCGTGGCGATATTCATTCCGATTGTTCCCACCAGGGCGGAGAAAAAGGCCCCCATCAGAAATGCCGCCGCGCGACCAACGGCAAGGGCCGGATTAGGCGCAGTCAAATACAAAAATGCGGTCAAAATTAAAACTATCGGGGAAAGACTTAAGAATTGTCTTTTGAGATAGGCGTTAGCCCCAGTTAAGATGGCACCGCTAACTGCCTGCATTTTTGCTTCCCCGACTGGCCTTTTTAAGACATACCCGGCAAGAAGCAGGGCGCTGGCTATACCCAGCAAAGAAGTAATGAGAATTACCGCCAACATTTTTAGTTAAACGAAAAGGACTCAGGTTACGAGTCCTTAAAGCTATTTTAAAAAACAAATAGCTATCTTTCAAGTATCAAATATCCAAGGTTGCCAGCCTGGCATGGGTAGTAATAAATTTCTTTCTGGGGGGTACTTCTTCGCCCATTAACATGCTAAACATTCTGTCGGCAGCCTCAGCATCCTCGATTGAGACCTGCTTTAATGTTCTTTTGGCGGGGTCCATTGTTGTTTCCCAGAGCTGGGCGGGGTTCATTTCCCCGAGCCCTTTATATCTCTGGACGACCACCTTCCCGTTCCCCCTTGCTTTCAAAATAGCGTCTTTTTCCGCGTCGGAGTAGGCATAAGTTACGTCTTTTGCGGCCTGGATTCGGTAGAGTGGCGGCAGGGCGATATAAAGATATCCCCGACTGATAACTTCGGGCATGTGGCGGTAAAAGAAAGTCAGAAGCAGAGTTTTGATGTGTTCGCCGTCAACGTCGGCATCGGTCATGACGACGATTCGGTGGTAGCGGACTTTGTCGTAGTTAAGGGAATCTCCGATGCCAGCCCCCAAGGCAACAATCAGGTCCTTGATTTCTTCAAACTTGACAATCTTGTCAAGCTGGGCACGTTCGGTATTGAGGATTTTTCCTCCCAAGGGAAGGATGGCTTGGAAGCGTCTGTCTCTTCCTTGCTTGGCGCTTCCCCCGGCGCTGTCCCCTTCGACGATATATAATTCCGAGACCGAGGGATCAGAACTTTGACAGTCGGCCAGTTTTCCGGGTAGGGTCGCTCCCTCAAGCGCCCCCTTCCTCAGGACCGCGTCTTTGGCAGCCCTCGCCGCCAGTCTGGCTTTAGCGGCCAGGAAAACTTTTTCGAGAATCTTTTTGGCATCAGCGGGATGTTCTTCAAAATAAATATCAAGACCTTCCTTGACCAAAGTTGAGACGAATCCCTGGACTTCGGGGTTATTGAGTTTGGCTTTGGTCTGCGACTCAAACTGGAGTGCCTCCGAAGGCATTTTGACGTAAACGACAGCTGTCAAGCCTTCTTTCATATCGTCCCCAGTTAGTCCGTTTTTCTCTTCGCTCTTGCCGTTGCCGTTGCCCAGTGTCCGCTTGGCATAGTCAGAGATGGCCCGAGTCAAGGCGATTCTAAAACCGGTAACGTGGGTGCCTCCGTCAATAGTATTGACGCCGTTGACAAAACCCCTGACATTTTCGCTATAGGAGTCGGTATATTGCAGGGCCACTTCACCGCTAATACCACCCTCCTCTTTGGCAATATAGACGACGTCGGATAGAGGGCTCTTGCCGCGGTTGGCGTGGGCCACCAAAGACTTTATTCCACCCTCAAAATAATAGTGGGCTTCTTCCC
>JBMOLC010000043.1:0-30399 GCA_049324215.1 Patescibacteria group bacterium | reverse complement strand
GGTTAAGGGAGAACGAACTACCACCTCACTCACCCCCTGGTTGTGAATTTCGGCAGCCTTTGTCTCGTCGATGATCTCGCCTTTGGCCACCAGGACCTTCCTGTCCTTGGGGTGAATTACGTCCGCACCCGCCACCCGGCCAAAAATTCTGGTGGCAAAAAGGTTTGAACGCACGTCTTTCCTGACTGTCAGCCCCTCCTTGGTCCCACAGTCGGGCAACCTAATGATGAGGTCGTGGGCAACGTCCACCAGCCTTCGGGTTAAGTAGCCAGCGTCGGCGGTCTTAATGGCGGTATCGGTTAACCCCTTGCGCGAACCCCTGGAGCTGGTAACGTATTCAAAGACCGAAAGACCCTCCCTAAAGTTTGACTTAATCGGCAGCTCAACAATCTTTCCCAGGGGGTCAACCACCAGACCCCTAATTGCAGCCAGCTGTTTGACCTGGTCTCTTGAGGCACGTCCAACCTTGGCGTCGATAACCACGCGGATTGGGTTAACCGCATCCAGCATCTCCCAGGTCCTGTCAGCGAGCTCCTCCGTCACTTCTATCCAGACCTCGGAAGAAAGTCTTTTCTTCTCTTCCAGGGTGATGAGCCCCTGGGCAAAGTTGTTTTCAATTTCGGTCACCCGACTTTCGGCCTCTTTCAGAAGTTTATCTTTGCCCGGATAAACGGTGGCGTCGGTGATGCCAAAAGATAGCCCTGAAATGGTTCCTCCCAAAAATCCTAGGGTTTTGATAGCATCAACCATCTCAACTACTTTTTCTTTCTCGACCTTTGCATAGGCCTCGGTGAAAATTCTCTTGATAACACTTGAGGTAACCTCCTCGTTGATGAAAGAGAAACCCTCGGGCAAAATTTCATTGAAAAGTATCCTGCCAGCTGTTGTTTCGATTAATTCCCCGTCCTGCCTAACCGTAATTTTCTGCCTGAGCTCAAGTTTCTTTGTTTGGTACGCGAGTATTGCTTCCTCCTTGTCGGCGAAGACCGACGCGTAGGGAGCTATCCTCGGGTCTTCGCTCGTTAGGTAATAGATACCCAAGGCCATTTCTTTTGAGGCCGGGGTCGATATCGGCGAGCCGTCTGCGGGCCGCAGCAGATTATGAACCGGCAGCATCAAGTTTTTTGCCTCCTCTTTTGCCCGGCTCGAAAGAGGGACATGGACCGCCATCTGGTCTCCGTCAAAGTCGGCGTTAAAGCCGGCACAAACCGCGGGGTGAATCCTGATCGCATTGCCTTCGATGAGGACTGGGTAAAATGCCTGGATCGAAAGTTTATGCAAGGTGGGGGCTCGATTAAGAAGGACCGGGTGGTCGCGGGTTATCTCCTCCAAGATGTCAAAAACCTCGGGCGGCCTTCTTTCCAGCATGTTTTTGGCACTTTTGACATTGGGCGCAATTCCTCGGGTGATCATTTCCCTTAAGACAAAGGGCTTAAACATCTCCAAGGCCATTTCCTTGGGCAGACCGCACTGGGTCAGGGCAAGTTCCGGTCCGACAATAATCACGCTTCTGCCAGAATAGTCGACGCGCTTGCCCAGAAGATTCTGCCTAAACCTGCCTTGCTTACCCCGCAGCATGTCGGAGAGGGACCGAAGTACTTGCCTGCCTCGGCCGCGTCTAACGGCCTTTCTTTGCGAAGCGTCAATCAAAGAATCGACTGCCTCCTGGAGCATTCTTTTTTCGTTTCTTAAAATTATTTCTGGAGCACCCAAGTCGATGAGGTGTTTTAAGCGGTTATTGCGATTAATTACCCGGCGATAAAGGTCGTTCAAATCGCTGGTCGCAAAACGTCCCCCGGAAAGTTGAACCATGGGCCGTAAGTCCGGTGGCAAAACCGGCAGAACCCGAAGTACCATCCAGGTGGGGTCGATCTTGGCCCTTCTTAAGCCGTCGATTAGCTTTAACCTCTTGGCCAATTTGACATATCTGGCGCTTGAACCCTTAAGCTCGTCGATCTCGGCCCTTAAAGAAGCCGAAAGCTCTTCCAAATTAATATTTTCAATCGCGGAAAGGGCCGCATCTGCTCCCATCTTGGTAACCATAAAGTTAACCGCGTCGTGGCTTGACAGCTCGTCGTACTCTTCCTCGGTCAAGACCGAAAGGGGTCGAATTCCCCGAGCTAAACCAACCAGGTTCTCGAAAAGCTGGGCTGTTTTGTCGAGGGTTACCTTCTCCTCCTCACTCACCGCTGTTTCCTTTTTCCTAAAGTCAAGGTCAATTTCTGAATAGGCGAGTTGGGCCTGTTCTTTGTCTTTAATTTTGGCGCCAACCTTCTCCTTGGCTAATTTGGCCTCCGTCTTCAGGGTTTCTTTTCTCTCGCTAAACCCAAGCGAAATTTCCTTGAGCCTGGCCTCACGGGCTTTCTCGAGGTTTTTAATCGCCTGCCTTCTCCCTTTTTCTTCAACACCAACAACCAAGTACCTGGCAAAATAGATAACCTGCTCGATTGCCCGGGGGGGGATACCCAAAAGCAGGGAAATTTTCGAAGGGGCTCCTTTGAAAAACCAGACGTGGACAACCGGAGATGCCAGGTTGATGTGCCCCATCCGCTCGCGTCGCACCCTGCTTTGGGTGACTTCGACGCCACACTTGTCACAGATAACCCCTTTATACCTAATCCTTTTATACTTTCCACAATAACATTCCCAGTCTTTGGTTGGTCCAAAAATTCGTTCGTCAAAAAGACCATCTTTTTCGGGCTTCAGGGTTCGATAGTTTATGGTCTCGGGTTTGGTAACTTCTCCCCGCGACCAGCGTCTCACGTCCTCGGGGGAGGCCAATTTAACCAGTAGACTCTTGAAATCGGTCAAATTCTTTAACTCGGATAGTGGTTCCATTAGACTACCTCCTTTACCTCTTCAATCTCCAGCGGGCCTGCGGGGCTAACCAACTCCTCTTCGGTTGCTATAACTTCGGCCCCAGCTGCTTGAGCCAGCTCTCCTCCGGCAGCAAGCTCCTCCTCCTCTTCTTCTTTGACGACAACTGCACCCCTGGCTTCGATCGCAAGGCCCAGGGAATTTAGTTCTCTCACTAGCACCCTAAAAGATTCTGGAACCGTTGCTTCGGGGATGTCTGCGCCCTTGACGATGGCCTCAAAAGCCCTGGCGCGTCCGACGATATCGTCGGATTTGATGGTTAGCATCTCCTGCAGGGTATAGGCGGCCCGGTGGGATTCAAGCGCCCAGACCTCCATTTCTCCCAAACGCTGTCCTCCCATCTGGGCTTTTCCTCCTAGGGGTTGCTGGGTAACCAGGGAGTAGGGACCAGTCGAGCGGGCGTGCGTTTTATCCTCGACCATGTGAGTCAGCTTCATGATGTAGCCGACTCCGACCACCGTTTCTTCCTTAAAAGGCTCTCCTGTTCGGCCGTCATAAAGCCTGGTTTTTCCGCTGACGGGAAGGTTGGCGGCGGCAAGTTGTCGACCAATAACGTCCTCTCCTATTTTGTCAAAAACGGGTAGTTCTGCCTTCTGACCTTTCTTGGAAAGGGCCAGGCCCAGGTGGCATTCAAGGAGTTGCCCCAAATTCATTCGGGCCAGAACCGAAAGGGGAGAAATAATGATGTCAACGGGTGTGCCGTCCTCCAGGTAAGGCATGTCAGCCAGGGGCATTATCTTTACAATGACCCCCTTATTTCCATGTCGCCCTGCTACTTTGTCCCCAACCGTAATTTTTCTAATTTGGGCGACTCTGACGATAACCCTTTTTAGAACTCCGGGGCCGAGTTCGTCCCCTTTGTCTTTATCCAGAATCGCCACATCAACGACGATTCCTTTCTCTCCGTGGGGAACCCGAAGTGAGGTATCCCTCACCTCTCTCGCCTTTTCACCAAAGATTGCCCGCAGAAGCCTTTCTTCCGAAGTTAATTCCGTCTCCCCCTTGGGTGCAATTTTTCCGACGAGGATGTCGTTGGGTCCAACCTCGGCTCCGATGACAACGATTCCGTCCTCGGCCAAGTTGGCAAGTTCTGTCTCAGCTACGTTGGGGATGTCGCGGGTTAACTCCTCTGGCCCAAGTTTCGTATCGACAACGTCGGCCTCGTACTCCTCGATATGAATCGAGGTTAAAACGTCTTCTTTGACCAGCCGGTCGCTAACTAAAATTGAGTCTTCAAAACCGTAGCCACCAAAGGAAGTATAGGCAATCACCAAGTTTCTCCCCAGGGCCAGCTCTCCTCCTTCAACGGCGGGGCCGTCGGCCAAAAGCTCTCCCGCTTTCACCTTCTGTCCGGGTCTCACAACCACCCTCTGGTTGTAACAGGTTGAGTGAGCTGTCCTTTTGAATTTCGTGAGGTGGTAGATTTCTCTCTTGCCGTTATCTGTAATTTCGATGTCTTCAACCCCTTCGGAACCTTCGACCTTTTTATCAAGTTTGATCTCGATTCTCTCCGAATCGGCATATTCGACGACCCCCGCGTGTCTCGCCAAAATCAGCCTGCCCATGGCATTGGCGACCCCAGTCTCCATCCCAGTTCCAATCGTCGGAGCCTCGGGGACAACCAGAGGAACTGCCTGGCACTGCATATTACTTCCCATGAGAGCTCGGTTGCCTTCGTCGTGGGCCAAAAATGGAATCAACGAGGCAGAAACTCCAACCACCTGACGGGGAGTTACGTCAATAAAATCAACCAGCTCAACTGCCCCCTCCGTAAAGACTCCTTTGTATCTAAAGGCAACTCTTGCGTCGGTGATATATCCCCGCGAATCGATGTTTACTCCCGAATGGGTGATGTGGTATTCCTCCTCATCATCAGCTGCCAAATAGACGACCCCGTCTGTCACTTTCACTAAGGTCTTTCTGCCCCTTTTGACCTTTTCAACCTTTTTATAAGGAGCTTCCAAAAATCCGTATTCGTTGACTCGGGCGTAGAGAGCCAGGTAAGTAACCAGACCAATGTTGGGTCCTTCGGGAGAGCGGACGGGGTCAATTTTGCCGTATTGCGAAGAGTTGACGTCGCGAATGGAGAAAGAGGCCCTTTCCCTGTTTATCCCGCCAGGGCCCAAGACCGACACACGCCTCAAGTTGTCAATCTCCGAAAGTGGATTGGTGTCATCAAGAATTGTAGAAAGTTGGTTACTCCTAAAGAATTCATTGAGAGAGGCAATCAAAGGACGGGCATTAATCAGTGTCGCCGGCAGGGGTTTGTCATCAGCCGAAATCAAGCTCATCTTCTCCTTGACTGAGCGTTCTAGTCTCAAAAGACCAACCCTAAAGGCGTTGGTGGCAACCAGTTCGCCAACGCGTCTTAAGCGCCTATTGGCCAAATGGTCGATATCGTCAACTCTACCTTTGCCGTTCTGGAGTCCAATTAGGTAGGCAATTGTGCCCAGAGCATCTTGGCGGGTGAGTACCCAGGTTGATTTCTCATTGGGAACTGTCAGACCCAACCTTCTATTGATCTTAAACCTGCCGACTTTACCGAGGTCGTAGCGCCGGTGGTCCAAGAACAAGGATTCAAAAAGGGCTTCTGCGTTTTCTAAAACTGCGGGTTCTCCGGGTCTTAGCTTCCGGTAAATTTCCAGAACAGCTTCTTCTTTGGTGTTTGTCGGGTCCTTTTCGAGGGTGGTTTGAATATAGTTGTGGTTAGCGTCGACATCAACCTCTTTGAAAAACTCGATTATTTCAGCGTCTGACTCCACCCCCATGGCCCTGAGAAGTACGGTCGCCAAAACTTTTCTCCTCCTATCGATACGGGCGGCGACAACGTCGTTTCTGGCAACCTCAAATTCCAGCCAAGAGCCGTGGAGGGGCCTGACCTCGGCTCTATAAAGCATTCGACCAGAGGAGGCGTCTAGCTCTCCCGAGAAATAGACCCCCGGAGAACGAACAATCTGGTTGATAACCGTTCTCTCAATCCCATTGATGATAAAGGTCCCGCGCGAAGTCATCTGGGGCAAGTCTCCCAAGAAAACTTCTTGCTTGACTTCCTTGCCGGTCTTTTTATTAACTAGCGTGGCTTTAATCTTTAGCGGAGAGGAATAAGTCAGCCCTTTTTGTGAAGCAGTAAGGGGGGAAATGCTTGGAGCCCCCAAAGAGTATTCTCCCAAGACTAGCTGCCAGTTTTTCCCCGTAAAGTCGTCGATCGGAGAAATCTCGGCCAGCTCTTGGGCTATACCCTCGGTCAGGAACCATTCCCAAGATTCCCTTTGCACGTTTGCAAGGTCAAGTTTGGGTAAGTCTTTCTCTTCTTTGCCAAAATTTAGGCGACTTTTATGGTTGTTTGCGGCCATCCGGATCTGGGAACGAAAAAAGGCCCGCTTCTAAACACGGCACAGGCGTACATTGGTACGCCTAAGATGCGATTATAGCCACAAATAGCTCCTTGTCAAGGGCTTTATTGACCCAGATATTTTCTAACGTTTGCGTTGTGCTCCTCTAACGTCCTTGCGTAGTGGGCAACACCCTTCTCGTCGTGCAAATAATAAAGGTATTCCGACTCTTCTGGCTCAACAACTGCTCTAATCGCAGAGAGGCCTGGGTTGGCAATGGGACTCGGGGGGAGACCTTTAAATCTATAAGTATTGTAGGCAGAATTTATGCTGAGGTCCTCCTTCGTCAGGGTCGGCCACCACTCGCAATCGGTACGCCCACTACATTTAGAGGTTGCAATTGCGTATTGGACGGTCGCATCCGCCGCTAGACCCATGCCGAGATTCAAACGATTAAGAAGAATTCCGGCGATAATCGGCCGCTCAGCGGCAAATTTCGTCTCTCTTTCCACAATCGACGCCAAGGTAATCACCTGGCCGACAGTCAAACTCCCAGAGTTGATCTTCTCGTCTAACTCTGCTATTTTTTTGTCGAATGTGGAGCGCATCTTGACAACCACCGCCGACGCACTTGCGGTCTTCGGAAAAAGATAGGTGTCGGGAAATAGAAACCCTTCCAAACCGTCTGCTGCCTCCAGGAATCTGTCACTAAAGTCCTCGCCCTTGCCAAAGGCAGATGTAAACTTTTCGGCGATTTCTTCACGCCTTAGGCCCTCGGGTATAGTCACCCAGATTTCAGTGGGCCCTTTGAGTAGCTCAGCAACAAGTCTAAATAAAGAATAACTCGGAGAGAGCCTGTATTCTCCGGCGGGAATCTTTTTGCTTAAGCCCGTCAGCTGAACGTAGATTCTGAAGGCTAGGGAGTTTTTGATAAAGCCTTCTTTTTCGAGTTTGTTGGCAATTTGTGAAGCCGAAGAACCTTTGACGATCAAAAAATCTTTCAACGAAGTATCACTTGCGACAGGTGCGCTTTGGGCCTTAAACCAAGTGAGGCCAGCTAACAAAAAGGCCACCAAAAACAATGACAAAAGAAGGTAAGAAAGCCGTTTCATTAAACTTCTTCAAGAAGAGCACGTCGGTATTTTTTGGTTCTGGGGTCGTAGATAAATATCCGGCCGCATTCACAGGTTACCTTTTCGGTAGCGTCTTTTCTTTTCTCTCTTTTACCGGCCGAAAGTTCTCTGCCACATCCCACACATCTTCCTTGCGAGAGTAACCAAGCTTGAATGGGCGCGATTACATTTTTAAACACTACTTGAGCCTTTCTAAAAAGGATTGTAACACAAGGGTCGCAGCGAATGCATCCTCAAGCCTGCGCCTTTTCCCCTTTTTGATGCCCGCCTCGATTGATAACCGTTGGGCCTCTTTGGTCGTCAGCGTTTCGTCGTAGGTTTCGACAGGAAGACTAGGACTGGGTAACCGTCTTCGACGTAGACTTGAACTTAAACTGAAACTAAATTTTCGGGCCTCCTCTCCCATCTCCCCTTCGGAAATCCCGACAACAATCTTCTCAATTTTTTCTTGGCGCACAATTTTGGCAATCTTTATGAGGGCTTCTTTTTCGTTCTCAACTCGGATGACTCCGTAGGGTTCGGCTAAACCCTCAAAGGAAGTAGCCAGACCTATCTTCTTTCTGCCATAATCAATGCCGAGTATTCTCATTTGAAATTTCGGGCGGGACAATCCTGGCTCTGACGATTAGCCTCTTGGGTTTTCTGGGGTCTCCCGGAGGAACGCAGGTAACGAGCGTTAAGAAAGAGTCGGAAGTATCCTGCTCAAGTACCTCAATATCGGTCGGCAAAACCTCAAACAAGGTCTCAACCCTATACTTATAAGAGACTCCGTCGTAGTTAACGGCTATCTCGTCTCCCTTTTTTAGAGTCGGCAGGGTGGAGAAAATGGCGATATAGTCTTTGGGGTTATAGAAGATGGGGAGAATCGAGTGGCCGAAGACGACGGCGTTACCGATTTTGCCCGGAAGAGCCGTCCCCGGGTACTGAATGAGGCTTTGCGAAAGGTCCTCCCCCCCCAGAGCAACGGTTGCGTCCTCAATCCCCAATTTTTTTATGGATAGGGTATAGTAGTTAACCTCGGCAGAAATAAATTCTTCTTCCTCTGCTCCTCCCACAAACCAGTTGCTGGCCTTGGTATAGTCTATTTCTTCTCCCCCCGCTTGCGGCTCCTCGGCCAAGGGACTAATTAGGGTGGGGGTTTCGTAAAAGACAATGGGAACCAAAACGGCAGTCAAAATCACTACACCGGAGATACCCGAGACAACTGCCGAAATTTTCAGCAGAATTCGACTTCGCATCTATCTTTCAGCCTCCACCTCGATGGTGATATTTTTGCTGACTCGCGGGAGTGTCCCCAGCCTCCCGGGTAAGTTGGGGGAGAGTTTTATTTCTGCTCGGCTAAAACCGGCAATGGCGGTCAGATAATTCTCAGCCAGTCTAGGGTATCTGCCTCTAATGTTCTGGGTAATCTCGTCAACATTTACTTCGGGAAGAAGGTTGACGGTAAAAAAACCGGCAAGCTCGTAAACTCCGCCAGACTCATCCGTCAGCTCAAAATCGGCCGAGATCTGTTCATCCCTCAAGGCAAAACCCGAAGAGACCTTCTCACCTAGAACTTCTCTGGCAAGCTCGTAGAATTCTTGTCTTCTAACAACAAGACCTTGAGCCGAAACGCCCAGAGAAAGTTTCAAGTTCGCAGCTTCGTCTCCGACCTTATTACTAAACGCCCGGGAGGTAACCTCGGTTAAGATTACGTCTTCGAGAAAGAAATCGTCTTCTTTCGCCTCCTGCGCAAGTTCGCTTTTTGCCCTCTCGGCAAGTTCCTCCAAAAGTTCTCCCGCGAGTTCCTCTTGGTCAGCCGCGGAAACGGCCGCTATTTCTCGACTTGAACCTCCAGAAAAATTTGCCAAGGCAAGGGCGTCAACTTCGGCCTTGGGATAATTGCCGACTTTAAAACTATCGTCTTTGGCAATGTTATACTCGGCGCCAATGTCGCTAGCTGTAACCTCGAAGGTTGCCGTTCCTGGATTTAACGGAGAAAGAGCTCCCGAGACCGAAGCCGTTTTATCGATTGTAAAGCGGAGGTCGTTAGATGAAACAAGAACCGTTCCCACAGTTAAGGTGATACTCGACGCCAGACCGTTCTGGATTTTTACCGAACCCCTGGCTTTTTCTCCCACCCGCTTTGTTCCAGTTGTCGATTTAGTCTTGTCTCCTGAGGCGTCTGTCTCGATAATCTTTGCCCCTAAAACTCTTTTGGCAACATCCGAGGTCTGTGAGTTGGTATCAAGCGTGAGGTCAATCTTCTCTTCCAGTCTGCGAGGGGAAACAAAGATTGTCACCCTCGCCTTGGGGAAGAACCACCACCAGACAAAGCCGACTACCAAGAAAGCGGCCAGGGCGATAACTCCAATCCCAAAGACCTTCCCTCCCAGTAAGTCTCCTTTGCCTATCCTCGACCTTGAAAAGAGAGACACTAAAGTCAGTCTTAACTGGTCAAAAAACCCTGGTGAAATAAATTTTCGGAAAAACGGTCTCGTCAGGGTGGGGCTTGGGGTCACAGGGGGCGCCTGGGGTGCGACCTCTGGGGGGGCGGGTTCTTCCTTCTTGGCTCCCACGTCTTGACCAACCACAAAACCCAACTCCGAAGCCGTAACTTCTTCGGGTTGGGCGAGGTTCCCAATTTCTTCTGGCTTTTCCTCCTCGGGAAATTCGGGCTTTTTGGCGCTAATGCTAGAAACTTGGGCAATTTCCGAAGCTCCCGCCAAAGCTGTGGCCAAAACTTTCTTTTGCGGATCGATAAGCTCAACCTTGGGCGTATGTAAAAACTTTATTTTTTCTTGTTCCTCCCAAGAGGTATCAAGAAGAGACTGCCTGACGTCCTCCAATTCCCCCTCTTTGCCGTCATAAATTAAAATTCGCGAAGGCAGGGCTTCCTCGGTAGCAAATCTGGCCAAGCCTTCGAGAGCGTCGTCGGAGATGGATACGCTTCTTGCTATAGTGGATGTGCCTACCAGGTTTCCCAACTTAAAAACCGCAACCTCCAAATTCTCCCGCTCGATACCCAAGACGATGGCATTTAAGGGAGAGCCTTCTTGGGATTTAAAATAGTGGGCGATGGCTTCGGGTAGAACCACGAAACCCGCTGGCTCGAGAGAAAGGTCCGCACAAAGTTTGCGAATCGCATCGAGATATTCCTTTTTGATTTGGCCTTCAGCGACCCAGAAAGGAGGAACACCGAAGACGGTTTTTGACGGCTCATTTACGTCCTCGGGCAAGGTTTGAACCGCAGCCGAAAGAGCCGCGTCTGCCGCCCCAATTAGTTCTTCTTCTGTCTCCCACGCGGTCGGGGGACTAATCGCGACAACTTCGGCCGCCTCCCCCCTAATCTGCCAGACGCCGGCCTGAATCCAACCGGGCTCGATGACCAGAGCCCAATAAAATTCGCCGTTTCTAGTACCACCGCTGGCCAAAAAATCTCTGAGGTTCATAGGTTATTCGGTAGTTGCGTAAATTCTAACTACTTCTCCCCCGAGCTTTTCCTGCTTAATTATTCTAACACGCCCAACCTCGGCAGTCTGCGAAACGTGCGGTCCTCCACAGACCTCTTTGGAAAAGTCGCCAATCGAATAAACCTTGACTTTCTCCCCGTATTTCTCTCCAAAAAATGCCAGAGCTCCCTCGGCAAGCGCCTCATCAAGGGTCTTTTCTGCAGATGAAATGGGTAAGTCTCTTTTGATCTGTTCGTTTACAAGCTCTTCCACTTTTTTAATTTCCTCCGCGGTCAATTTTTGCGGGTGAGAAAAATCAAACCGCAGTCTTTCGGTTGTAATGTTGCTTCCTTTCTGGCTAACGTGTTCTCCGAGAATCTTCCTCAGGGCAGCATGCAAAAGATGGGTCGCAGTATGCAGTTTAATTACTTCCTTTGAAGTATTAAAAAGCCCCCCTTTAAAAATTCCTGCCGAAAGCTCTCTTGAGAGTTCCTGGTGTTTCTTAAACTTTTCTGCAAAATCTTTTCTGTCTTTCTCATCAAGCTTTCTGCCTTCTTCTCTCAAAAGCTCTTCTGCCACCTCAAAAGGAATTCCGTAAGACTGGAAAAGGTTGAAGGGGTCCAAATGGGGATTGCCTTTGACCAGAGCCTTTCCCTTAGCTATAACTAGCTCGAATTTTCCAACTTCTTCGGCGATTGCCTCAACAATTTCCTCTTTTGCGGTGAGAACGGCGACGATGCTTTCTGAAAGATTCCGGGGAGAACCCCCCACTAGTCTCTGCATGTTTAGGGCAGCGCGTCTTATTAAACGCCTTAAAACATAACCTTGTTGTTTGTTGCTGGAGAAAACACCCTCGGAAGCTATAGCAACAGCGGCCCTCATATGGTCGGCGATGATTCTAAATCTTCTATTTTTTTCCTCATTCCCACCGTAATTTTCCCCGACCTTGCTTTCGATGACATTGATTAGCGGTTCAAAAATGTCAATCTCAAAAACGTCTGGTTTTCCATTAACAGCGGCAGCAACCCTCTCAAGGCCTCCACCAAAATCTACATTTTTCTGGGGCAGTTCTTTCAAGCTTCCATCAGCTTGTTTTTCGTACTGAATAAATACCGAGTTGCCTATCTCGATGAAGCGGCCACATTGACAATTCGGATGACACTCTTTCCCAAATTTTCGGTCGTGCGGGAGGTTAAATTCATAAAAAATTTCAGAATCTGGCCCACCGATTTCTCCCGCCGGCATTGCCTCTGGGGTTCCCGAACGACTCCACCAGTTCTCTTGAGCTCCATAATAAAAAATTCTCTCCTCGGGAATTCCCAAACCTTTCCAGATTTCAGCCGATTCTAAATCTTTGGGGACTTCCTTTGTGCCAGCGAAAACCGAGACCCAAAGTTTTTCTTGAGGTAACCCCAATTCCTCAGTAAAAAATTCCAAACACCAGGCAAGTTGTTCTTTTTTGAAATAATCCCCCAAAGACCAATTTCCCAGCATTTCAAAAAACGTCAGGTGTCTATTGTCGCCTATCTCCTCGATATCCACCGTGCGAAAACTTGGTTGGGTATCAACTAGTCTTTTTCCTTTGGGGTGGCGTTCACCTTTTAAATAGGGAATTAGGGGTTGCATCCCGGCAGAAGTAAAGAGAGTGGTGGGGTCGTTTTCTAAAACAAGGGGTGAGGGACTAATCCTAACGTGACCTCTTTTCTCAAAAAATTTGAGATATTTCTTGCGAATTTCATCTGAACTCATGGCTAGATTATAACTTTAATGCCGAGCGTTATCTAGATTGAGAAGATTCCTGTCCGTGGGTTTCCAGCTTTTTTGTTTTTCTCAAGATTTCAATAACTCCAGTTAGTTTCTCCGGCCGTATTAACCCTCCTCCCAAAATCGCATCCTCCAAAATGCTGTTTAGTCTTTTAATTGCTTTTCTTAAATCGATAATAATTAGAAGGACTTGAACTCCAACAATGATCAGAAGAAGGGTGAGGGAAATTACGACGACGATGAGTAGTGTCTGGACTCCGTCCATTTATTCCTTTAGTTCTGGAACTATCTTACGACGAACCACTGTTTGTTTTCCAGCCCGAGATTTGGCTCTGATTTCAATTTCCGTAGTTCCCTCATAAACCAAAATTTCGGCGCTAAAATTGCCATCGGCATCGAGAATCACCGGTTGATTATTAATTTTGACCGTTGCATCCGAATCGGTTTTCCCGCTGACTTTAAGTGTTCTTTGGCTAACTGTCTGTCCTTCTTTCGGCTCAAAAACGCTCAAAGAAGGGGGGCTAACAAATTTTTTGTACTGTAAAGTGAGATAGGCAAGCAAAAAGACCACCACGATCCCAACCCCAACCATAAAGGTTAGCTTTGGACTCCAGACGAATCTATCTTCAACGTCCGGCTTGGGATTTATGGGCAAGCTTTGGGGAGGATAATCGCGCCTCAAGACCGCGAGCAAATTCCTCTCACTAACCCCGAGTGCGTGGGCGATGTTTTTTACAAATCCACTGACCACGGGGTATTCGGGTAATTTATTCCACGCTTCAGCCTCCAGGGCTTGAAGAAATTCTTTTTTGATTTTGGTTACACCTTCAAGCTTGGTTAGCGAAATCTTTTTTCTAGTCCGGGCCTCTTTGATGAGGCTACCTATGGTTTTCATCTATTTTAGGTGGCGGGTTCCTGCGGCTCCGGGGAGGAGGAGGCAAGAAATTCTTCGGCATTTCTAATTAAAACCTCTCGGGGTTTGCTGCCTTCGGCCGGACCAACCACGCCCGCTGCCTCGAGTTGGTCGATAATCCGAGCTGCTCTGGCATAACCGATGGAGAGTCTTCTCTGTAGAAGAGAGGCGCTGGCGCGATCGTATTGACAGACTTCCCTGACAGCTTCTTTAAAAAGAGGGTCGAGCTCCCCGTCGACGCCCGGGACTTGGGCAACGCCGGCTTTGGTCATGGTGGTTACTTCTTCGGTGTATTGCGGCGAGACCCCTTGGTTTTTGAGGAAAGAGACCAGAGCATTGATGTCTTTTTCGGAAACGTATGCCCCCTGGATTCTGATGGGCTTGGCCTGTTCCGGCGGAAGGTAGAGCATGTCTCCCCTGCCCAGGAGTTTTTCTGCCCCTTGGGCATCCAAAATGACCCGCGAGTCAACTTGGGAAGAGACGGCAAAGGCAATCCGACAGGGGATATTGGCCTTAATCAGTCCCGTAATAACGTCAACCGAAGGCCGCTGCGTGGCCAAGACCATGTGGATGCCTGTGGCTCGGCTCATCTGGGCAATTCTGGTAATCGCATCCTCGACTTCAACCGGAGAAAAAAGCATAATATCGGCAAGTTCGTCGATTACCAAAACGATATACGGTAAGGCTTGAAAGCCCGACATTTCATTAAACCCGTCGATATTTCTGGCTCCTGCCTGGGCAAAGAGCTTATACCTTCTATCCATTTCGCTCAAAATCCACCTTAAGGCCGAAATTACCTTCTCGGGTTCGACAATCACCGGAGTCAAAAGGTGGGGAATACCGTTATAGATAGTTAGCTCTACCCTTTTGGGGTCGACCAAAATAAGTTTGACCTCGGAGGGGGTGGCCCGAAAGAGAATCGTAGAAAGAAACGCGTTGATGCAGACGCTTTTACCCGAACCCGTCTGCCCGGCAATAAGCACATGTGGCATCCGTCCAATCTCGGTCACGTTTGGCCGACCCGAAACGTCAAGTCCTAGGGCTACGGCAAGCTTGGATTCGTGCTCGCGCATGGCATCACTTTCCATCATTTTCTTGAGAGGCACAAATTCAGGTGAACGGTTGGGGAGTTCGATTCCAACCAGGCTTCTGCCCGGAATGGGAGCCTCAATTCGGATAGTTCCTGTGGGTGCGGCCAACGCCAAGGCTAAATCCCTCTCTAGGGCTGTAATTTTTGAAAGTTTAGTCCCAAGCGCAACCTCAAGCGCGTATTGGGTAACCGCGGGGCCTAAGTTGACTTCAACCACCCTAGCAGTTATGCCAAAGCTTTCGAGTGTCTTTTCGATAATTGCGGCGTTGCCTTTGATATCGCCCCTGTCGGCTTTGCCCCCTTCGATATCGGTTAAAAGCTCGAGGGGAGGATATCGCCAAACCTTCTCTTCTCCCCGCACGTTACTCACTAGCCTGGGTTCTAAAGCTTCGCTTGGCCGAGGGGCTACCCCCTTCGAGCTTACTGGTGCTCCTCCAGAAACTTTGAGGCCTCGAGGGCGCAGACCAACTTCGAATCTTTTGTCGCCAACAATATAACCCCTTCCCTGATTGAATATTGCCAGAATTAAGGCGATTATTTGTTCAAATGAAGTATTAAAAAGAATTATTAGGCCAACTAGCGTTGTTCCCAGAAGAATGATAAAACCCCCGGCTGGGGTTAGTAGCGAAGAAATTGCCTCCCACGCCATCCTGCCCAAGGTTCCGGCTCTACCCAGCGTGGCTAGTGAAATAAAAAAAAGAACGCTACCCACGACGACATTCGGTTGCGAAAGAGGAATCTTGATTTTAGAAAGCATGAAGGCAAAGGAAAGAAAGACAAAGGGCAGAAATATTGTTGCCCAAGAAAATGATTGGACGAGAAATTCATTCAACCGCAATAAGATCAGGCCTTGTCTGGAAAACGAAATCAGGACCAGACCCGCCAGGGCAAAGAAGAAAACTTGGGTGATGGAAAAAACGGTTGCCCTTTTGAGTCGAAGCCTAAAGGCACGCTTGGTAAACCTTCTTCTCCTCATGTCAGATACATTATACCCTTAAACTTCTACAATGAGAGGCAGAACCATCGGACGCCTGCCAGTAGCCTCAAAAAAGTAGCGCTCAAGAAAGTCTAGCGTTGAATCTTTCACAATCTTTGGATCCAGCCTTGGCTTTCGGGAAAGCTCTCTGGCCAGAATTCTTCCAGCTTGTAAGAGAAGTCTTTTATTTTTACCCTCATAGACAAAACCCCGACTCAATACTTCTGGCTCGTTTATTAGCTTCCCCTGGGTTCTATCAAGCGTCAAAAGCACAATTGCTATCCCGTCTTTGGCAAGAATCTGCCTGTCCCTAAGAACAATGTTGCCGACATCGCCAATGCCCAGCCCGTCAACCAAGACGTCTTTGACGGAAATTCGACCGGCGACTCTTGCATTTCTACCCTTAAATTCGACAATCTCTCCCGGCAGAAGCTCGAAAACTTGACTTGGCCTTGCACCCATTTTTTGGGCAATCAGAGAATACGCCCGCATGTGCCTGATTGTTCCTCCGATGGGAATAAAGTATTTCGGTTTGAGAAGTCCGAAAAGCATTTCGATGTCTTTGATGCTTCCGTGTCCTGAAACATGCAGGTCTTCCTGCATGTCGTAATAATGCACGTCGATATTCTCCTCAATCAGTTTGTCGACGACAAAATCGACATTTGCCTTAGAGCCGGGCGGGGCTGGGTCGGAAGAGAAAATGACCACGTCCCCCGATTCAAGTTTCAGAAAATCGTGTTCTTGGAGGGCAACCCGATATAAAGCGCTTCCCGGCTGACCATAGCTTCCCGAAATAAGATAGAGAATTTTACTCGCTGGAAGTTTTCTCGCCTGTTTGGGACTTACGACTAAATTTTCGGGATAATAAAGATAGCCCAAGGTCCTTGCAATCTCGGCCTTTCTTTCTATCGAGCGACCGATAAAAACGACTTTCCTGCCCAAGCGACCAGAAACATTGAGTGCCTGCTGCATTCTGGAGATATTAGAAGAGATAGTTGTAAAAAAGACTTGCCCGCTTGCGCGTCTGATGATTTCTTCGATTCTTCCTTCGATTTCTTTTTCACTCTCGGTATATCCAGGGCTCGTGGCTCCAATACAGTCAGAGGCCAGGGCCAAGACTCCCTCGGAAGCCAAGGCCGAGACCTTACTGATATCAAAGGGCCGGCCGTCAACCGGGGTCCAGTCGAATTTATAATCCGGAATATGGAAAACCCTACCTTCGGGAGTATCGATTGCAAAACCGACTCCGTCAGGAACCGAGTGTGAAACTCTGAAGGGAGTAATTCTAAAAGAGCCAAAAGTCAAGACGTCTTTCTCCGGATCAAAGACATTAACTTTGATATTTTTGATTCCATAATCCAAAAATTTATCTTCAATAAAACCAGCAACTAATTTAGTCGAATAAATCGGTGCTTTTATGCTTTTAACTAAAAAGGGGAGTGCTCCCAGATGGTCTTCGTGTCCGTGGGAAATCAAGATTGCTTTTACTTTTCTTGCATTTTCTTTGATATACGAAAAATCGGGAATAACTAAATCTACCCCATACATATCGGCTTCGGGAAAACCCACGCCACAATCGACCACAATCAAATCGTCTCCATATTCGTATAAATAGAGATTCTGGGTTACGCCGGTTGTGCCCGATAAGGCAATAAATTTTAAGCTCATAAGAGTTTGGGAATTTTTAAAAAATCTTCTTTTATCTGTCTCATAACTTCAGCGCTTCTTAGCGCCGCCGCAGGGTGATACATTGGAATTATTTTAATCTCTCTACCCTTCCAGTTTACAGCGAAGATCCTTCCGTGAACAGCGCTAATTTTTGCTCCGGCCAGAAACTTGGCCAGCGAAAATCTACCCAAAGTAACGATAACCTTGGGACCAATAATCTCAATTATCTCATCGATATACGGCTGAAAGGCTTCAATTTCTTCTGGGGAAGGATCTCGATTATTGGGTGGTCTGAAGCAAACAACATTGGTTATAAAAACATCTCCCCTCTCCACTTTAATCGAATAAAGTAACTGATTTAGGAGGGTTCCGGCATTACCGACAAACGGTCTTCCTTTTTGATCTTCCCAAAAACCTGGTCCTTCACCCAGGAAAAGTAGTTTTGCCTCGCTACTCCCCTCTCCAAACACTAGATTTGTGGCATTTTCCCTAAGGGGCAGGGTTTTATCCCCCTGCATTCTTTTTTTAAGCCTGGCAAGTAACTCTTTTTTGTCCATCTTTACAAGTAGTAAAAACAATCAATTTTACGCAGCATCGGGTGTTAAAAACTGGTAAAAAGTTATAAAAAAAATTAACGGGGCAGAAATTCCTTAATGTTTGCTGTTGTGACTTTAAAGGTCTGCCCTTTTCCTTCAACCATCAGCCGCGCAACTTTCCTGACAATCCCTTCGATTGTGCGCTCGAGCGTTCTTATCCCAGCATCGAATCCCAAGGGTCTGACAATGAGCGGCCAGACGTCTTCCTCAATTGTGAGGGAATTCTCGGGAATCCCTGCAACTTTGGTCAATCTGGGCAGCACATAGCTCTTGGCGATCGAGATTTTTTCGGCATCGGTATATGAAGGCATAGCAATGGGTTCAAGCCTGTCTAAAACGGCGGTGGCGATATTGATGGTATTGTTGGCAGTTGTAATAAAAAGAACCTCGGATAAATCAAAGGGGTAGTCAAGGTAATGGTCGGTAAAGGTGTGATTTTGCTCGGGGTCTAAAAGCTCCACCAGTACGCCCATAATTGAGGCCCGGCCCGCGTCCGTTACCCTGTCGATTTCGTCTAATAGAATTACCGGATTTTTGCTTTGGGTTAACTTCAGAGCCTTAATGATTTTCCCGGGTTCTGCCTCGGGATGCATCTTCGATTGACCGCGCAGGTCCAAAGGGTCTCCCATGCCCCCAAAGGGAATTCGTGCAAAGCGCCTGCCTAAGGCCTCGGCAATTGAGCCAGCGATGGTCGTTTTTCCTGTCCCCACCAGCCCCACAAAACAAAGGACGGGAGCACGAAAAATTTCCTCTCCTTCCCCTTTTTCTTGTTTAAGTTTCATGACGGAAATATATTCCAGAATTCTATCTTTTATCTCGCTTAAGCCCTCATGATTTTTATTCAAAATTTCCTGGGCATGGACCAAATCTAAATTGTCTTGGGTTCGCGCTTCCCACGGTAAAGATGTCACCCACTCGATATATTTTCTAATTCGGTCGAATTCAGGCAAGAATGTTGGGGATGTGGTTAGTTTTGAAAGTTGTTCAAGTCTAACTATTATCTCCTCCGCCAGTTTTGGGGGAATTCTGGCAGATCTTACCCTTTCGCTTAATTTAGCCAGCTCTGAAGCGGCAGTTTCCATTTACTTAACTTTACCACTTTAAACGGCTGTCGGTCAGGTCTACCTACCGAAGTCTCTCCTTTTGGACTCGATAAATCTGCTCGTGGGAAAGTGCGGACCCGAAGTCCGTCTTCTTTCAAAACCCCTTCCGTGGAAACGGGGTCTTTCGCCCCTTGGCCTTGTCCTTTCGCCTTTCGGTTTATCCTTGGAAGGGTCTAAAAGCATGGAAAGGTTAATTCTGCCCAAATCGTCTATCTCCCTAACCCTGACCTGAATCCTGTCCCCGACTTTGACAATTTCATTGGGGTCGCTGACAAATTCCTCTCTCATGTCAGAGACGTGGACCAAACCCTCTTTGCCGGGAAGGATTTCGACAAATGCCCCGAAGGGCTGGACCCTTTTTACCTCCCCTTCATAGATTTCGCCGGGCGAAACTTCCTTGGTCAAACCCTCTATTCGAGCAACGGCTGCCGCAACCGCCTCGTCGTTTGTACCCGTAATGTTAATCGCCCCGTCGTCCTCGACTTCAACTTGGGCACCTGTATCGGCAATGATCTTCCTAATTGTTTTTCCGCCTGGTCCAATTACTTCGCCTATCTTTTCCGGGGCAACCCTGAGAACTTTAATTTTGGGAGCATATGCCGAAACCTTTTCTCGAGGCTCTTTGATTACTTCCCGAATTGTCGCCAGAATCTGTGAGCGTCCCTCTTTTGCCT
Source organism: Patescibacteria group bacterium (assembly GCA_049324215.1). GTDB lineage: Bacteria > Patescibacteriota > Microgenomatia > UBA8517 > UBA8517 > JBMOLC01. The sequence goes on along the minus strand of JBMOLC010000043.1, from coordinate 10,842 downwards.
GGCTAAGAGCCTTCTCCAAAATCGGAACGGTCAAGTTTAAAGTTTTGACGTCTAATTGCAGGGCGGTTATGCCTTTTTCCGTTCCGGCTACCTTAAAATCCATGTCCCCAACCAGGTAGTCCTCCATTCCCATAATATCCGAAAGGATGACGTAGTTTTTCTCATCCTCCAAAACCATGCCCATGGCTATCCCGGAAACAGGAGAGATTATGGGAACCCCCGAATCCATGAGGGAAAGGGTCGAACCGCAAACCGAAGCCATCGAGGTGGAACCATTTGAACTCATGACCTCCGAAACCACGCGAATTGTGTAGGGAAACTTTTCCTCCTGGGGAATGACTGGTTCCAGAGCTCTTTCTGCCAACGCTCCGTGTCCGATCTCCCGTCTTGAAGGATAGCCAACTCTGCCGGTAGTCCCGATTGCATAAGGCGGCATGGAATAATGGTGCATATAACGCTTTGATTCCTCTCCTTCAGCCGACTCAATCAGTTGTTCTAAAGAAGGAGCACCAAGCGTAGTAACGGTTAAGACTTGGGTTTGGCCCCTCTGGAAGATTGCGCTCCCGTGAGTTCTGGGCAAAACTCCTACCTGCCCCGAAACGGGCCTGATTTCAGCGGGGGCTCTGCCGTCAACCCTTTTGCCTTTAAGCGTCATCTCTCGGGCTTTTTCTTTGATTATCTTTTCGATAGCGGCAAAGATAACCTCAGGTTCCTCTTCCGCGATCTCTTGGGAAACCGCGACTTTGATTTCATCTAGCTGGCTAAGTCCACCTTCGTGTTTGGCCATGTCAGTAATCAGGTTGTCAATTTTATCGGCAATGAGTTTTTTGACTCTGGACTTAAAGGGGGCACTCACCAGCTCTTTTGGGAGTGGCTCTTTTTCGGCCCCAACTTCTTTGGTCAACTCGTTAATTACCTCGACAATTTTCTTGGCCTCTTTCTGGGCAAAGGCTACGCCCTCTAAAACTGCTTCCTCGCTGGCCTCTTTTGCTCCAGCCTCAATCATCAGGATTGCGTCAGTAGTTGCCGAAACCACGAGGTCCATTTCGCTAAAAGGAAGTTCGGAATCGAGCGGATTCGTAAAGTAGGTGCCGTTTTTCTTACCGACCCTCAGCGTTCCCACCGGCCCTTTCCAGGAAACGGGAGAAATTGCCACCGCAGCGGAGGCTGCAATGGCCGAAAGAATGGAGGGGTCGTTTTCAATATCAACCGAAAGAACGGTCACTATTACCTGGACCTCTTTATCATAATTCTGCGGGAAAAGGGGTCTTAGTGAACGGTCTATAAGTCTGGCTGAGAGTATTTCGGCATCTGAGGGTCGACCTTCCCTTTTTACCCAACGGCTTCCTTTGATTCTTCCTCCAGCATAAAGTCTTTCTTGATATTCAACTGTCAGAGGAAAATAACCTAGGTCTTGGGTGAGTTTGGCAGTGGCAACGGTTGCCAAAACCACGGTTTCCCCATAGGTAGCCAGAACACTGCCTGCGGCTTGTTCTGCAAGTACCCCCGATGAGAGGGTCAGCTTTCTTCCGCCTAATTCAATACTCTTTTCAACTTTCTTCATTATTTATTTCTCTAGTTTAAGTTCTGATATGAGGCTTTTGTAGCGCTCCTCATCGCGCTTGCGAAGATAGGTTAAAAGTCTTCTTCTTTTTGCAATCATTCCCAAAAGCCCTCTTCTGGAATGGATGTCTTTTGCATGTTCCTTAAGGTGAATGACCAATTTATCTATTTGTGCCGAAAGAAGTGCAATTTGGACTTCAGGAGAGCCTGTGTCGCCTTTCTCTCGAGCAAACTTCTTGATTATAGCCTGTTTTTCGCTAACTGTAAGTGCCATAAGCCGTGTCAGACAAAGTAATTCGTATTAAGCGAATAACCTTGTAAGCATCGATGTATGATAACACACCCTAAATTCAAAATCCAAAATTAGCTGATCGAGGTTCCTTTATAAATCTTCGGCTCAAGCCAGTCTTTAGGTGCTTCTTCCTTTTTTTCGACTTTGACCTCTTGGGGGACCGCACTCGTTGGGTAATTTTCTTTCTCGAATTTCTCTCGAGGAAGCCTCTGGCCTCCGGCTCTTAAGAGTCGGGCAACGATTTCGAATGTTTCCGGGGAAACGTCGGGGCCTTTGAACTCTCTACTTCCTTCCTCGATACCCATGAGGAGGTTCGTGGCCACATCCTGGTCGATCCTTAAACCGCTTTGATTAATTAAAGTGGCTACGAGTTCAGAGGTGGATGACGAGGGAGCAGCAAAAGAAAGAACCGATAAATCCCCTTCTATATCCAAAGCCCGCGTTCCGATATGTATCAATTTACCCGTCTTGAGTCCCTCTTCTAAGACCGCCGGAAAGTGGCTCTTATTTGCCCCGCCGATTAAAATCACTGTTTCTGCGGCAATTCCAGAATATTCAAGTGCTACCTGCTCTTTCCCGGGTGATACCAAACCTGGTTTGGGAACAACGGTTAACCTAAATTCTCCATTTTCGATATCGTAGCTAACCCTTTCAATGTCACTCGCTTTATAGTCCCTAAATCTGATGGTCAAGTTCTTATTCCCCAACTGTGAACTTACTTTGTTTACCCCGACGAGGCGATTGAACTCAACCAGCATCGGTGAGGGGCAGGCAATTGCCACTTCTTTGGTCTCCCTTAAGGTAAGGTAAAGAGAAAGTCCGGCCGCGACCTGGTCGAAATAGGGTTTGGTGGGTAAAAGAATCAGGATCGAGCGGGAAGAATCGATTAGCGAACTAAAAGAGTTTTCATTCATTTGCTGAGGGATACTAACACATCGCCGATTTGAAAATCAAGCTGGGGTTCAAAAAGAATCCCAAATTCCTCACCGGCCTTGGCCTCGATTATCTCATTTTTTTGCTTTTTGAGGGAAATCGCCTTCAGCCTGCCCAATTCCTTCTCTCCCCTCATAATTACCAGATTGTCGGTCTTTGTTATTTTCCCTGCGATGACTTTACAACCCGCAATTCTTTTTTCATCGTATGGAAAAGAAGCAACAATCTCGGCTCTCCCCAAAATTTCAGTTTGCCCCTTTTTCAGAAGCTCGTCTAATCTATCCAAAAGTTCATAGATTACTTCAAATCTCTCGAGGTGAACGTCTTCGGTTTCTGCCAGTTTAACAACAGCGGTTGGTATCTTCGACTCAAATGCAAAAATCCAGGCATTTGCGGCTTTGGCATTGAGGACGTCCGACTCGCTAACGTCTCCTACACCCGAGTCAATTACCACAATGTCGTGGCTTAAGCTCCTCAAAACTGCTTCCAGGCTGCCGACACTCCTCGCTTTCAGGACAATGGCAATTTGTCCCTCTTTGAGCTTGCCTAATTTTTTCTCTTTTTTTAGCGGAAGTCTGCTAACTCCCAACTCTCCTTCTTTTCTGATTCTGGCTCCCACCGGAGGAATATCCTCAAATCCAATAACCTGGGCCGGCTCCCCGGGGAAAACCTCTTTAACCGACTCTCCCTGGTGATTAAAAAGGGCTCTAACTTTGACCTCTTTACCTTCTATTTGGATAAGTTCTTTAGCCCTCAAGGTTCCATCCCTGACAACTACGTTTGCAAATGCACCTCTTTTATCTTTTGAGCTTTCAATAACCACCGCTTCGAGTCGTCCTTGGGGATCTCCTTTAACTCCGTGGACCTCGGAAACAAGGCTGATTGTATCTAAAAGTTCCTCGATTCCCTTGCCCAATTTTGCCGAAACAGGAACAACTGGGGTATCTCCACCTCGACCTTCAAATAAAATTCCCTGTTTTGCCAGCTGTCCTTTAACTCCTTCGATATCTGCTGAAGGAAGATCTATCTTTGTAATGGTAACAATGAAAGGTATCTTGGCCTCTTTAATCAATTGAAGTGCCTCTTGCGTCTGGGGTTTTACCCCGTCTGATGCATCGACAACTAGAATTGCTACGTCGGCAACATTCGCACCTTGCGAGCGCATGTTGCTAAAGGCAGCGTGGCCCGGGGTATCGATAAAAGTAATCTTTTTCTCGTCTTTTGTGGCAACGACCGAGGCTCCTATACTTTGGGTAATTCCCCCCGCTTCACGAGGGGCAACGGCCGTTTTCCTGATGGCATCAAGAAGGGTCGTCTTGCCGTGGTCCACGTGGCCCAGCACGGTTACAATTGGAGGTCTCATTCTTTTTTCTCTTCGGATTCTTCTTTCTTTCTTCTAACTATCTTTTTCTTTGCCGCCTGACCAGAATTTTCGCTAACAGCCTCTTTCCTCTCGATTTTTTCCAGCGAGGTAGGTAAACCTTCAACTTCAATCCGATGACCAGTTAACTTGGCCGCCAAACGCACATTTTGCCCCTCTTTGCCGATTGCCAAAGACAGCTGGTCTTCGGGAGCTGTCACTTTGGCCAGTTTCTTTTCTGTATCCAGTTCGACACTCAAGTTTTCTGCCGGCGAGAGGGCAGCTTTAAGAAGTTCGGCGGTATCTTCACTCCAAAGGATGATATCGACTCTTTCTCCGCCGAGCTCATTGGTAACGGCCTGAACCCTCACTCCCTTTTGCCCCACACAGGACCCAATGGGGTCAACCCCGCTCTGTGTCGAGGCAACCGCAATCTTAGTTCTTGTTCCCGGCTCTCTGGCAATAGCCTTAACCAGGACCGAGCCTGAAGCAATCTCGGGAACTTCCCTGGCAAAAAGCTTTTCGACAAAAACTGGGTCGGCCCGAGACAAAATAATTTCTTTGCCTTTTGGACCTTCAATGATGTCTTTGAGAAGAAAGGTCAATCGCTGATTAGGAGAAAGGCGCTCATTAGGAATCCTCTCTCCAACCGGCATAGTCGCCTCTGTTCTTCCCAAATCAACCCGGACGTTTGGCCCGTCAAAACGCAGTATCATTCCCGAAACCAAAGTTTTAACCCGACCCGAAAACTCATCCATAATTGCCCCCTTCTCGGCTTCACGAATTTTCTGATGGATAACCTGTTTTGCAGTTTGAGCAGCGATTCGGCCAAATCCTGGGGGTGTTACATCCTTTTTTTCTTCGGGTTTGGCTAGCGGCCAAGCAAAGACTCTAGCCTCGCCATTGGTGGGGTCGATTTCAACATCAAAATCGAACTCCTCGGTTTCTTCTCCCCTTTCCCTGGCGTCACGTCGATAGGCGGCGATAATTGCCTGCTTGATGGTATCCAAAATCACATCAGGCTCTAAGCCCCGTTCTGTAGCGATGGCTTTAATGGCTTGGGCAAATTCGGTTCTGGGTGTTTGCATATTCTGAATAACAGCGCTTGCACGCTATACAAAAAATGGCGGGCCTTTCTCCCACCATTCAAACTCAAATCCAGTCTCAAGTTTACCCCAGAGGATAAAGGAAGTCAAACAGATTAATTGACATTTGGCTTGGCTTAGAGCTAAAGTGCAAGCATGGGATTGGGTTCGGAAGAAAGATCGCCAATTGAAACTCTTGAGGTTAAGAGGGGCAAAGGCAAGATTTTTGGTGGACGAGAGGGCCTGCCCCAGAAGTTTCTTGAATTGTCTTTAAATGAACAGGGGAATCTTAGAATAAAAAGGCTGGGAGGACTAAATCAGGTTACTGTCTGGGGGCAGGATAAACAACAAGAATTCAGCTGGGTAAATTTGCCGTTGCTGCAGGAGTTGCCGGAAAAACTTTATGCCAGAATCGACGGCGGAGGAGTCATTATCGATATCGCTGTCCCCACCCCAAAAGACCTAGGAAGGCTCTTAAGGCTCAATGACGCGGGTAGAACTCCCGATTCGCGACTTTTCAGAGTCGAAGTTAATCCTCCAATTAGAGATTTGCGGGAGAGAAATTAAAGGCCTGTCTTTCTTAGTTCATCAATTAAATCTTTTTGCTCTCTTGATATTTTTTCGGGAGTCAGAACATTTACTCTTACATATTCGTCTCCCCGCCCGCGGCCGCGAAGGTGGGGAACCCCGCGTTCTCTAAGCCTGACCATTGTACCCGATTGGGTCCCCGGCCGAACCCGTATCTTGATATCCCCGTCGATCGTCGGGACCGCAATTGTCCCTCCCAGAGTAGCCAAAGAAAAAGGAATACCCACGCGCACAAAAATGTCGCTATTTTCTCGTTGAAAAACTTCGTGTGGCCTGACGTTTATTGAGAGAGTAAAGTCTCCAAAATTGATTCTCGAGCCCTCGTCTACCCCGGCCGGAATCTTAATTCTACGTTTCTTCCCGGCAATAGACATTTCTTTGGTTACCCCTTTTGCTGCCTCCATAAAATCGAGGGTGATTGAGTAACGCGGGGCCTGCCTTGCTTGCCTAAAGGGAGAAGCTCCGCCAAAAAATTGCTCAAAAATCTCAAAAGGGTCGCCAAAGTCAAATCCAGCAAAGGGGTTGCCGCCGTCTCCACCGTAAGTCGTATAGGTGTAGGTAAATGGTCCGTATCTACCAGTCTGGGTAAAAGGTCCGCCTGCTCCCCTAAATCCAGCAAAACCGCCGCCCGGGGCGAACGCCTGATGACCGAATTGATCATAGGCTGAACGTTTCTCCCGATCGGAAAGAACCTGATAGGCCTCGTTTATTTCTTTAAAGCGCCTCTCGGCCGCTTCTTTATCCTCTTTGTGCCTGTCGGGGTGCCACTCCAGAGCTTGTTTACGGTAGGCTTTCTTAATCTCTTCGGCTGAAGCGTTTTTGGAAACCCCTAAGATATCGTAGTAGTCTGACTTTGAAGCTGCCACACTATTATTCTACTACTTCTCCTTCTTCAACTTTCTCTTCTTTCTTTTCCTCTTTTTGTTCTTCTTTTTTATCTTCCGGTTTTTCTCCTTGAGGTTTCTGCCCGTACATGGCTTGCCCAACTTCGCTTAGGGTGTCTGAGAGCTCCTTGGTTTTTGTCTCAAGGTCTTCTTTTGAGGCATCCTCTTTGGCTAGGGTGTCTTTAACCGCTTTTATTTTCTCCTCTACCTTTGTTTTAACTTCTCCCGGAACCTTGTCCACTGCGTCTTTGAGGGCTTTTTCGGCGGTGGCTACGGTTGCATCGGCTCTATTTCTGGCTTCAATCTGTTCGGCCTTCTTTTTATCTTCTTCCTTGTGTTTCTCGGCTTCCTCCTGCATTCTTTTGACTTCATCGTCACTAAGTCCCACAGCTCCAGTGATAGTTATGTGCTGGGTTTTCTCGGTTGCCTTGTCCTTGGCCGTAACCTTCAAAATTCCCGAGGCGTCGATATCGAAAGTAACTTCGATTTGAGGAACTCCTCTGTGGGCAGGGGGGATACCATCCAAAATGAACCTGCCTAAAGATTTGTTATCAGCACTCATGGGTCGCTCTCCCTGAGTTACGTTTATCTCAACCTGGGTCTGGTTGTCAGCCGCGGTTGAAAATACTTCGGTCTTACTGGTGGGTACGGTTGTATTTCTAGGGATCATGGCTGTGGCAACTCCCCCCAATGTCTCTATTGCCAGGGTTAGGGGTGTGACGTCAAGAAGAAGGATGTCTTTGACTTCTCCACCTAAGACGCCTGCTTGGATTGCAGCTCCAACTGCCACAACCTCATCTGGATTTACACTCTTATTTGGTTCTTTGCCGAAGTAGTTCTTAACGGTCTCGTAGACTTTCGGCATTCTGGTCATTCCACCGACCAAAATAACTTCGTCAACATTGTGGGGGTCAAGTTTGGCGTCTTTGAGACAAGCTTCAACCGGTTTCATTGTCTTCTCAATCAAATCTTCCACCAAGCTCTCGAGTTTGGCCCGGGTCAGCTTCATGGTCAAATGAAGAGGTTGTCCGTCTTTCTGAGTAATGTAAGGCTGGTTTATCTCAACCTCGGAGGCAGCGGAGAGCTCAATCTTGGCTTTCTCAGCCGCGTCTCTGACTCTTTGGAGGGCTTGTTTATCCGCCTTTAAGTCAAGCGCGTATTCTTTTTTGAATTCACTGACGATGAAATCAACTATCCTTTCGTCAAAATCGTCTCCCCCGAGGTGGGTATCACCGTTGGTGGCTTTAACCTCAAAGACGCCGTCCCCAAGTTCCAGGATCGAAATATCAAAAGTTCCCCCACCCAAGTCATAAACGGCAATTTTTTCCGCCTTTTTCTTTTCCATCCCATAGGCGAGGGAAGCTGCTGTTGGTTCATTTATAATTCGTTCGACCTTAAAGCCCGCAATTTCCCCCGCTTGTTTTGTGGCCTGTCTTTGGGCGTCGTCGAAGTAAGCAGGAACTGTAATTACAGCACTTTCTACCTTCTCTCCAAGATAGGCTTCGGCGTCTTTCTTGAGCTTCATTAAGATTCTTGCGGAGATTTCCTGGGGAGTGTAAGTTTTATCCTCGACCTCCACCGTCGCCATTGAGTCTTTGCCACTCTTGACCTCATACGGAACCATCTCTTGGGTTCTTTTAACCTCTTTATCCGCGTATCTTCTACCCATCAAGCGTTTAATCGAATAAATCGTGTTCTTGGGGTTTAATATCACCTGCCTTTTGGCAACGTCTCCCACTAGATTTTTAACCGGTTCCACAACCGAAGGGGTAATATTTCGGCCAGTATCGGCCGCGGGGATAACTTTGGGGTGTCCCCCTTCCATGACGGCGACGACGCTATTTGTGGTTCCTAAATCGATTCCGACAATTTTAGACATAGTCTCCTCTAACTACCTCCCTTTCTAATTCTTGCTCTTTTTGGCTCTTTTCGCCATAGACTTTTACTTTTGCGGGTCTTAGCACTTTGCCACCTGCCTGCGCAGGCAGGTCCCCAAATTTCCAGCCGGGAAGGACCAATTCGGCGACATTTCCTCTCCTGCCACCGTCCAGAGATTCAACTGCCTCATGGAGCTGGGGGTCAAACTTCGCGTCTTTTTGCGGTTTTATCTCTTCTAATCCTTCCGCGTTGAGGATTTTTTTGAATTCGCCGACTGCAATTGCCAAGCCGCCGTCTTTGGTATGTTTTAATGCCCCCTCGAGCATGTCGATAACGGGAAGGAGTTTAACAAGCACCTTCTCGGCCGAGAATCTGACCCAGACTTCCTTTTCAGCCTCGGTTCTTTTTCTTAAATTGTCGTAATCAGCTAGAGCCCTGGCTAATTGATTTTTGAGCTGGTCGAGTTCTTTGACCTTGGTTTTCTTCATGCTCTGGCTACCTCCTCAATTAGGTCCCGAAAGTACCTGAGGGTGGGAATGATGGTCGGGTAAGAAAGCCTGACCGGGCCAATTACACCCAAGGCTCCGTTTTTGCCTTTGACAGTAAAGTGGGCGGCCACGACCCCAATTGGAGTAAGTTCCGGCCAGCCCAACTCCTCGCCAAAAAGGACGTCGATTAGACTTCCCGAAGCTGCTTTTTCGAAAAAGAGCTCCCTGAGTCTTTCAGCCTCTTCTAAAAATGCAAAAAGATTTGCACAAGCTCGGATATCGGAGAACTCGGGGTTGGTGAAAATATTCGAATAACCCGCGTGCCAAACCTTGCCTTCGTCGGTTGCGGCAACCGCAACATTTCTGGTTTTTTCGGCCAAGGCTTTGGTTGCTTCTGCCAAGAGTTTATCCAGGTCATTCCTGACGTCCCAAACCTCCTCTTTGGCTTTGACTTCCTCGGCCAAAGACATTTCTCTTTCTTCCATCAGCTGGTCGATATAAAATTTCATGGCTAGGGGGGTAGGAACGCGTCCGGCTGAAGTGTGGGGCTGTCTTAAGTATCCTAGCGTTGTCAGGGCAGCCATCTCGTTCCGAACAGTCGCCGGGGAAACTCCAAGGTTATATTTTTTCTCCAAAGCTTCGCTGCCCACGGGCTCGGCCGTCCCAATGTATTCGTCGATCAGGGCCTTCAAGATTTGGGTTTGCCTGGCAGTCAGTCCTTCGGTCATTGTGTTTAGCAGAAAGATAGCATGAGTGCTAAAAGTTGTCAAGTAGAACCTGTGTCCGTGGGTGGTGGCGCAACCGGCTCCGGCTCTCTAATTGGAATCGGCTCGACTCTCCTTTTGAGAACCCTGGCGATGAGGTTAAAGAAATACCAAACCTCTTTGGACTTAAGAACAATCGAGATGGTCAAATAGACAATTATTCCAACCGTGATGACGAATACGGTCAAGACAAGCAGATTAAAGGTATATCTGGTATCGAGAACAAATCTCTCAAAGGCGATTCCCCGAGCAGCCTCAATTTTGCCCAAAAACGATAGCCTTTTAATCCAGACAGACCGGTCAAAAATTTTGAGAAAAAGGTACATGACAATTCCAGAGGCTAATGCTGCCAGCACCGATTTAAGAATTGGAACCAGTCCTGCGATATGGGCTCCATTGCCGATTCTTTTATTGATCAGTGAAAAAAGAAGGGTCGCCTGCAAAAAGGAACCGAAAGAAAATGCGGCCGCAAGACCCCAAACCGGCAAGCCCAACCCTCTAATGAGTATGAAGTCGGCCGTAATTGTCATGACAATCGTCGACAGGGAAATGACAACCGGCGTTTTGGTATCGTGGAGGGCATAAAATCCCCTCGCCAAAAGGGCGGCGGTGGCCTGGAAAACGATGCCTAGGGCAAAGGCAGAAACGACCATGCCAGTCTGGACCGTTGCTTCCCAGCTAAAGATGTCGGTCCCGAAAACGAGTCTGACCAGAGGAATTCTCAAAACAATTAGGGCGGTGGCAATCGGAAGGACCAAAAACACTATCTGATAAAGCGCGCCAAAAAGAGTTCGGCTAAATTCGCTGGGTCTATCTCCCTGTCTGGACAGGGTTGGCAAAGCTGCCTTGGCAATCGACGTTCCGAAAAGCCCAACCGGCAGTAGCTGCAGCGTGTTGGCAAAAGTAAAATAGGTGTAGGAGGCAGTCGAAATCAGCGAGGCCAGGAAAAGCTCGACGGTCTTGGCAACTTGTAAGAAAGAGACTTCGATAATTCTGGGGAGTGCGAG
>JBMOLC010000042.1:0-30569 GCA_049324215.1 Patescibacteria group bacterium | reverse complement strand
ACCTTCGTTGATCTTAAATCGGTAGACTAATTTATTTTTTTGCCAAGTTAGTTTCCGATAAACATTTTTTATCTGCAGCATTAAAAGCTCGTTAAAAGCCAGGCGTTTTCTGCCGGCTTCGGCTTGGGAAAGATTTTCGGGAAAGTGAACCGAGGAGATTGCGTCTCTTAAGCCAAAAAGATTCAAATTGGATAGAACATCCTTGGGGAGAAATTCTTTTATCTGGTCTTTGGTGTTTGAATATGCTTCCTTGACTCTACCCCGAATCCACTTTGAGGAAATTCCCGATGTTTCGGGATAAACCGGGATAATTCTTCCCGTATGGACCGCACTTTTGCCGGCAATTATCTTCTCGAATTCGGGAGAAACTAAAGCCCTTTTCCTGCCGAACCAGTCGACAGTTCCGGCAAGGGCTACCTTAACTCCGGGGTAAAGGGTTCTTACCAGGTAAGGCTGGTTAAACCAGACGGCGAGAATCGAACCGGTGGGATCAGCAATTTCTGCTAGCTGAATTTTTTTACCGGTTTTCGTGTACTGGTTTTTGATGGCAACAATTTCTCCCCTCAGAGTTAAAGTTTCTCCTAGTTGGGCTCGTCCGATATCAGAGGTTAAAGAAAAATCCAAGTACCGATGGGGGGTATGAAGTAGAAGCTCTTCAATCTTTCTAATTTCAAGTTTCTCAAGTCGCCTTGCGTAGATGGGCCCGACCAGGGATAGCTGCCCGACAGATGTAGTCAAATCCATAAACTTTTAAAAGGCAGATAGATAAGGGAGAAAAGACGTTAGTAAAAGCCCGAGCATAGCCAGGGCGACGATAATGACAAAAATCCTCCTTTGCTTTTTGGTCAGCATCATTCCGCTTTAATTATTCTCCTCTTTCCTATTTTGATGGTGGTTCCTGGTTCGATAACAATAGGTTCAGACCACTCCTTGATAGAAATAACCTTTCCGTTAATCTCTACAGCCCCTTGTCTAAACAATTCTTTGGCCTGAACAGTGCTCGTTGTTGCCCCTGAAGCTATAGCAAGTTCTACGGGCTTATATTCTCCTCTGGGCAGGACCTTCTCAATAAGTCGAGATTCTTCGTATTTTCCTTCCTGGAAGACCCTTCTGAAATTTTCTTCCGCTTCCTGAGCAAGTTTTTCCCCATGATAAGTTTTTACTATTTCGTACGCCAACATTTTTTTATTCGAGAAATTGTTTGCGGAGGTCGGTTCGATGTAAGTACAAAGTTCGTAATAGATCGGCATTAGCTCATCGGAAATAGACATGATTTTGCCATACATGTCGTGGGGGCTTGTGGTCAGGGAAATATAATTTTCGGCGGATTTGCTCATTTTTGCCCCGTCGGTTCCGGGCAAAAGCTTCATGATTACGATGTCCTGTTCTTTCTGCCCGTACCTTTTTTGAATTTGCCGACCCATAAGTAAGTTAAACTTTTGGTCTCTTCCCCCCAGTTCTACATCTGCCTTAAGCGCTACCGAGTCGTATCCCTGCATCATCGGGTAAAACATTTCGAGATACGGCACATCGACATCGCTTTTGACTCTTTCTCTAAACTCCTTCCTCTCCATTAGTTGCGCAAGAGTTACTTTAGAGGCAAGCTCAAGAAGTCCTTCCAGCCCCAAATTTTTAAGCCATTCGCTGTTGTATACGAACTTGGTTTTTTCAAGATCTAAAATCTTTCCAGCCTGCTCTCTATACGATTTCATATTTTCTTTTATTTGTTTGTCTGTTAGATGTTTTCTTTCTTCTGTCCTTCCACTAGGATCCCCAATTTTTGCAGTAAAATCCCCTATCACCAAGACAACTTGGTGTCCAAGATTCTGAAACTCTCTTAGTTTTCTCAGAACGACGGCGTGTCCCAAGTGAAGTTCGGCACCGGTGGGGTCTATTCCCAATTTTACAGTGAGGCTTTTATTTGAGCGAAGCCTTTCTTCTAGGGACTTTCTGACTATTACTTCTTCTACGCCCCTCGTGAGTAGAGTCTTAATTTTCTCTTCCATTTGTACCCATTTTATACCAAGTGCGTAGTTTGCTACAATGACAAGTATGTGGAAGGATAGCCTGAGGGTCAGACGCTATGGGGCGGGGTATGTCCATTCCGAGAGGGTTAAAAATAGCCGACGCCTGGTCAGACTTGCGAAACTAGCTTTCCTGGGGACAATAGGTATTTTTCTTCTTTCGTTTATAGTTTTCCCTCTTTTTGCCTTCAACCTTCCCTCCCCCGATAAGGTTGTTCGTCGTGAAGGTTTTTCGACCAAAATTCTTGACAGAAATGGAGAGGTTCTTTACGACATTTTTGCCAACCAAAGAAGAACTCCAGTTTCCTTAAACGACATTCCCCTATTTTTAAGACAGGCAACGATTGCGATTGAGGACAAAAACTTCTATCAACACCAGGGTTTTGACCCCACGGGAATTTTTCGGGCCATTTTTAATATCGTTGTCAAAAGAAGACTTCAAGGGGGCTCAACCCTGACCCAACAGCTGGTCAAAAACGTTCTTCTCACCCCAGAAAGGACCATCTTTAGGAAAATCAAGGAATTTATTTTGGCGATTCAGATTGAGAGAAAGTACTCAAAAGACGAGATACTGCAGATGTATCTTAACGAGGCTCCTTATGGGGGAACTGCCTGGGGGGTGGAAGCTGCTGCCGAGGTCTATTTTGGTAAAAAGGTTAAGGACCTTAATTTGGTTGAGTCGGCCATCTTAGCCGGACTACCCCAAAGGCCCTCTTCTTATTCTCCTTATTCTTCAAATCCCAAGGCCTACTTGGGCAGAACCAAAGAGGTCTTAAGAAGAATGCGGGAAGACGGCTACATCAGTGAAGAACAGGAAGAGGTGGCTTTGAGCGAGCTTCCCAGCGTTGAGTTTCAAGCCAGAGGTGCCTCTTTCAAAGCCCCCCATTTTGTCCAGTACGTCCAAAAAATACTTGAGGATAGATACGGAGAGAGGGTGGTTGAGCAAGGAGGCTTAAAGGTGACTACAACCCTTGACCTTAAACTTCAAGAAAAAGCAGAAGATATCGTCAGGGAGGAGATTGCCAAAGTCGAAAGCCAAAGAATCACCAATGGAGCTGCGGTTGCCCTCAATCCAGAAACTGGCGAAATCTTGGCGATGGTCGGTTCCAAAAACTTTAACGACCCCAACTACGACGGACAGTTTAATGCAGCGGTTCAAGCCCTGAGGCAACCCGGAAGCGCGATTAAGCCGATTACCTATGTAACTGCTTTTAAAGAGGGATATACACCCTCAACCCTGATTATGGACGTTCCCACTGTCTTCCCGGGAGGGGTTGGGCAGCCGGATTATGAACCCGAAAACTACGGTGGGAAGTTTCGGGGGCCACTAACGGTCCGCTACGGGCTGGGGAACTCCATCAACATGGCTGCGGTTAAGATGCTGGCCATGGTCGGGATAAAAGATACGCTTGAGACCGCCTACGGTCTGGGAATTTCAACCTTAAAACCCGATCAAGAGACTCTAAATCGAGTCGGACTCTCTTTGACCCTGGGAGGAGGAGAAGTCAGGCTTCTTGAACTAACAGCTGCTTACGCTGCTTTCATGAACAAAGGCTACAAAGTTGAGCCCATTGCAATTCTTAAGGTGGAGGAGGCAGGCGGAAAAGTCTTGGAAGAGGTTAAACCCGAGAAAGGAAAAAGGGTTCTAACCGAAGAACAAGCATTTCTGATTGCCGACATCCTTTCTGACAATTCAGCCAGAACCGAGGTCTTTGGTCCGAACTCTCTTTTGAGAATTCCGGGCAGGACCGTAGCGGTAAAAACCGGTACCACCAATGATAAACGTGATAACTGGACCATCGGGGGAAATTCTCAGGGACTAGTAGGAACCTGGGTAGGAAACAATGACTTCTCTGCGATGTTAAATGTTGCCTCCGGGGTGAGCGGCGCCTCCCCTATTTGGCGAAGGATACTTTTGGAGGTCTTGGCTGATAAGCCCAATGTCGGATTTGAAGTTCCCGCGGGAATTGTAACTGCGTCGGTTGATGCTGTCAGCGGCTATCGTTCCCACGATGGTTACCCTTCAAGAATCGAGTACTTTATCCGAGGAACCGAACCAGGAGAAGATAAAGTTCATGTCAAGCTTAAGGTTTGTAAGACCGATGGCAAGCTGGCAACACCGAGTGATATTGCAGCGGGAAACTACGAAGAAAAGGAATTCTTTGTCTTTAAGGAAGAAGATCCAACTGCTGCCCCAGGTGGAACAAATCGCTGGCAGGAAGGGATACTCGCTTGGCTTTCGATCCAGACTGACCCCAGATATCACCCCCCCAGCGATTACTGCGGGACGGGAAACCCGGTCAATGTTGAATTTTTGAATCCGACCGATAGAACATCTAACTTACCAAATTCTTTTACCGTTAAGGTGAAAGCGGATTCGGTTAGCGACATCGTCCAAATTGAATTAGAGGTAGACGGAAGCAAGGTCAGGACCTTTACCGGGCCACCCTTTGAGCACCAAGTTACGCTAACCGACGGAGTGCATACTCTCCGGGCCAAAGCCAAAGATGCAAGCGGAAAAGAGTCGGATAGGGTAATAACAATTGGTGTAAATGTCGCCTGGGATTATACACCTACCCCCAGTCCGACCCCTTGAAAACTGTGTTATAATATAGACCCAAATATTAGTCCTGCCCCACGCATAATATTCAAGGAGGGTAAAAATGATAGACAGAGAAAGAGAGCGGACGGCAAACGTTGCTCCAAGAAAGATTGATAGAGAAAAAATTCTTAGAGGACTTGAACGGTCTTTTGAGAAAAAAGAAAAGCAACTTCCCCACAGTATAGCCGTCTATATAACGAGATTGAAGCAAAGTGAGAGGTTTGAAGAAGCGATGTTTGAACGAGAGCAAGCCATAGAAAAGAGAAGGCGGCTGACTCGACCCCAGAGGGCAGCTGAAAAGCTGAACGACACAATAAAATTGCTTTTGGAAACGAATGATCCTCAAGTACAAGCTGTTTGTGAGGTTAGGGCCATCTGGTTATTAAATGTCGCCGGAGTAATCGACGACAGGCAGAAACTTGAAGACTTAAGAGCCACATTAGATTCTAAAGGTCCGGAATTAAAAGCTTTTCTGGACGACAGGTTGGTGCAGATTCGTGAGGAGTCGCTAAGAGTTTAGTTAAAAGCTCCGAATTTTTGCTTGAGCCCTTTTAATAGTTTGTTTCTGGTCGCTTCAACTTCTTTATCGGTCAGAGTTTTGGTTGGATGTTGATACCAGAGTCTAAAGGTATAAGAATCTTTGAAAATATCGGTCAACTCCATTTTGGAAACAAGTTTTTCTTTTGCCAGGACGAAGTTGATTACGTCTCCCACTTTGGTTCTTTGTGGCAAGCTCAAGGTCATGTCTTCAATTTGGGCCGGATACTTGGGCAGAGGCTTAAAACTGCCGATGTCTTTGGAGACGCTCCTTAAGGTTTCAATATCAAATTCGTAATAGAGGTATCCCTGGGATAGTTCCCCGAATTCTCCCAAGATTCTTCCTTTTGCTTTCACATAAAGGTGGCGATTGGGAAGAAAGTTTCTGGCCTCCTCCGGAGATTCTTCCCAGTTTACATTTAATTCTCTTACAAGGCCTTCGACGATTCCTTTGGCTTTGCGAAAAGGAGTTTTTGCAAATATTCCCGCGAGCGTCATTTTTTCGTGAGGTAAATTCCCCTTCCTGGGGATGTAGACATTCGCCATTTCAAAAAGGTGGAAGGGTTCTTTTTCGCGAGCATTTGCACTGGCTGCTCTAACGAGTGAAGGTAGCAGCGAGGTTCTTAAATATTCGGACTCTTTGCCCAGAGGGTTTTTGAGTTTTAGTCCCGTCGGAGCTTCGCTTGCGGAAACGAGAGAAAGCGTATAGACCTCAGTTGCCTCCCACCCCTTGAGAATGTTTTTAATCTTGGTTTCAAAATCGAAGGGGCTGTCGGCCAAGGGTTCGGGGAGAGCACCCTGCATGAGGATACTCGGCAAGTTGTGGTAGCCATAAAGCCTGGCCACTTCTTCGACGATATCCTCTGGGATTCCTATATCGCGGGCCCTAAAAGACGGAACGAAAACTTGCAAAACCGATCCCTGCCAGTAAGTTTCAAATCCCAAGGACCGAAGAATTTCGCCGACTTTATTTTTTGACAGTTTGCTACCCAATCTTTTGTTGATGAAGTCGATGTCCGTGACTACCTTTTTTGCTTTGTAAGGCTTGGGATAAATGTCCAAAATTTGTTTTTCGACCTTCCCTTTGGTCAACTTCTCAAAAAGGCTAATTGCCTCCCCCACCCCGAGCGTTACCAGTTCCGGGTCAAGACCCTTTTCGAAAAGAACCGCGGCCTCGGTTCTGTGGGCCAAAGACATCGAAGTCGTCCTAATATTTACCGGGTTATAGGTTTGAACAAAAAGAAGGACGTTTTTGGTATTGTTATCAACAGCCGAATTTTCACCGCCCATGATTCCAGCCAAGTCAATTAACCTTCCTCCCCCGTCTTCGATGACTATGTCCCCACCAGGTAACGTATGGGTTTTGCCATCGAGAGTTGTAAGCTTTTCTCCTTTTTTGCTTTCTCGAAGCAGCATTTTTGCCCCGATTGAATCGGGGTTTGCCCCTCGAATTTTGTCATAGTCGAAGGTATGCACGGGTTGCCCCAGTTCAAACATAATATAGTTTGAAATATCAACCACATTATTTATTGGCCGAACCCCAGACAGAATAAGTCTTTCTCTCATCCAGCCAGGTGAGTCTTTGAGCACAACATCCTTAATCAGTACGGCGCAAAATCTGGGGCAGAGAAAGGGATCAACGTTTGCCTCTAGGTAATCCACTTTACTGGAAAAGGTAAGTGATGGGAGTTTAATCGGTTGAAGTTTGGCTTTTTTCCCAAGCTGGAGAATGATTGCAGCCGCCTCTCTGGCAATTCCATACACAGACGAGGAATCGACTCTATTTGTTGTTACTTCAATAGAATAAAGATGGTCGTCCCCAATTTCTTCGACTCTTTCAACCGAAGGACCGCATAAAGTAAGATCTTTAGCAATTTCTTTCGGCTTGACCTCTGTTTTGAGAAAGTCCCTTAGCCAGCTGTCAAGTATTTTGATGTTCATAAGATTTAGAACTGCTTAAGAAATCTCAAATCAGCACTGTATAAAAGTCTGATATCTGGAATTGATAAACCAGACTTCATCATGAATGTTCGCTCGACCCCCCAACCGAAGGCAAACCCCGAGTAGGCCTCGGGGTCTACACCACCGTTTTTGAGAACAACAGGGTGAACCATTCCGGCGCCCCCTAACTCCAACCAGCCTCCCTTACAGAGTCTACAGCCCTTCCCGTCACAGACACCGCAGGTAACGTCGACCTCAAATGACGGTTCGGTAAACTGAAAATGGAAGGGTCTTAATCTGGTTTTGCGGCTTTTGCCAAAGAAGTTTCGAGCAAAATAATCAAGAGTTCCTTTGAGGTGGGCAATTGAAATGCCTTTATCTATCACCAAACCTTCAAACTGGTGAAACATTGGGTAATGGGAGGCGTCAATTTGGCGGCGATAGCACTTGGCGATATTTATCATCCGGATGGGCGCCTGCCTGCCGGCAGGCAGGGAGTTTCTCACCCTTTTCATCTCCCTTATTTGGCCCGAGGAGGTATGGGGAGTCAAAACCATCTGTCCGAGCGTTCGGTGAGGCGGGGTGTCGACAAAAAAAGTTTCCCACTCGTCTCTGGCAGGATGGTCTTTGGGCATATTTAAGCTCTCAAAGGTAAACCAGTCCCACTCAACCTCTGGATATCTGACCCGGATAAAACCAATTTGCTCAAAAGTTTTCGCGATTTCGGCAATTGCGTAAGTTATCAGGTGGAGATGTCCCTCTTTCGGTTTTATCCCAGGGATTGTGGGGTCGAACCACTCCCGCGCCACCTCATTGATTCTATTTTTTTGCTCGCTGAGTACTTTTGCGATGGCATTTTTGCTGTCGTTAATCAAAACTCCCACTTCTTTGCGTTCACTAGCAGGAATTTCTTTTAACTTTTTTATCAAAGAAGTTAACTTTCCGTTTCGACCCAAGTAGGAAATACGTAGTTCCTCAAGTTCAGAGGCACTCCCCGCCTCCATTATCTGGGCCATTGCCTCGTTTTTGATGCTGATTATTTCCTCTCTCATGAAGATAACTTATTTTACTTGAGAGAGTATTTCTTTGAAAGTAGCCGGATCGGAAACGGCGATATCGGCTAAGATTTTTCTATCCAGCTCAATTTTTGCCTTTTTGAGTCCGGCAATGAACCTGCAGTAGGATAAACCCTCTGCCCTAACTGCCGCATTGAGCCTTACTATCCATAAGGCTCTCAAATCTCTCTTCCTTAATTTTCTTCCCCGAAAAGCGTACTCACCCGCGTGAAGCAGGGCCTCTTGGGCTAGCCTTGCACGCTTTCTCCTTGCCTGCCGAAAACCCCTTGCAAGTCTCAGGAGTTTCCGATGTTTTCTTGCTGCCAGTGATTTAACTCTAGCCACCTTTTCCAACCACCTTTCTTATTTTTTTGGCAAAGTGTCCTTTAAGCTCTTTCACCCTCTTGAGACTTTTTAGCCTCTTGGCGCTTTTGGCGGCTTTCAAATGACGCCTAAATGCCTGGCGCCTTAAAACCTTGCCGCGCTTGGTAATTCTAAACCTTCTTAAAAGTGATTTTCTACTTTTTTGTTTCGGCATTTTTCTTTCCGGAAACGGGCGAAATTATCATCATCAGATTTCTTCCCAGAAACTTGGGTTCCATGTCGACATTTATATTCTCGTCCATTTCTTTGACAATCTTTTCCAAAAGTTTATAACCGAAGGGTTTGCTGCGCATCTGCGAGCTTTTGAAAACGACAACTAGCCTGACCTTATTTTTCTCGGCTAAAAACTCCTTGACCCTTCCTAATCTAAAGTTATAATCGTTTTCGGCGATAAAAGGCGAGAATCTGATTTCTTTGACCTCTCCGCCTTTAGATTTCTTTTGGCTTTTAAGCTTTTTTTCTTCTTGATACTTAAACTTTCCCAGGTCGATAATTTTGGCCACGGGCGGGTTGGCATTCGGTGCAATTTCGATTAAAGCCAGATTTACCTTCTTTGCCTCCTCCAAAGCCTTCTCCCGCGCTAAAATTCCCAACTGTTTACCGCTTGCGTCGATGACTCTGACCTGGGGGGTACGGATGGCTTCGTTGATCCGAAAATTTGGTAGACCCGTTTTCAACTTGATTTAAGAAATTTTAACATGCCTGAAGTGAATCTACAAATCCAAACTTTTGTTTGCGATTTTTTCTTTAATCCTGGCGCTAAAGTCTTCTATCTTTACCCCTCCCAAATCCACACCGCTTCTCAGCCTCACTGCGACAACCCCCTCTTTCTCTTCTTTATCGCCAACAATGAGCATATAGGGAATTTTTTGACTTTGGGCATCCCTGATTTTTGCCTGTAGGGTTTCGTTTCTAGCATCTAGCTCCACTCGGATTCCCTCTTTTGTGAGCTTTTCGGTCACCTTTTGAGTAGAAGCGAGATTTCTTGCGGTTATGGGTAAGACCTTAACCTGAACGGGGGAAAGCCAGACGGGAAAATTACCCGCATAGTGTTCGATTAAAAGCCCCACCCACCTCTCGAGAGAGCCGAGGGGGGCGCGATGAATTAGGGCCGGACGCCTGGGTTTGCCGTCTTTGGCGATGTACTCTAAATCAAATCTTTCCGGCAGCATGAAATCAACCTGGATAGTGCCACACTGCCACTCCCGCCCTAGAGCGTCTTGAACCATGACGTCAAGTTTGGGTCCATAAAAAGCCGCTTCTCCTTCAACCTTTTTGTAGTCAAGTGCCAGTTTTTTGACGGCTGATTCAATCTTGGCCTCGGCCTCATTCCAGACTCTGTCGCTGCCAAGGTATTTGTCTTTATTTTTAGGGTCCCGCAGCGAAAGTCGAAAATAATAATCCTTGATGCCAAAAACCGTAAGCAGATAGATTGTGTAGTCAAGCACCCCGATAAATTCATCAATGACCTGGTCCTCGCGACAGAAGATGTGTGAGTCGTCTTGGGTAATGTAGCGCACTCTAACCATACCGGTAAGCTCCCCGGTCTGTTCGTAGCGATAAACGGTTGCGTTTTCGGCAATCCGGATGGGTAAATCGCGATAGCTTCTTAACTCACTTTTATAAACCATCATATGCATCGGACAATTCATGGGTTTAACCAGGTAGTCCTCTTTATCGATTTTCATCGGTTTGTACATTTTGTCCCGATATAAGTCCCAATGGCCCGAGGTAACCCAGAGGGATTTCTTGCCGATGTGCGGGGAGTAAACGTGTTGGTAGCCGCGTTTCACCTGTTCTTCCACAACAAACTTTTCAATCTCGCGCCTGATAGTTGCACCCTTGGGCGTCCAGATTAAAAGTCCCGGCCCAACTTCCTCGGGAATGATAAAAAGCCCAAGCTCACGGCCTATCCTTTTGTGGTCTCTTTTTCTAGCCTCCTCAAGTTTCCAGAGGTACTTATTAAGCTCTTTTTGGGTTGGAAAAACGGTACCGTAAATTCTGGTCAGCATCGGGTTTTTCTCACTCCCCCGCCAGTAAGCTCCAGCCAGCGAAAGAAGTTTAAAATATTTAATTTCCTCTTTTGGTTTTGCCACATGTCCTCCCCGGCACAGATCCAAAAATTTCCCGGATTCGTATAAAGTAATTTTTTCTTTGGCCTTTGCGAATTCTGCGATCAATTCGATTTTGTAAGGGTTGTCCTTAAAAATTTTCTTGGCTTCGCTAGCGTTAACTTCAATTCTTTCAAAACCCTCCCAGCTCTTGACAATTTCCCCCATCTTCTTTTCGATTTTGGCAAGATCTGTATCAGAAATAGTCAGGTCAGCAAAATCATAATAAAAACCATCCGCAATCGGAGGACCCAGGGTGGGTTTTGCTTTTGGCCAAAGGTTAGTTACCGCCGCCGCTAAGAGGTGAGAAGTTGAATGCCTTAAATTATCCAAATTGGCCATTGATTTGATTGTAACGCATTGGAACTTAGCCTGCAAAGAGTCATTAATCTAGTTTCTCCCACGGAAGATTGTCTTTGCCAAAGTGGCCGTAGGCTGCGGTTTGGAAATAAATCGGTTTTGCTCCTCCTGTATTTACTCCCTGGGCAATGTCCGGTGATTGTTTAATGATGTTTGTGACCACCTTGGGTTTATCTTTGTAACCGATATCTCGATAGATTTTTCTGGCAATTTTTTCGGCATTAAAAGACGCCAGAGTTGTTACTTCTCCGCCGATGACAAAAAGACCGTGGGAACCGAAGGTTTCAACCGCAACCCGACTTTTGGGTCGGTCCTTAAACACGCATCGAGTATGGCATCCGATACCTGGTCACAGATTTTATCGGGGTGGCCGGAAGTTACCGATTCAATCGTATAGGAGTTATTGTGCAATAAAAAATCACCCATATCTTTCCCCTTTCGGGCTAGAATTGGCACCTTCTAGGCGGATTTTCCTAGGGTTGCCGGCGGGTCAAAGGGCTAGTTCCCTCGCCGCACTCTTGATATATCCATCAAGTAATTTAAGTATAGATTTTAAAAATATCTTGTCAAGGGATTTGTGGACCGTGCGGGAGTTGAACCCGCGGCCTTCGCAATGCCATTGCGACGCTCTAGCCAACTGAGCTAACGGCCCGCTATCGCATATTTTACCACGGAATTAGCCAAAAGCTCTAGCTCTAGCTGTATCGATGTATCAAAGTAATAAACGGTACAAACACCTCTATAATCCTTTTTATTGGTTTTCTTGCCTATTGTTCTTGGGTCCTTATAGGTGGGGTAAAACTGTTTCCGTGGAATCTTTGTGATTTTTTGCCAAAAGTTTTCAAGAGATCTTCGGTTTTGGTCTGCACGACACTGGATTCTCACTCGGAATTTTGAGCTATCTACCTAGTGATAGATAGCGCGAATTTTTATGCTTAGCCCCCTCGGCAAGGTAAAGGATACTTAGGATAATCTTTTGTGCAGAAGAGCTGATGAAGGGGGGTGGTGTTTGCTGGACGATGTCAGAACTTTCTTTGAGCAAAATCCAGAGGATTTTGCCGATTGACCCGCCCAGCGTTTCCGCTCGCGTGCCTGCCCCGTAGGGAAACGAAGTTTCTCCTTCGGGGACGGCGAGCAAAACAGAAAAATTTTCTTAACATTTTTTAATGGCACGCCCCCCAAAATTTTTTCAATTAAGGAAACGAAAATTTTTCTGTTTTGCCTTCCTGCTTTGGCAGGAATTGCGGAAACGCTTTCCCACCCCCAGTGATTTTTTCGGACGGCGGCGGGACATTTAAACAGGATGTCTTAAAATTTATTTTGCACTGCCTCGCTTTTCAGTTCTCTTAGCGCGTCGCCAGCTATCCATTTCGCGCTTTTAGAATTAATTCTTAAAATTTCTTCCGCCAATTTTATTGTCAGTTCATTCAAAACAATATTCCTCTTGCCAATCTGTCGGAGCGCCCAATTAACCGCTTTTCTGACAAAATTTCTCTCATCAACAGATTCTCTTTTTATATTTTTTAGAAATGCGATAAATTTTTTATCCTCTGCCATTTTATCGTGCACCGCCAAACACGCCATCAAAACAAGACCAGCTCGTTTGATAAATTCCTCTTTTCTTTTGCTCCATTCCTCAGCTTTAGTATAAGCGAATTTTGTTTTATCAAAAAAATTGCTGCACACTTGATCGCACACATCCCAAGAATCAAACTCTTTGACCCAGCTTTCAAGCTGTTGTTCGGTCGCTTTATCCGGCTCAGCAATCATCCCGGCTAAAATTCTTGCTTCATGAATCTCTGAATCCCAAAGCCGCAAAGCCAGCTCGTGATTTTTTCCGATCTCTTTGGCCATTTTTCTGAGCGTCGGCAAATTCGGCCCGCCTAAAACATTTTTCCCTTTTATGCCAAACCTGGCCATCCCCGCAACATTTTTCTTGTTTGCGTAGGATTTTAAAGTTTTAAGAATTTGATTGTATTGTGCCTTTCTGTCCATATTTATAACCAATCGCCAACGGGATCAAAAAAGTAACAGCATAATAAATCATCACCTCAAAATCATAATAATTTTGAGAATTAAATCCTTTGACGATAATGACGTAATCTAAAACAGGCGCGAGAATCAACCAAACTGCCGCAACAATAAAATAATATGAAATCGGCGCGCCTAAATTTTTAAATCTTTTGTGGGAAACACAAATCGCGCCGGAATAAATATGGCGAGTATCGGCAAGCCGATGTATTTCAACGGCACAAATAGGAATAATATCATTCCCAAAGCAAATCCAATCAGCCAAAGAATAAAACCCCAGCCGATTGTATCCGTTAACTTTCTTTTTGCTGTAATTGTGTTTTCCATAATGTCTTCTAGTTAATTTTTAATTTTATTTTACCGGCTGTCTCAAAATTGTCTTCATTTTTTGCGGTGGAGTTTTTCTCGGGTCAGAAAGATAAATTTCATGATGAAGGCCGTTTTCAACTAATTTTTTCTCTTCCATTAATTTTATTATCTTTTTCCACGATTCAGCTTCTGCAGAATAAGGTCCTATATGAAGCACTTGAATACATTTACCCTCCTTAATTTTTTCAAATTTAACCTTGTTTACTAATTCTATACCTTTCTTTTCTATAACTTCACTTTTTGCCTTTTCAAAAATCTCTAAAGTGACAAACTCTGGCATACGAATAAGAAGTTTCCATTGCCACTCTTCACGAGGAACTTCCTTAAAGGGTTTATCTGATTCTACCCACCATAAACCTTCCAGTTTTGCCACTGTAAAATCCTTTCCTTCTTTTTTCATTGGCATCTTAATTCCATAAGCAAGAGGATATAAAGCTCCCAATTTAGCCATAAATTCCTCACCTTGAGGAGCACCTTTACCTTCTATTGTTAAAAACGGTGCTTCAGCAAACTCGGCTATTTCAGGAGTAGCCTTGGCTGTGTAATACATCTTGTATTCCTTTGTTAGATCCAATTTTGTTGTTGCCATAATGTTACCTCCATTTTTAATTACTTTCGACCTATAAAATATCTTTCTTCTCAAAGGCGGGGTTCGGAATTTCAGATAACGTCTCGTGGATAAAAGAAGTTGCCGAAGGCAATTTGGGCGAAGTGAAACGAAGCCTTTTATCTGCTGTTATATGACCCGAAGGGCAACCCAGCTCTTTGCAAAGTGCTGATGCAGAGTTCCGGATCCCGCCATATATCTTAAAACAAATAAGGAATTAATTTCCATCTAACTTTCTTCTTGTATTCTTTATATTCCTCGCCAAACCCTGTTTCAAGTTCTTTCTCCTCTTTAAAAATTAATACTATATGAAATAAAACCAAGAATACACAGAATAGAAGTGCCCAAGTGGCTTTTAGAATAATAGATAATCCAAGAGGGTACAGGATATTTCCTAGATAAGTAGGATGTCTTACTACTCCATAGACACCAGTTGTCATCAGTCTCTTCTTACCTACAGGTATCTGTCTCCAAATTATTTTGGCTCCCATCTTGTGAACTTTATATTCAAGGAGGCCTGATAAGCATAATAGTAAAGCTCCTATAGGAAAGGTAACATAAGTGGACAAAGAGAATCTAGGTTGATTAGTGAATGGCAGAATAGCTACTACAATACACCACCATGCTGTACCAATAAGGAACAACTGCCTTCCATACTTTCTGTTATGCTGATGCCCCCATTTGCCGATGAAAAGAAGGATAAATCCAATCATAAATATGCAAATCCAAAACCAAAAATTATTTAACATATCTACCATAATTATAAAGTCCTCTTTATAAATTTATTCTTAAAGACGGGTTCGGAATTTCATAACCTATCGTTTTAACGCCTGTACGAACAATTCTAGCCCTTTCCCTTTCCCTTTCCCCTTACCCTTAATTTCATCAAAACCAGCCTCCCTCAATAAATTAACGACTTCATCAAAAGTGAACTTAAACATCTCCAAATGATGAAAGAACTTGAACAGGGTTCGCTTCCATGTGGAGAGCCAATCCCGGTTGTAATCTTTAAGTATCAAACTGCCGCCAGGTTTCAAAACCCTGAATATCTCTAAGAAGCCTTCTTGTGGATTCTCCCATTCATGAAGCGAGGATTGACTGACCACCAGATCAACAGAATTTGAGTCTATTGGCATCTTCTCGGCCCTTCCCAACCTCGTCTCATAATTTGACATCCCTACTTCATCGGCATTCTTTCTGGCTATCTTGAGCATTTCACCGGATGGATCAACTCCGATTATCTTTGCTTGTGGCAATAACTTATCTATCTCAATGGAGAGAAGACCTGGCCCGGTGCCTAAATCCAGTATTGTTAAATCCCTTTCCGAAGGGAATAGACATTCTATAATCTTTCTTGCGAAAGGAGCATAGAACCACCTTGAGCCCATTTTCATCCACTTGGCATGTTTCTGGGCTTTTTCTTTATCCCACAGTTCCTGTCGTTCAGTCATTTCCTCCTCATTTTTCAAAATCATGTTTAATTTCCATTTTAGGTAACCTGCAAAGACAATTATCAATGCTAAAATAATAATCCCTTTGATCCAAGCATCTTGTAGAGATTGATATGCTATAACCTCAGACTGTACCAATACATCCCAACATGCTCCTGTTCCCCAGAAAAATGGATAGATAATCAGAATGTTATTAGTTATTCTGAAAACAGACGCAAATAAAATTCCAACAAAGAATAGTTTCACAAACTCAGGTTGAAAGCCTACATGATGAAAACTGTAAAATAAAGCAGCCAAAATAATACTGGGAATTATTCCAAAAGCGTCTTCAAACTTTCGACGCAAAAATCCAAAAAGAAACAGTACCTCAAAAATACCTGCTACCATTATATAGAAAATTGGGCCAATTGCTTTCGAGCTCAGCAATATTTCTTGCCATGGCTTTTCTGTCATACTTACAAATTGGAAAAACATCATTACAGCAAGAACTATACCCACAATTGAACTAACAAGCCATTTCTTTCTGGTTATTCCAAACAGGCCAAGACCTTCTTTTCTTATGACCAAAACATAATATAAAGGAGTTACAAGCCCAAGAGCGAACATCATAATAATATCCTTTAGAACAAAAAATCCAATCCTATCAGCAGGGGTGCTTCCAGAAAATAGAAATAAACCAAGGCTTGCTACAACTACCAGACATCCCAAGATAAATGCTATTACTGTATCTTTTGTTGGCTGCCATCCAAATTGAAACAAATTTTTTAGAAAGTTTTTGATTTTCATGGTTTATACCTCAATATTTCAATAAATTCTGAAGCTTGCTATCTGCCTTTTTCATTTTCTTTTTTGAAATGCATTTTCCTTATAACTCCAGCCAAAAAGTTTATTCTTGGAACTCTTTTCATATAATCTTTGTACGCATCGCCAAACTTTTCTATGTCTCTTTTTTCTTCTTCTATCATGGCGAGGCATAATAAAATAATTAACATTGCACCAATAATCAAGCTAACCCAGTGTTGCGCTATGAGGACCAATGCGAAGATTATCAATATATGTCCCAAGAATTCAGGATGGCGAACAAAAGCATACATCCCACTTTCAACAAGAGTTTCTTTGCTAATACCTTTTTCTCCCGATGCATATCCTTTTTTGCGTGATTGGCTTGACCACAACAAAAAAACGATTCCAAATGCCAAGGTTATCCATCCAAGGTATAACAGTATCCCCAAATTAGCCCAGTTATAAAAAAGAATACAAAATACAATTAGCAAGCCATATAATACAATATATGCAATATGACCAGCTATGTGAATAACGCTTTTTCCATGTGGCATAATAGTTTTTCCTCCTTGATTTCTTTAACATCTATGTACATAAAAATTTTCCTTTAAGTTCTTAAACCCCGCCAAAGTCTCTGTTGTCACATTTGTTTCTTTCATCATGATGGTTTTTCATTTACTCCCTTAAAAATTTTCGCACCCCCAAATATTACCGAAATTTCCCTCTCCATTTCAATCCCATAATCTTTAATCAATTTTTTAATATCTGATTTTATAAACTCTGTGTAATATTTGCTTTCATAAAGTTTAACGAAATGGTAAATCAAATATTTTTTAATTCTATTTTTTGGTAGTGAGTAATCAACAATTATTACATCACCTTTGGGCTTGGTAACTCTTATCATTTCTGCCAAAACCTTTTTCCTAATGTCCAAAGGCATCTCATGCAAGGCAAAAGAAATGACCGAGACATCAAATTGATTATTATCAAATGGCATTTCTATTGCATCTGTAATCATGAATTTAACATTGTCATACTTGTTTTTCTTATTGGCAACCTTTAACATGTCACCAGATAAGTCAATCCCAACAACATCATAACCTTTTTTTCCAAATGCAAATGCTTGGCTCCCTGTTCCAGTGCATACATCCAGTATATTTAAGCCTTTTTTTGGGGTTATAAGACCCACAACTTTTTGTCTTACTCCTGGAATAACCGCAGTCCAAATATCATAAATAGGAGCCCATTTTCCAAAGGACTTTTTTGTGTATGAATAATAATCTTTGCTCATTTTTTATTTTTTTCTATTTTTATAATCTTAGATCTGATTTTATGCAATTTTATGACATCGTTGGTAAAACCACTTTTATCGTCGGCATTACAATGATCAAGTGCATAGGCATTTAAATATTTTATCAAATCATATCGTCTCTATTTGTACTGATAATTTTAATTAACATAACATTGATGGTTATTAGGATAATAAAACCGCTCACTCCTTGAATTCCGACAGTTAAGTCACTACCTCCTTTAACAAAAGCTGCAGAAATTCCAGCCACAGCATTTAGAGTTCCGTGCATTATTGCTACAGCAATTACAGAATTTGATTTAATTCTAATGTAATTGAATAGAGGTGAAAGTAAGATAGCAAATATAATCACCATCCCGATACCTATGAAAGGATGCTGAGGATAGTTATAACCTTGAATTACTAATGGGATATGCCACATTCCCCAGATTAATCCTATCAAAAAGGAAGATTTCCAGAAGCCAAGATATGCTAGTTCTTTCTGTAGAAAACCTCTCCACCCCAATTCTTCTCCAAAAGCAAATAATGCATTAATTGTCGGTCCTGCAACTAAGCCTGCAATCAAAATTAAGAGCATTGGTGGAATACCGAAACCAGCAAATTTTTCTGAAGCAATGCTTGGTGGAACACCATATCTTGATAGACCTTCCATGGTCGCAGAGTATTCTACATCTGGAAAAGACAGACTAATTCCAAGTGCTGCAAATGATAAAAAAAACTGGGAAAATCCACGCCAAGAGAAACCATCTGTTTGGTTTTATTGACAAACCTAAACTTGTCAGTGGTATTTCATAAAAATAGCAAGTTATAATGGTTGATATTAATGGGATGAACATATAAAGGGGTGCGAATACAACTAATTTTATACCGAGAAGGTAAGAAATCGCAATCATAGAAGAACTCAGGATAAAAATAAGGACTGAAAACATCATTAATTTGCCTTTTCCTTGATTCACCTTACTCCTCTCTCGCCCTTCTCTTCCATACAATTTTAAAAATACAAAAGCAAATAGTAGCCATGCAAACACGCTAGCTGTTATTATTATCAACCTATCTGCAGGTAGATTTGTTATTGACCCAAAACCAGATCCAAATAGAAGGCTCATTAAAAGGGCATTAAGAGGGGTTTTATTCTTAAATTTATCAAAGATTAAACCAAAGAATATTCCCGCAACCAAATAGAGAAAGAGAATCGCAGGTGGTGCAACAAGTAGACTTATTAAGTAAAGGACATTTATGTCATAGGGTATAAGGATACGAAATTTATCTTTTATTAAAGCGAATTCTTCAAGTAGGGTTTGCTTAAACAGTAAGGTTGTGAGAAAGGTAAAGATTGCCATAAGTGCTCCTGCAACAATGCCTGCCCAAAATCCAGCATGTGCAGCATCGCTTGTTTTTCTCCTGGCAAGAAGTTTTTTGAGATTGATTTTCATTATCTTTTCCATAAAATTAAAATTGAAAACAGATATATAAAATTTCCTCTAAAGGCGGGGTTCGGAATTTCATCTAACGGCTGTTATATGACCCGAAGGGCAACCCAGCACTTTGCAAAGTGCTGGGGCAGAGTTCCGAATCCCCCTTCATCTCCTTGCCCACAATTATTTTCTCCACCTCTTGAGCATCGGAATATATTTTTTTGTCTGCTCAATTTGTCCTTCTGGCATTTGCATTTGCTTCATAATTCCGGCGCATTTCTCAATCATCTGCTCCAGGGTAATGTCAGGCTCAGTAAATTTGCCGTTTTGAAAGCAATAGCGGCAATATTCGTTGTTTTGGCTCCCGTCGGCGTTCACGCCAAAATCTTCTGGCTTTTGCATCGGCATAGCGCAGCTCTGGCAAAATGGTCCTTGTGGTTGTGTTTTTTCCATATTTTTCCACCTCCTCTTTAATGAATTAATTTTTTCGACCTTATTTTATTAAATCTTCTATTGAAACGCCCAACGTTTTGGCGATCATTGTCAAAATTTATTTTGAAATATTTTCCAAAAACAATCACCAAATTTTGAACTCCCAATATTGCAAACGGCGCCAGAACTGTTATGTATCTGTTGACGTCAGAACGGATAAGCATTAGCGCTTCATTCATTGTCTGGAAACAAGGCACGATTATGCCGCCGAGATTTACCGGCTCGCCTCCCATACATTTGTACATCACCGGCACCCTTACTAACATAAAGCCAATGAAAATTAAAGAAGCTATACTCAGCGCTTTTAAATGTTTTTTTCTACCGAAGAACAAACCGTACACGCCAAGGCAAAGCAAAAAGGACCAAAAAACTATTCCTGATTTGGGATTAACAAGACTTGCGACAATATAATTAAAATCAAAACCCAGCTGATTAATGTCTCCTTTTAAAATTCCAAAATGAAAAGGCGTGCCGAATTGGGAAAAATTATAAAACAAGAGTATCGCCAAAGACGGCAAACCGCCCAGAATAATGTTTTTCAAAAATCTCCATTTCTTGTAAAAAATAAGAAAGAGGAACAATATCCCCCCGACGATAACGGTTTCCAGTCGAGTCAATACCAAAAATCCTAAAAATAATCCGGCCAGGAATTGATTAGCAAAATTTTCTTTCTCAAAACTTTTGACAAAAAAGAAACAAAATATCGCGCTTAAACCAAAGGCCGTTAATGTAGCATAAGCAGGGGTATTGATTATGTTGTGTATGAAAATAAGCGAGGTAAAAATCACAAAGAGCGGCAAAGAAACACCGATTACTTTTATTCTCTCAAGGGCTAAAGTTTTAATGCTAAATAAAATTCCTAAAAACAAAAAGGCGTAGCTTGTCAAAAGAAGGGCAAAAATTATTTTCCATTCAAACACGCCGCCTGATCTTTCAAGATAAAAGTTTTTGAAAAAAATATCTCTTGCAAATAATAAGGTACTTGGAATTCCCATTTTTTCAGATGTTTCGCCTCTTGGCCGTCCGTCTAGTCCGCCAAGTTTGGGTTTCCCGTTTTCGTCATTTGGTTCAGGCAGCTGAGGCGGTCTAGGCAGTTCCGTTTCTCCCCCATCAACAATTTTTTCAGTTTTTACAAAAGGTTCTATTGCATACGAAGTGAAATAATAAGGAATCATTGAGATAATGCTGTATCCAGGAGAGCGCTGTTCGACAAAATGGAGATTTCTAACTATCGGGGGTTTACTGCTATCGGTCAGTCTTTGTAGTATAGAATAATAATCAACGGAATCGGTTTGGATATTCGCTTTGCTGAAAGAGAAAATAATTATCGGCAGCAAAATTAAAAGTGCGCCGGAGATAAAACGATCGGCAGAGTAAATAAATTTGGTTATTTTTTCTTTGTTGAATTTTATCTTACTCATCCAGTAATGACCTTAAATTTCTAAGATTAGCATTTTTATAGCCTTTATGCGAACAATCAACTCCGCAAAAGGCAATCAGATTTTTATTCATAATATTGTTTTATATTTTACTTTTTTCTAATGCTCAATATTATTTAGCATTTTTTGAGTGAAAATAATTCTTGTAATTTGCAATAGAAAATATTACAATAAGCCCCGCAATCAAGATTATTGACCTTATTTCTGGATAGACAATCGCACCGACCACATTAGACTGGATTAAGACATCATAAGAAGCACCAACACCCCAAAAGAAAGGGTATATTAACAAAGCACTATTTGCCCCCCGAAACACCACAGCATATATAATACCGACAAAAAATAATTTTAAAAATTCTGGCTGAAATCCAATATGGTGGAACGAATAAAATAAAGCCGTTAAAATTATTGCCGGGATAATGCCGAAAGATTTTTCAAAAACCGTCCTTAAAAAGCTATAAAATACAATAACTTCGAAAATCCCGGTTACCATAATATAAATGATGCTCCATAAGGTATTAAAATTAAGCTGAAAATTTAAGCCGGGCGGATTATCCTTTAGAAACAAAAACAAAAGTAACGTACCAAGTATTAAATTGATTAAGAGATAAACAAACCATTTTGGAGTATGCAACCCATATTTCCTTTGTAATATTCCAATTAAATAACTTTGCTCTTGGCATAAAATTAGTTTAAATTTTCCAAATTATTTTTCTCAAACTTCGGATTACCCATTTTTTGTAAATATTCGGGATGATTTTTAATGTAATTTTGGTGTATCGGGAGAATGATTAAAAATATCACTAACCCTGCAAGAAAAGCCAAAAATGGTCGTTTCCACTCTTTTGTTTTTATAACTTCCAATATTGTGTAAATAATAGCCAACGTCATAAAAATATGGCTGATTTGCGCCATAATCATTTCTCTGCTCCAGCTAAATACAAACATTCCGCCAACGCCGAAATAGGCCAAAAATGGAATAGAAAAAGCCATTGCCGCTCTGTTTTTCAAAAAAAAGCCAATAAGAAAAATTAAGGCAGACGGAAAACAAGCGTTGAAGAACAGCCAAGGAATAACCGGAAATTTCGCCATAAACAAAAAATAATTGGCTGAAAAAACATCATTATAATATTACCAATAGCAATTACCCAGCCGATTTTTCTAAAATTATTTGGTTCAAAAATTTTTGAAAGCATAGATTATTTTAACAATTCCTCAACAGAGGACAAGGACATTTTCTTTACCGCGGCGAACTTCACCAAGGAAGCCACAAGCCAATGATTTCAAAGAAACTTTTTGATAAAATACAGGAAGCGTTAAAAGATAATGGCAAGCCCCGCAAAAAGCTAAAACAAAAAGATTTTCTATTTTTGGGTTTTGCCAAGTGCGGAGAGTGTGGCTACGCTATTACCGCCGAAAAACAAGTAAAGAAAAGCGGGCTGGAATTTGTTTATTACCACTGCACCTACAAAAGCAAAACTCAAAGATGCTCTCAACGCGGCTTTTTGCGGGAAGAAAAACTTGCCGAGCAAATAAAAGAACAATGTCAAAAAGTTTCTTTGCCTGATGTTTGGCGAGAAAGATTTTTGAATAAATTAAAAGTGTGGGAAAATGAGACCCGCCAAACATCAGACCTTTTCGCTCAAAATCTCAAAAAGAAAATTGAGGAACTAAAAACAAAGATAAGCCGGCTAACCGACGCTTATCTTGAGGGAACATTTGAACTCTCGGAATTTCAGCAAAAGAAAAACGCCCTGACGAGCGAAAAGAAAACTTTGGAGGAAAAATTTTCTCAAAAAAAATCGGCTTGAACCGCCAAATCAGCCAGCAAAAACTTTCAATTGATTTCAAAAAACCCTTTGATTTGCTCGCAAAACTGCCCGCCGAAGCGAGGGGTAAAGCCCCGAGCGAGGCGGCAAATTCAATATGGTGGACGGTGAGGGACTTGAACCCCCGACCTTTCGCACGTCAAGCGAACGCTCTAGCCAACTGAGCTAACCGTCCGAGTTCTAAAATTATACTATTTTGGCGAAGAAATTGGAAGATTATCCCGCCGAGCGCTGCAAATAGTGGTCGGGTGAAAGCAAAAATTTGCTGCCGTGCTTTTTGTAAATTGACCAGAAGTTTTTCTTCTCGGCTCGACGGTTACTTGCTTGGAGCCAAATGACGGCGTCTTCGATCTTTTTCCTAAAGGACCTGACAAATTCCAGCAGTTTCTCAAAGAAAATTACGTGGTAGACACCGGGATTTGCCGGAGCCTGCATCGTGGCCACCTCAACCTGCTCACCCAAGCCCTGGGTTGTTTTAGCAAGCTGGTAGACTTCGCTCATCAGGGCCTGAAGCTGAAGTTTTAGTTCGTTGCCCTTTTCTTCAATTCTTCTTTTTTCTTCTTCTTTGAGTCTCCTCTCAAGGGCGAGTTGGGCTCTCAATTTCTCGGTCTCTTGCCTCTTTCCCGAAAAAACCTCGCTTATCTCGACTGCTTCTCCGGCTGCAAGCTCGCCGGTGTATTTTTTCTCGATTCTTGTACCCAGAAGTTCCCGCATCAGGTCTTGGGAGGTTTCGGTAAGAAGGTCGCTTTTTAAGATCTTGGTCGTGGCTGCGCCGACGTCTTTCAAGGATTCGAGGACGTTTTGCTGGCGGGTCAGTTTCTGGGCTTTTTGTTTCTGGACTTTGTCCATTCTTAAGTGCCAAGTTTACAGAAGGAGGGTTAAAGAGTCAAGCGCCGCGCGTCTTGCCAGAACCGAGCGGATGACTCTTCTTTGCTCAGGAGTATTGAGTCTTTCAGCTACCTTAGGATCTGTACTCGCCGCCTTGATGGCCGCGTCGATTTCTTCCTCTTTAACCCCAATTTTTTCCTCCTGGGCGATGGTTGAGAGAATAAGCTCAAGAGATAGCGTATTTTTGGCTTGGATTTCGTACTCAGCCCGCAAACTTTCGGGAGTTTTACCGAGAGAAGCAAGGTAACCATCTAAAGTTAGACCCAGCTTCTCTATCCTCTCGAGGAGATTTGAGAGTCTGGCGTTGACCTCCTCGTTAATGAGAAGCCTTGGTACTTCGACTTTGATGGTCGCAAGTAGGGTTCTTATGATTTCCTGTTCCTTTTCCTCTTTAGTCGGCTCCTTTTTTTCTTGGGGAGAGCCTTTGCCCGGAGTCCAGATATCCTTGGCCCGAGCTATCCCGGTTATTGCCTTTTTATAATCTCCCAGATTCACTGCTGGAAGTTCGCAGGTAACCGCACGTACCTCCCAAGGTTCACCTGCGGCAGTTTTGATGAGTTCAAATTTTGGATAGATTGCCGGACGAATCTTATTTTCATTAATGGCGTCAGCCAATGCCTTGGGAAGAATGTGTCTGAGGCTGTGTTCGATTAAGGAGGCGGCAGGAACCCTTTTTTTGACTTCCTCCAAAGGGGCTTTGCCTTTTCTAAAACCCGGGACTTCGATTGTGGCTGCGTATTCCTTCAGGGATTCCTCTTGGGCCTTATTGATTGTCGCAAAAGGGATGGTAAAGGTGATTTGAACGGTGCCGTCCTCGGTCCGAGCCAAGGTAGAGGATATCTTTTTCTCCATATCACGCTCCTCCCCCTTTGTGCTGGGTTCTAAACTGGGAGGGATTGAATTTGGCCCGGTAGCCTTTGGGGCTAAACTTACTCCCTTTAAAGAAATCGGGTGTTCTAAAGCCCAACTCTCTCCCTGCTTTCTTCTTGATGAAACCTTTCATAATCTAATTTTAGAGCCTTGGTTGCTAGTAGGCAAATATTACTATATACTTAAAGCTAGATTAGAAAGGAGGTAAACAAATGGCTACCAAATTATTCGTAGGCAATCTTGAGTATTCGGTTACCGGAGATGATTTAAGAGAGGCTTTTTCTCAGGCAGGCAATGTAGTTGACGCCGTAGTTATTAGCGATAAAATGTCGGGTCGTTCACGCGGCTTCGGCTTTGTGGAGATGGGTTCTGAAGATGAAGCTAAAGCTGCCATTGAGAAGTTAAACGGAGCTGAAATCAAAGGACGCAAGATTAATGTCAATGAGGCTAGACCCCTAGTTCCTCGTTAATCTTCTTTCTTTTTGTTCCTTTCTCTATCTTGGTGCTCCTCCCGAGCTTCCTCTGCTCTTTCGGAAGCTTGGGGAGGGAGCTCTCTTTTTATTTCTTCTTTGATCTCTTCTAACTCTTCGTTAACTTCATCAAGGTCCGCGATTACCTCACTAGCGCTGGCAGCCGCAGTCGGGGTAGGAATTGGCGTTTTGACAGACTCTTTCGCCTCGCAGGAGTCAACCCTAATCCAACCATCAGGTATGTCACAGGGTGTCGGGAAATTTTTACACTCCTGGGTCGTTGGATTTTTGGCGGGAGTTACGACCTGGATACAAGCAGGCTCTTCGGGGGAAGGCGCGGAAGCCAAGGCGAGCTTCTTTTCTTCAATTCTTGTCTGGTATTCTTCTATTTTTTTAACGAGTTCTTGGGCATTTTTGACGTCTTTTTGGTCGACAACAATCTCTTTTGTTTCTTTGGCCTGACTAACCAGAAGCGTATATCCCAAGGTTGATCCCTTTTTGGCCAGAAGCTTATTTGCTTCCGAGAATCTCCTTTGGGTGAAATTTAGGGAGAAGGCTGAAGCCAGAGGAGTTTTGATGGTTATTGCCAAAGCAATATCTTCAAGTCCGGTTTTTAGCGCGTAGAGGGCATCACCCGGTATTGCATTCCAGCTAACTAGGATGAGAAAAGAAGGAATTGCAAAGATGACGGCAAAAGCGCTTAAGAAGTAATTAAAGAATTTTTTCACCCCTTTTACTCAGAGGCTAATTTATGCAAAAACCAGGAAACAAGGGAAAGGACAATCGAAGCAATAATCGCCGTGGTAAAGCTGACTATCTCGAAACCCGGTACAAATTTGGACGTTAACCAAAGAAGACCGACGTTAATGAGGAAGGCGGCAATTCCGAAGGTTAAGACCGAAATGGGCAGAGCAATTAGCTGCAGGATTGGTCGAATGAACGTATTGACGACTCCAATTACCACCGCTGCCACAATTGCCGCCCACAGGTCAGAAAGAATAAAGCCGGGGACTAAGTATTCAACGATAAAAAGAGCAAAGACATTGATGGCCAGCCTAACAAAAAGTCTCATTAGTCCATAATGGCCTATTTTCTACTCGGTTGTCAAATATTTTTTGAAGAAGGCAAGGTCTCTGGCCACAACCCTCTCCCAGAGAGGGTTAAGATTGTGGTCCGCCCCGGGATAGACGAAGTAGTCGGGTTTTATTTCAAGTTCCTCAAGTTTTTTAACAAGTTCGTCCGACCAGTCTTTCGGAACCGCATCGTCACTAGTTCCCTGGTGGATTTGTAAAGGAGCTTTGATTCTGCCCAAGTAAAGGTCGATTGCGTAGTGGTCGGGATTGTACACTTCCTCAAACTTAGCCAGTTCGCGTCTAATGAGTTTTCCCCTGTCTAGCGATTCGTCGGTATAGTAAAGAACCGAATAAGGAAAAGGTTTGGAGACCGGAGCCCAGAGGCTAGTTGGAATCGGCTTGCCGGTAATTTCCAAGATGGTGAGGGCAATCTGTCCCCCATTTGAGTGTCCCCAGAGAAAGATATTCTGCCTGTCCCATTCGGAAATTGTACCCAGAGACTCAAGAAGGGTTAAGGCGGTGACATAGGTCTGGAATCGGGCCTCAAAAATGTTTTCAGCTTCTTTATCGCTCCCTCCATACCCCAAAAAATCGGGGGCGAGACTGATAAACCCGTTTTGGGCAAAATATTCCCCTGCCCTTCTTGTCCCGTCCCCTGTTTTATAGATTTCCTGATCGACATACCCCCTGAACATTACAATTATGGGGAAGGGACCGCTACCGTCAGGCAGATTGATAAGTCCGGTTACTTTCTTCTTTTCTTTATTTGCTAATGAGGGGTCGAGAGAGAAGTTAAAAAGACACGAGGTAAAATCCTCTTCTTCTTTTAAAGATTCTCCGATCTCAATCTTTGCGGGTTTGATATCTACTTTGGCGAGATTTTCGATTGTATATTTATCGAGTGGTCTTGGTTTTATCTGGGCTATCGGGCTTTCGGGAGATTTTTGTGAATTATAGAAGGAATTAAGGGACCAACCTAAGATTCCTGCCACAAGACCGATGAGAATATAAACTAAAAGCCTGCGCATAAATATTATTTTACAACATCCTCTTGACTTCGGGTTTTATTCGGTTTATACCTAAATCGGAATTATGATTGAGAAGATTTCAGCTCCAATTACGGTCGGTGTTGTTTATGACCACAAGATCAGGAAGACCGTACCCTCTTATGTGCTTTGGGAAGGCAAAACGCACAAAATAAATAAAGTCGGCCTGCACCACACCTACCGGACCGGCAGGACCCTTTACCATGCCTTTTCGGTAGCTACCCCGACTCTCTTTTTAAGACTGGTCTTAAATACCGATACCCTTGCCTGGAGACTGGAGGAAATAGCCGATGGTTTACCCGACTGAACTGGGTTTTAATCCCAAAGCCTCAACTCTGATGCATCTGGACCTCAATTCCTGCTTTGCCACCATCGAACAGCAGGCCAATCCCTTTTTAAGAGGCAAGCCGATTGTTGTAGCTGCTTATACCACCCCGTCGGGTTGTATCGTGGCTCCCTCGGTTGAGGCCAAAAAATTCGGAATAAAGGTGGGCATGCGGGTCAAAGAGGGCAAACTTCTCTGCCCGCAGCTTATCGTTCTTGCTCCCGACCCCTGGAAGTATAGAAACGTCCACCTCAAGTTAAGGAAAATTTTGTCCGACTATACGGACAGATTTTACCCCAAAAGCATCGACGAATTTGTTCTTGACCTTGGAGGCTACCCCGCTTATCAAAAAGGGATGTTTAATGTGGCCAGAGAGATAAAAGAAAGGATAAAAAAAGAAGTCGGGGAATGGATAACGGTCTCCGTCGGCATTGCCCCCAACCGTTTCCTGGCCAAGACCGCGGCTTCACTCCATAAACCCGACGGCCTTGACGAGATAAACAAGGACAATTTTAAGAAAATATACTCCTCACTGGCCTTGACCGACCTTTGCGGTATCAAGTTTAGGAACGCTCTCAGGCTAAACTCTTTTGGTATTTATAGCGTCCTTGATTTTTACAAGGCTCCCTACTGGAAACTCAAGGCAGCTTTTGAATCGATTTCGGGCTACTACTGGTATTTGCGCTTGAGAGGTTGGGAGATCGACGACGTTATCTTTGCCCGCCGTAGTTATGGCAATTCCTATGCCCTGCCTAAGCCTTTGGTGAAAGTCGAGGAACTTTCCCCCATTCTTTCCAAACTAGTGGCAAAAACCGGCAAGAGATTTAGACATGCGGGGTATAAAGTCAAAGGGGTGCATCTGGCCATAGGCTTTAGAGACGGCAGCTTCTGGCACAAAGGAGTAACCACTTCTAGTGTCCTTTTTGATTCCCGGGATATCTACAAAGTTGCTTTTAAGCTTCTTTATCTCTGCCCCTACCGTAAACCGGTCCGGGGTATAGCGGTTTCGCTATTTAATCTTACCCGCGAGCCTTCCCTACAGCTTGATTTGTTCGAGAATGAAGGCAGGAAGGAAAACTTAGTCAAGGCCATTGACGCAGTCAATGAGCGCTGGGGAGACTTTGTCGTAACACCGGGAAGGATGCTCGGGACCGAAAAGGTGGTCATCGACAGAATTGCCTTTGGAGGCGTTAAAGAACTTGAAGAGTTTACCCTAGAGGCCGGTAACGTTGTCCCCCACCCTGAATCCGGCTTTATCCGAGACTCCAGCGTTGACTTCTAGGACAAAGTCTATGGGTTCGACAAGAAGTACCCGCTTCATGGAGAAATTTTTTCTGTCTCTTCTCCAAGTATGGAAGGCTCGGCCGTGGTTGCAATTTCCTCTTTTGACTTGAAAGTAAGAAGAAAGGCTATGACGAGAACAAAGATAATTGCGGGAATAAAAAGGAGGAAAACATTTAAGTCCCGATTTAGGCTACTGCGGTGGATGTGGACAGGTTCGTACATAACTCAAGTTTACACCTTAATTTCCGACCCATCAAAGGCAATGTTGAATTTATCTCCTCCTTCGGCCTTGACAAAATTGGCCAAAGCTCTGTGTCTATCCGTCTTGTGGCCGATGTTGGTAAAGAAAATCTTCTTGGCGTGGATTTCTTTACCCAGTCTGATGCCTTCTTCGATGGTTTCATGGCCCTTGGCCTGTCCATATCCGGTCTTACTTGACCCGTCAATGATTGCAATTTCAATGTCGCCAATTTCTTTTTTTGAGGAAGGAATAATTCGTCTAAATTCAGGCGCATAAAAAATGGGTTTTGGAGCCTTAATTTTTATTCCATAAGTCTCTATCGCCCCGTGCTCCACAGGGATGAAAGAGGCGTAAGAATCGTTTCCCAGGTCTATTTTCTCGAAAGCCTTCACCTCTTTTATTCTGAAAGCCGTGAGCGAAACACCTACCAACTTTCTCATCTCTTCGCTAACCCCCCTTGTTGCAACTAAGATCATCTTTTCTTTTAAGTTATAAATGTGACTGAGGTCATAAAGGCCGAAGACGTGGTCGTCGTGAGCGTGGGTAATTAAGATGTGGGTTAGTTCTCTTGCCGCAACCGAATTTCTTTTTAGCTCAGAATAAATATCGATTGGGGCATCAAGTAGAAGTCGTTTATTTACGAGGATAGCTGGACGGCTTCTTCGATCTCTGGGGTCATCGGAGCTACAGATTTCACAGTTACAACCCAGTCTTGGTAAGGGCCAGCCGGAAGAGGTGCCTAAAAAAAGGATTTCCACCTAGTGCTGTTATACGAACAAACTCGAACGCAGTTTCGCGAAAACTCATTGCGCTAGCTCCGGCTCGGCCTAACGGCCTCACCTTCGCATTTTTGGAAGACGCGATTTTCCGAGCCTGAAAGGCGAGGTTTATGAAGTTTCCAAAAGGTTCGAGCCAAGCCAAACCTTTTTCTTTATCCTTCTCAAGCCAAGAAAACCAATCTTTAGACCAAGAATCCGGTAGTGAAAGGCTTGAGACTTCCTTTCTAAGTTGTTCCTCAAGCTTGGTTTCTTCAATATATTTTTGAGTGCAAGGCGCAAGCTTCTTGGTGCAGCGGTAGTAGACAAGGGTTTGGGAATTTTCGTTCTTGTAATGTTTAATGTGTTTTTCAGCTGTGATCGCTGCACCGCACTCCCCACATCTGGCCAGACCGAAAAAGCAAAATGGTGGCCATCGTATCTTGGTCTCTCGATTTTCTTGATTCTCTCCTGAACTTTATCAAAAAGACTTTTGTCTATGAATGTTTTATGTTTTCCTTCAACCACTTCTCCTCCATACTTCATAATGCCAATGTAAAAAGGATTGGTAAGAATCACGCTCTTGAGCTGCTCAATTTTTATGGGTTTGCCGGTATAGCCACTTATACCAAATTTATGCAGAAACCTCGTAATCTCAACAAAAGAAGTATTCTCGTAAGCTAATTTCTCAAAAGCCTTTTTGATAATTTTTGATTTTCCAGGGTCAATGTCAATTTCTCGAGTTTCTTTGTTATTCTTGTAACCTGGCGGGGCCTTGGTTGGCCAGATACCCATTTTCAGTTTGTAGTGAAGGGCTCTTTTGATGTTCTCACTTAGGTTGTCAATATAATATTTTGATTGGCCAAAGGCGATTGAAA
>JBMOLC010000041.1:0-3697 GCA_049324215.1 Patescibacteria group bacterium | reverse complement strand
GCGTTCCTTTGGGCAGAACAGGAATATCGCCAAAGTAGGAAACTAGGGTCGGCGTGGCATAGAGCCAAAGGAGGAGGGCCAAAATCCAGCCGACAAAGGCGCCCAAGGAAGAATAAATCAGGGCTTCGATGATGATGGGGCTTCTGATAAATCCTGGGGTTGCCCCGATGAGGTCTAAAATCTCTATCTCCCCCCGCCTGGTAGTTATCCTCATGCCGGTTATCACCAGAAGAACCAGAAGAGAAGTTCCTGCCAAAGTCCCCACAAAGATTCCTCCGCCGATACGTAAGTACCAACTTATCGTCCTGAGTCTCCCGACCACGTCTTCGAGCGTTTTTTCTCCTCCGAGGCTCGCGGTAAAGCCGACCGAATCGACAATTCCTTCTTTCTTGACCTCGTCGATAATGTCCTGGGCAAAGGTCAGGTCGGTAACGGAGAATTCCAAAGACGCAGGAAAAATTGTCGGGCTAACAAGTTCGGATAAAAGAGGGTTGTCGCTGGTTGCCTGTTTATAAATTTCCAGGGCTTCTTCTTTGGAGACGTAGCGCACGTCTTTGATTCGTGTATCAGACGTGAGTTTATTTTGGAGCGCCGAAATTTGTTCGGGGGTAATCTCGTCTTTCAAAAAGGCGATGATCTGGGGCCTGGTCTCAAAGTACCTCAAAAGGTTTGCCGAGGAATAGACCAAAACCGCTAGCATCGTGCCCACGAAAAAGGTTAGGGTCAGGACAAAAAGAGCTGCCAAAGCCTGAAAAGGGGACCTTTTAATGTAGCCCAGAGCGGTTTTTACATGAATGTTCATGGTTATTCAGTGGATGTTCATTTAGACCTCCTCAACTTTTACTTTTACTTTGACCTTGGCTAACGATTTTACACCCGAACCTCCAACAATTTTTCCCTCCTGAAGATGAATTACCCTTTTGCCCATCTTTTCCACAATGTGTTTGTTGTGGGTAGCCACAATCAAGGTTTTGCCTTCTCTGTTGACCTTCGCAAACAATCCCATTATCGCATCTCCCGTCTCCCAATCCAAATTTCCGGTCGGCTCGTCTGCCAAAATCAGTTTCGGATTTACCACCAAAGCCCGCGCCAAGGAAACCCGCTGGAGTTCCCCCCCCGAAAGCTGGGCCGGGAAAAGGTCCGAGCGTTTCTCAAGCCCCACGAGCTTGAGAACCTGATTAACCCTGGCCTGCCACTCGTCCTGGTTAATCCCTAAAACAGCCAAGGGAACTTCAACGTTTTCCCGAAGCGTTCTTTCGGGAAGAACTTTATAGTCCTGAAAAACGACGCCAATTTTTTG
The DNA here is from genome assembly GCA_049324215.1 of Patescibacteria group bacterium. Lineage (GTDB taxonomy): Bacteria > Patescibacteriota > Microgenomatia > UBA8517 > UBA8517 > JBMOLC01. Next base: position 2,397 of record JBMOLC010000041.1, on the reverse strand, counting down.
ACGCAGATAGGGGATCCTCTCCGGTGCAAGTTCGACGACGTTTTCGCCGTCAAAAGTTATCTCCCCTTTATCCGGTAAAATTTCTCTTAAAATTAGTCTTAAGAGTGTGGTTTTGCCTGCACCCGAAGGGCCCATCACAAAGACAAACTCTCCTTTACCTACCTCAAAAGAAATATCTTCAAGAGCCTTAATTTCTCCAAAGCTTTTGGCGACACGGCTAAATTTCACCATCCCTAACAGGGTAACAGATGAAGAAGTCTTACTCAATGACCTTAATTTTGCCTATGTCCATGAGCCAGCCGGCTTTCTTGGCAGCAATTGTCTCTCCCCAAACTTTAACCTTCTTGCCGACGAAGCTCGAGAGGTCAATAACGGTCGAGGTGAGGTAGACATTTTGTGAAGCTCCTCCGGGACGCGTCAGACGGTGTGTTCCCTCGCCATTGACCCCTCCCTCTTCTAAGACGCCTTCGGCCGAGTCGCGAAATGTGGCCTCGTCGGCAATTCCCGCTTCTTTCGGCCCGCTTTGGGCTCCTGGTGCTACCTCCTTGACTCCTCCAATCTTGCCTTTACCCGAAAGTAGCCAGCCGGTGCCAACACCTGCAGCAACAACCAAAACCGCACCGAGAATCAGCACCAGAGAACCTTTGAGATTAAATTTGGGGAATTTTTTGACTACTGAGGTAACTTGACTGACCGGCGTTTGGCTTGGAGTTGGCTGGGTCGTTTCCATGTTTTTACACTATATCATTATTTATTCTTCGTCTTCAACTGGGCGGCAATAAACTCATCGATTTCCCCAGCTAAAACTCGTTGGGTATTTGCAGTTTCAATTTGCGTTCTTAAATCTTTGACCATTTTATAGGGGTGGAGGACATAGGAGCGAATCTGATTTCCCCAAGAAGCAGGTCGATACTCACCTTTAAGTTGTTTCCTCTCTTCCGCCTCCTCCTCTTTCGTTCTCAACCAGAGTTTTGCCCTTAATAGATTCAGAGCAATCTTTCGATTCTGTTCCTGAAACCTTTCCGACTGGGACGTAACCACAATTCCAGTTGGTTTATGGGTTAAACGAACTGCGGTCGAGACCTTTTGCACATTTTGTCCTCCCTGAGAGCTGGCCCTAAAAAACTGCCAATCCAAATCCTCCTCTTTAATCTCAATTTCTGGCAGGTCAACTGCGGTTAGTTCCGGCAAGACCTCAACCAGGGCAAAAGAAGTTTGTCTCAGCCTATCGGCGTTAAAGGGTGACTGCCGTACCAGCCTGTGGGTTCCCGCTTCTCCCTTTAAATAGCCGTAGGCATACTTTCCTGCCACCCGAAAGGTCACGCTTTTGACCCCCGCCTCTTCGCCTGCGGTAAAATCCAGAGTTTCAGTTTTGAAACCTTTGCGCTCACAGTACCGGAGATACATCCGCAGTAACATACTGGCCCAATCCATTGCTTCGACCCCGCCTTGGCCGGCGTGGATTGAGAGGATTACATTTTTAGCGTCGTACCTGCCAGAAAGATATGAGGTAAGCTCAAGTTTCTCTAAGCTCTTTTCGGTACTTTCTACCTCTTTTTCCAAATCGGGTGTAACCACGTCCTCCTGCAAAAGACCAGCTAAAGTCTCTACCGTCCCCTTAAGTTCCTCGATCTCCTCAATCTCCTTTTTGAGACTCGCGAGGTCTTGGGTAAGACCTCTGGCTTTTTCGGGGTCATCCCAGAGAGAGGAATCTAGAGCCTCCCTCTCAAGCTCAGATAGCCTCTCTCTCTTAGCCGCTAAATTGAGGCTCTTTTGCAAACTTGCAAAACGCTCGTTAATAGCAATAATTCTTTGTTTTATATCTTGCATGGCTCAAAGTATAAGCTATTTCCTAAATGTTTTCAGGGAGCACAGAAGAGGGAGCGGACTCTTTCCCTCTCTACCGGATCTAAACTCTGAAGAATATTGACCGCATCTTCGGTGGTCGGATTCTCTTTGGCAACCGAGCTGGGTATTTCCTGGGTTACCCCCAAAACATTGACCAATTTTGCTCTTCCCGCGTCAATTACATTGACCAAAGGTTTCGGGGCGTTTTTCCAACCCAAAATTTCGGTGACTGCGGTTTTCCCACCAATAATCAAAAATCCTTCAAAGATAAGGGCCAAAAGAAAACCAAAAAAAAGACCAAAAAGGGCACCTTTTATCGACCAGCCAATGAGGTGGCGCCGAAAAGACGCAAGCGAAAGGATGAGTAAGAATGAAAGGGCGATTACGGCTAGGGCCTGGAGATAGGAAGTCGAAAACGAAAACTTGCCAATACTAAACTCCCGCGTCCGAGCCAGAATTTGGGCAGCTTCCATGCTACCTCAATGATATCACAAAGAGGCTGCAGAAGTCTCTAAATCCTTAAGATCGTTGTCCACAGACTCGAGGCTG
>JBMOLC010000040.1:0-31453 GCA_049324215.1 Patescibacteria group bacterium | reverse complement strand
TGTCCAGGGAGCATGATTATGAAAGGTTAGAGGAAACCATGAAGAAAACATTTAGGAGCGTGATATCAGAGGACCTAAGACTATTAGTGAAATATATAAAGGTTCCGGTTTTGGTTCTCTGGGGCAAGAAAGATAAAATGACACCTAGTACGGATGCTTATTATATTAAGAGAGAGAAGCCACAGGCGAAGCTCGTTCTTTTTGAAGAGGAAGGTCACAAACTTCCTTATACCAGACCGGTTACCCTTGCTCAGGAAATAGATAAATGGTTTACAGAAACCTATTAGTTATTGGTTTACTTTGGCTGCCGCAGGCGATACATCAGCTATTAGGATGGATTTATTGGTGGCAAGTTAAGGAATATCGCCTAGACAGAATTAAAGTTTTTCTTTCTACGAAAACAGGGAGAAGAAATTTAGGCATACACTTTATCCTTCTTAAGCTCCTGTCAATATTTATCGCTATGTTCTTATCCATCCCCTCCCTTACCTTATTAGTCTTAGTTTTTACGGACATTGCTTCTCTTAGAGAAGCCCTAAGGCGCCAACTTAGAAAGCCAGTTTTTACCCAAAGAGCCATCAATATATTTTCAACATCTTGGTTTCTGGTTTTATTTGGGATATTTACAGGAACTATTTATTTTCAAAGTCTTTTGGAAGCGTTTTTATTGTCAGAGTTGGCTCTCATTTTAGGTTTTATTATTGGGGTCGGATGGACAAGTTTAGTTTCGCGCTATATTAGGGCTGCCGAAATAAAGAAAGCAAGACAGCGGCTGCTCAAAATAAAACCGATTGTGATAGGGGTGACTGGTAGTTATGGTAAAACAAGCACCAAAGAATTTATCGCCCATCTCCTGTCCTTAAGATTCAACGTGGCTAAGACAGAGGGCAGTCAAAATACAGAATTTGCGCTCGCCAGGACCGCCATAATAATTCCTGAAGATACGGACTTTTTCGTCGTTGAGATGGGAGCTTATAGGAAAGGTGAAATAAAATCATTGGCAGAAATTGTTAATCCAGATATAGGTGTGCTAACAGGCATCGAGCCGCAGCATATTTCTTTATTTGGTTCATTGCAGAATATACTGGACACAAAGTTTGAACTAATAGAGGCATTACCTCCAACGGGGATTGCGGTTTTCAATCTTTCTAACGTTTACTGTCGAAAACTCTATGACAAAGCCAAAATGCGTTCGGGGAGACTAAGGCTAATGGGATACAATGTTTATGGCCAAGCAGAGAAAGATATATTCGTCTCTAAAATAGTTTCATCGCGGGCCGGAGAGATCCATTTTATAATCGATGATGGAGAATCAAAATATAAAATTATCACTCCCCTTTTGGGAGAACATTTTGTTGAGAACTTGACAGCAGCTATCATGATTGCCAGACAATTTAATATTTCTTGGAAAGAGATAAAAGAGGGATGCAAAAATCTTCCCCGAATTGAAAAAAGAATGGAGATTTCAAATGTAAAGGGAGCAATCATCATAGACGATAGTTTTAATGCTTCTCCCAAGAGTTTTGCAGCGGCAGTGAAGTATCTTGATTTCTTTAAAGATAGAATAAAAGTAATTGTTACCGCAGGAGTAATAGAACTGGGCAGAGATTCTAGCAGAATACATAGAGACCTTGGCAAGCTGATGTCAAAAAGAGTTGATGAAATCATCCTCTTAGATGAGGATCCCTATGAAGATATTCTGGCGGGGCTGGGAAAACAGAAAGATTTGCAGATTTCCGTTATTAATAACCCTGGGCAAGCGATAAAAAGAATAGAGGAAGTTCTTGAAAAAAGAGCGGTTTTACTCTTGGAAGGTAAAATACCCAGCCTTATAAATGAACTAATTGAAAAAAATAAAAATGCGTAGGCCCATCGCTATTTCTCTTTCCCCCAATACTGAAAAAGACGATATTCGATTGGCATGGAAGTTACTTTTTTCACCTTGGCGGTGGAGAAACAGTGAATATGTAAAACTATTCGAGAAAGAATTCGCGGCTAAGTTTGGGGCAAGATATAGGGCTATTGCTCTTAATAGTGGGAGGAGTGCTTTGTACCTTATTCTTAAAGCTTTAGGGGTGGGAAAGGGCGATGAGGTAGCAATTCAAGCTTTTACCTGCGTTGCAGTACCGAATTCCGTCATTTGGACAGGGGCTAGACCAAAATACATCGATATCGACGATTCCTATAATTTAGACCCCCGCGATCTCAAAAGAAAGCTGGGGCGACAAACGAAAGCTGTTATTATCCAACATACATTTGGTATTGCCGCAAATGTCAACGCAATAAAGCAGATTGCCAAGAAGAGCGGTCTTACATTAATTGAGGATTGCGCACACGCTCTAGGACTTAGTGTGAATGGCTGGAAGGCGGGAACTTTTGGAGACATCTCTTTCTTTAGCTTTGGGAGAGATAAGATTTTGTCGTCAATTTTTGGCGGAGTTATACTTTGTTCGAATGAAGTAGATTATAGGCGTATTAAAAGGATAGTTGCTAAGATTGCAGAGCCCTCAGCATTTTGGATATTCCAACAGTTATTTCACCCCGTTGCCATGAGCTTAATTCTCCCTACCTACAACTTAGTTCTGGGTAAAATATTTTTATATTTGTTGCAAAGAGCGGGTTTACTTTCTAAAGCGGTTTATAAAAAAGAAAAAATTGGTCAGCAACCCCAGTTTTTTCCTCTAAAATTTCCTGGAGGTTTAGCGTTGCTCGCCCTGAATCAGTTGAAGAAATTAGAAAAATACAACAAGCATCGACAAAAAATAGCCTCCCTATATTTAAAAGAGCTTAGAAATTTAGATTTTGTCTTGCCTTCAGAAGAGCCTAGATCGTTATGGTTGAGATTTCCTGTTAGACATCCTAATTCGAAAGAAATCTTTTTGTATGCAAAAAATGAAGGGATACTTCTGGGTGATTGGTATAAAGGGATTATTCCTCCTTGTAAAAATCTGAAAAAAGTCTTTTACACAAAAGGATCTTGCCCTAACGCAGAGGAATATTCGGAAATGATTTTAAACTTGCCTACCTATCCAGCCCTATCCGAAAAAGAAGCCCAGGATGTAATTTTTTTATTAAAAGAATGGGAGACTTTGAGGAAAAGATAGTTACAGACAAGAAAATTTGGGAAGATTTTCTCTTGTCGCGAAACCCACAGTCCTTTCTCCAATCTTGGAATTGGGGAGAAACCAACCGATTGATGGGAAGGAAAATTTTTCGAGTGGGAATTTACAATAAACAAACATCGGTTCTAGAGGGAATATACCTCGCAATAAAAGAAGAGGCAAAAAGAGGCCCACACTTATTGATTCCTGCGGGACCGATTATCAATTGGGATGACAGAAGAGTAATAAATTACTTTGTAAAGTCGATAAAAATTCTTGGTAAACAAGAAAGGGTTTGGTTTATTAGAATTCGACCCGAACTGCTAGACAAACCAAAAAATAGAGAGCTTTTGTCGAATTTGGGTTTTATTTCGTCCCCGATGCACCTTCATGCTGAGAATACATGGGTTTTGGATATTTCTCCGGAAGACGGGGTGCTTCTGGCTGGAATGCGGAAGACAACGAGATACCTTATCCGCAAAGGTTTGGGAATGAAATTGGTTGTAGAGTCAACCAAGGACCCGGAGTCGGCAAGGATTTTAGCAAAACTACAAAAAGAAACCGTTAAGAGACATAAATTTGTCGGGTTTCCAGAAAAGCTTTTTAGAGCCCAGCTTGAAACCTTCGGTAAAGACGGGCAAGCTGAAAATTTTCTTTGTAGAAAGGGTTCGCGATACTTAGCTAGCGCAATTATCATTTTTTATGGAAAATACGCCTACTATCACCACAGTGCATCAACCAGCGCTTACCCGGTCATCCCCTTTTCTTGTGTTCTGCAGTGGCGTATCATCGAAACGGCAAAAAAAAGAGGATGTCGTTATTATAACTTTTGGGGAATTGCTCCCACCGATAGCCCACGCCACAGATTTGCAGGAGTGACTCTTTTTAAAAAAGGTTTCGGTGGGGAACGGGTTGATTGGCTTCATGCACACGATTTGCCGATTTCCTGGAAATATTGGCTTACTTACATATTTGAAACTCTGCGCAGAATTTTTAGGCGTTTATAGTCGGCCTGCATTTCGCTATAATCAGGATAAGTATGGGTACGCCAAATTTACTGCCCTTGGCCTTGGGTCTAATCATTTTTTCCTTCTTGATTACCAGTATTTTCGTCGTTCCCTTCATCGACCTTCTTTACAAGTTGAGAATAACCCGCAGAAAAGAAGCTCCAAGGTCCGGCAAGGTCCCGCTTTTTGATCGGCTGCACGATATTAAAGCGGGAACGCCGGTGGGTGGGGGAATATTGGTAATTCTCATCGTTTCAATTCTATTTGCCATTCTTTTCCCTATAGCCAGCTACGCCGGCGTATTCATCGAGTCGGCTTATAGTCTCAAAAAAGAACTCTTTATCATCTTTTTTACTTTTCTTTCTTTTGCACTCCTGGGACTATTCGACGATTTGATAAAAATCTTCGGTCGACCCACCCGAGGAGTAATCGGTCTGGCTTTTGGCCTGGCTAGGGGGCAAAAGTTTATTCTCCAATGGGTTTTGGCTTTTGTTATCGCTTATCTAATTAAGACCAACTTAAATCTCTATATTCTCCATATTCCCCTTATTGGTTTGACCGTCAACCTCGGCAATTGGTATATCCCTTTCGCCGCTTTTGTCATCGTTTCATTTGCCAACGCGTTTAATATTACCGACGGTCTTGATGGCTTAGCCTCTGGACTTCTCATGATTTGTCTTCTCGCCTTCGGCGTCATTGCCGCCGGGAGTCTTGATACTCCCCTTTCGATTTTTATTGCTTTGTGGCTCGGCGCGATAATTTCTTTTCTCTATTTCAATGTCTACCCAGCCAGAATTTTTTTGGGAGACGCTGGTGCTTTATCGTTTGGGGCAATGCTCGCCGTGATCGGGCTTTTAACCGGGAGCATTGTGGCCCTGGTGGTTATCGGCGGGATTTTTGTGATCGAGGTCGTTTCTTCCGCTATCCAGATTCTCGGCTGGAGGATATTAAAAAGGCCAATTTTCCCGCTCGCACCCATTCACCATGGTCTTTTGGCGATTGGTTGGGAGGAACCCAAAATAGTCACCCGAGCCTGGCTGGCGGGAATAATACTTGCAATTTTTGGTCTTTGGCTGGCTACAATCTAATGTGGGTAGAATTAAGCTTAAAAAGCAGAGTAAAACCATTGACAGAAAACTTCTGTATGTAGTTTTTGTTCTGACTTCTTTGGGGCTAATTGCGGTGGCAGATGCCTCGGCTCCCCAGGCGCTAAATTTATTTCAAGACAAGTTTTATTTTGTCAAACAGCAGGCAGTCTGGGGCTTATTGGGAATAGTTTTAATGTTTATTGTCGCCAGAGTTAGCCCCGTCTTTTGGCAAAAAATAGCCACACCCCTTTTTGTAGCCAGCCTGGTCCTACTTCTTCTGGTCCTTGTGCCCGGGGTTGGAACCAAGTTTTTGGGCGCCCGTCGCTGGTTAATTCTTGGCCCCATTTCGATCCAGCCTTCAGAGTTTGTCAAGTTAGCCCTGGCCGTCTATCTGGCCAAGGTAGCTGCCAAATCTAAAGGCCCTTTTTCTTTTTTTCTCCCGTTAGGGGTAGTGGCAGCTCTGGTCATGCTTCAACCTGATTTGGGTACGACTCTGGTGATTTTGGCCATCGGGTTTGCGCAGATTTTTGTTTCCGGACTAAACCTTGTCTACATCCTGATGGGTGGACTGGTGGGAATAGGCATCGGCTTTCTGGCGATTGTGACCTCGGATTACAGACGAAATCGACTGCTGACCTTTTTGGCCCAGCAGGAGGATCCCTTGGGCCGCGATTACCATCTCCGGCAAATTCTTCTGGCTTTGGGTTCGGGGGGGCTTTTTGGTGTCGGGCTAGGCCAGTCGCGTCAGAAATTTCTTTTTTTGCCGGAGGCAGCTACCGATTCCATCTTTGCCATTATCGCCGAAGAAATAGGTTTTATCGGAGCATTTTTATTGATCTGTCTTTTCGTCTTTTTTATCCTCCGCGCCCTCAAAATTGCTTTCTCGGTCTCGGATAGATTCGCGCAGGTTCTAACTATTGGCATTGCTACCTGGATCGGGGGTCAGACTTTTCTCAACATCGCCTCCATGGTCGCCCTCGTGCCCTTAACGGGTGTCCCTTTGCCATTTTTTTCTTACGGAGGCAGTGCCCTGACCATGGTTCTAGTTGCTTGCGGTATACTTTTAAGTATCTCAAGGGGAGTCCATGAAAAAAAGTAACATTGTCTTGACGGGTGGGCACGCCGGGACCACGGCCCTAGCTTTTATCCAGGAATTTAAAAAGAAGTATCCAAAGCTCGCCCTCTTTTGGTTGGGAGCCCAAAGAGCAGTCGAAGGAAAAAATGTTGATACGCTGGAATCAAAATTTCTGCCAAAAGAAGGAGTGGTATTTTACCCGGTTTTTACCGGCAGAATTCAGCGACGCTTTACCCCTTACGCGATTCCTTCTTTTTTAAAAATCCCCGTTGGAATCTTGCACGCTTTCTATCTTCTAGTTAAGATCAAGCCCAAGCTGGTAGTCTCTTTCGGGGGCTTTGCCGCCTTCCCCGTGGTTTTGGTGGGGGCAATTTTAGGAATTCCCGTCATTCTCCACGAGCAGACCGCAGCAGCGGGACGCGCCAATCGGCTCTCTGCCTTCTTCGCTCGCAAAATTGCCTTAGCTCGAGAAAGTAGCCTCAAGTATTTCCCAAAAGATAAATGCGTGGTCGTCGGGAATCCTATTCTCGCTCCTATCGTACGAGTCAAAGCCAAAAGTGAGCTCGGCAATCCGCCGACGATTTTAATTAGCGGTGGCTCCCGAGGTTCTTTAACCATCAATAACCTCATTAATGAAATACTGGAGAAACTCCTAGCTAGGTATCGAGTAATTCATTTGACCGGAGAGCTGGACTTTGAGAAATTTAGACAAAGAGAAGAAAAACTGCCTCAAAAGCTTAAGCCTAACTACAAGGTCTTTGCCAATATCGACCCGGACCAGATGGCGGAAACATATGCGAAGGCAGACATTGTCATTGCTAGAGCCGGGGCAAATACGGTGAGTGAGGTCTTGGTAGTCAAACGGCCGGCTCTTCTTATTCCCCTGCCTTTTAGCTACCTTGATGAGCAGACTAAGAACGCTACTTTCGCGGCGGAGTCAGGAATTGCCAAGGTTTTACCCCAGCAAGCTTTGAATTCCGAGAAGCTTCTTGCCGAAACTGCCGGCTTAATCGAAAATTGGGCCGAAATGGTTAAAGGGGTGCAAGGTGTGGCTAGCCCGGACCTGGGGGCAGCCAAAAAGTTGGTTAATCTTTGCCGGGAGTATCTGACGTGAAGTATTTAAAGTTTGTTTTGCCTCTGCTATTTATAGCCTTAGTTGTCTTTTTAGTTATTTATCTCCCTTGTCTTATTCGGGTGACGAGCATCGCCTGTAAAAGCCAATTCGGGCCGTGTTCGAATTCTTTAGAGGGGAAGCTCAGAGGGTTTGAAGGCAAAAATCTAAAAGAGGCCAAAAAACAAGTCACCGAGGTTTTAGGAGCTGAAACCTCGGTGACTGATTTTTCTCTGCAGTTTAAGATCCCCGCCATTCTCAAGGTCGACATTCTTGAGAAAAAGCCCAAGTTTGCGGTTAAAGAGAAAGACACCGCAGTTTTCGGACTGGTTGGTCAAGAAGGGACGGTCCTCAAAATTGAAAAAGATTCGTCTTTGCCGTTTCTGGAGATAGACGAGAAAATTCCCGGGGTTGGAGAAAGGGTCAGTGACAAAATCTTTTTCGGCCTCAACCTTGTCTATGATCTCTTCCTGCAGTATCAACTCAGGGAAGGAAAGATAAAAGACAGCTTACTGGTAGTTGATTCTCTCGAGGGGAGACGTGTAATATTTCCGCTTGCGGGAGACAGGGAAATTCTTTTGGGTGCATTAAGGCTAATCATTGGGAGGTTGAACGACAAATCTAAAGACACTAGAATAGTAAATGGCGCAAGCGTCAGCGAAATCGATTTGCGCTTTAAAAATCCGGTCTTAAGATAAATATTTATGGCCAAAACCAGAATCATTGCGGCAGTCGAGCTCGGTTCCTCAAAAATTGCGACCCTCGTATCCCAGGTTAGTGTCGACCCCACCACTTTTGAGACCAGCGTGAATATCGTTGGCGTCTCTTCGGTTCCTGCAAAAGGCATCAGAAAGGGGCAGATCGTGGACATCGAGGAGGCGGTTGAGGCCACCATTGCCTCGGTTGAGGCGGCGGAGAGAATGGCGGGCTACAATATTGACCGCGCCTTCGTTGGCGTCGGGGGAGCCCACATCCATTCGCAAAATTCGCACGGCGTGGTGGCTGTCTCCGACCCCGACGGTGAGATTATCCCCGATGACGTTGAAAGGGTGATTGAGGCGGCCAGCGCCATTTCTCTTCCCCAATCTCGAGAAGTAATCCATGTTATTCCCAGAGAATTTATCGTCGACGGTGAAGCCGGCGTTAAAGACCCCGTGGGAATGAGCGGAGTCAGACTCGAAGTTGAAACCCACATCATTACGGCGGCGGGAGCGGCAATCAAAAACTTAGGTAAAGCCCTGAACGAAGTCGGTGTGGCCATCGAAGACTTGGTTTTTAACGGTTTGGCTTCTGCCAATGCGGTCTTATCCTCAACCGAGAAAGAATTGGGTTGTGTCGTTGTCGATATCGGTGGTGGGACGACGGCCATTACGGCCTTTATCGAAGGGGGCCTAGCTTACTCCGGTGTCATCCCCATCGGCGCTAGAAACGTGACCAACGACCTGGCCATTGGCTTGAGGGTATCTTTGGAGTCGGCCGAACAGATAAAAATGGCTCTCTCGGCAACCAAGAAGAAGGAAGAGGAAAGCGACCTCATGGACATCGCCGACATGGGGGCGACGGACAATAAAAGGGTATCTAAAAAGACTTTGGTCGAGGGGATAGTTAGACCCCGCTTAAATGAAATTTTTACCATGGTCAGGATTGAACTGGAAAAAGAAGGGATTGCCAATCGGGTCCCTTCCGGAGTAATTATCACCGGCGGAGGAGCCGAGACGGTGGGGGCAGTCGACTCCGCAAAGAGAATGATTTCCTTACCGGTCAGAATCGGGAAACCCCGGGGGATAGGCGGCTTAATCGACGATATCATCGTACCTGCCTTTGCCACCCCCGTCGGGCTAATTCTTTATGGAGCCAGCATCAATCTTCCCCAAGAAGGAGCACTCAGAAATATCAAACTTCCTGCCTCGGGAACGATTGGAAAAATAATAGAGACCCTTAAAAACCTCCTGCCCTAAAAGAGGGGGACTTGCGTTAATTGTTAGGGCGCGTTAAAATCCCTCTACAAATAAGTTATGGCGCTAGTTAAACCTGACTCTGCCAGAATTGCCAAAATAAAAGTTATTGGTATCGGCGGGGGTGGAGGAAATGCAATTTCCTCGATGATCGAGGGAGACAATATCAACGGCGTGGAGTTTATCGCCATCAATACCGACGCCCAAGTACTTCTGGCCAATAAAGCCCCCACCAAGCTTCAGATCGGAGAAAAGATAACCAAAGGACTCGGGGTCGGAGGAAATCCGGACCTGGGAATTCAGGCGGCCGAGGAATCGACCGAGAAAATAAAAGAGCTTCTTATAGATAGCGACATGGTATTTTTGACAGCAGGTATGGGGGGTGGAACAGGAACCGGAGCCTCGCCGGTAATTGCGAAACTCGCCAAGGAAGCTGGAGCCCTAACGGTTGCCATTGTCACCAAACCCTTTGCTTTTGAAGGAACAAGAAGGGCAGTTATTGCCGACGATGGCATCGAAAATCTCAGACAAGAGGTAGACACCCTAATTGTTATTCCCAACCAACGCTTAATGGATGTAATCGATAGGAAAATGACCTTACTCGAAGCCTTTAGGGTCGTTGACGCCGTCCTCGGGCAAGCGGTTGGAGGAATTGCAGACATCATTACGACCGCAGGACTGGTTAACGTTGACTTTGCCGACGTCAAAGCCATTATGCAGGATGCGGGAACCGCACTTCTAGGGATAGGAACCGGTGTGGGAGAGAATCGGGCCCAAATGGCTGCCCGTGCAGCAGTTTCTTCACCCTTACTTGACCTTTCAATCGAAGGAGCAAGAGGGGTTCTTTTCAACATTGCGGGAGGAAGCGACCTAACGATGTTTGAGGTTGATGAAGCAGCCCGAATTATTTCCTCTTCGGCAGATCCCGACGCAAACATCATTTTTGGTGCCGTCATCAAAGACGACCTCGTCGACCAGGTAAGAATAACGGTCATTGCCACGGGCTTTGACGAGACCAGGGCCAGGCTTGCAGGTATCGCCAAGACAGCAGCTCCCACAATTCAAGGTGTAATTAGCGAGCCACCAAAAAAGGAAAAAGAGGAGGAAGAGCCGGAGAGACTGGAGCCTCCAGAGGAGGAAGGGCCGCAAGAAGATATTTTTGGAGAAAAATTCGAAATTCCCGCCTTCCTCCGCAGGCACTAGACTTTTGGAGATGGGAGAGAAAAAGTGGTCGAGAAGAGTAACCGAGACTTCCTTTGCCCTTGATTTGGAAGAAGGGGTCTTTACCTGGGACGATCCCAAGAGGATTGCCGCGTCTCTGAAGCGTTCTGTCGAGGATAGCATCAGGCGTAAAGCCGGCCCTTTTGCTTCAGCCATGAGCATGCTCAATTTTTACATCAACCGGGCCGGAAAAAATCTAAAACCCCAAAGGAAAAAGATCTTGCAAGAAGCCAAGATAGAACTCCGGAAACTTTTTAATCGATGGAACGCTCGTTAGGTGCTAAAATACGCCAGAGTGGATAAGAAAAAAGTTCTCCTTCTGGGTCTGGCCCTCATCATTCTTGCTGGAGCTACTGTTTTTCTTTATTTCTCTCGCCCCCAGCCGCCTCTTGAAACAAAGTTTAGCCAAAATTCAAGGGAGGAAATCAGTCAAAATTCTTCTTATGCCCTTCTTAATAGTCCCCGCCACGTTTATCAGACGTTTAATAATTGTGGCCCGGCCACCCTTTCCATGATTCTTTCTTGGTACGGCACAAACGTTTCCCAGAAGGAGCTGGCAGATGCGATGCGACCTTACCAAAATCCCACGGGAGACGATGACGACAAAACCATTTTTACCTCCGAATTTGCCGACTGGGCCCAGAAGTACGGATATCAAGCCTTAAGCCGAGTCAACGGCGATATTGAGCTTCTTAAGCGCTTTACCGCCAACGGAATTCCAGTCGTTGTCAAAACCTGGCTCAGGGTCGGGGAAGATATTGGCCACTTTAGAATAGTCAGGGGTTTTGATGAAGAAAAAAGAGTCATAATTCAGGACGATTCCTACCACGGACCGGATAAAAGAATTTCCTATTTTGATTTTTTATCCCTGTGGCAGCCTTTTAACTACGCTTACATCATTGTTTATACCCCCGCGATGGAAGAAAAAGTAGTGGCAATTGTGGGAGAGGAGTGGGACGAAAGCCTCTCCTGGAAAAACGCTCTGGCGCGAGCCGAAAAGGAAAAACAGTTGGATGGGGAGAATGTTTATCCAGAGTTTAATATCTCAACCGCAGCCTACCATCTCGGAGACTACCAAAAATCGGTTCAAGCTTTTGCAGAGGTAGAGGCAAGACTCCCGAGAAGAATGCTTTGGTACCAAATCGAACCCATACTTGCTTATCAGAAACTAAAAAATTACCAAAGAGTCTTTGAAATAACCGATAGACTTTTAAACGGAGGCAATCGGGCTTTTTCGGAGCTTTACATCATTCGGGGAGAAATTCTTCTAACCCAAGGAGAAAAAGAAAAAGCCAAGGTGGAATTCGAAAAAGCCGTTCTCTACAACAAAAACCTCGAGAAAGCCAAACAAGCTCTGGAGATGCTAAAATAGCGCCATTATGGCTCCGTGCGAAGTAGAATTTAGACTTCAAGGCCGGGAAGAATGGGTGAGATTGCGCCAGTTAAATTCGGGTGAGGCGCCCGGCTCTTTCACTGATGTTTCTAAAGGAGGGAGAGAGGTTTATCTGTTTGAGTGTAGCCCCGATGACTCCTTCACCATTATCTATCGCTCTAAATCAGGTATTGATTATGATCTTGGGACGAGGGGAGAAGAAAGAGTTGTCGTGCCTACTGAAAAGCCCGAAGTGGTAAAAGTACTCTCCAAAGGAGAATCATACGAAATAGAAGTAACCACCGAACGCGGCCGCACGGGGACCTTCCGTTTTGCCCATAAGTAAATATTTGGTGCTAAAATAGGGCAAATGAAGCTTTGGATTCTTACGGGTAACGAAGAAAATTGGGAGACGGCTTTTAATAGTGGAAACGTTTGGGGGGTTCGCGAGTGAGGGTTGGTAAAACGATGGCAAAAACTTCAGAAGGGAGACCTTCTTCTTTTTTATGCAAAGTCTCCTTCAAAAGGGGTTATAGGTGTCGGAAAACTCGAGTCAAAGTTTAAACAGGACAGGCCCCTATGGCCTGACGAAATTCGAGAGAAAAGGGTAATTTACCCTTACCGTTTCGATTTTCAAATTTTAGGGGTTTTGCCTCCAGAAAAGTGGCATTCAGAAGCAGTTTCTGTTGTTGACCTACCCCTTAGCCTGCAGGCTGGCGTTAATACGACAGCCCGGCAAGAGGTTATAACTGAACTGATTAGTCGAGTCTCAGATAAATTTAATCTCCGACTGGAAAGCCCCGATTTAGTCAAGGAAAAACCAGCCGAAAAGACCGGACAATCTTTGCACGATCAGATAAAAGACAAACTGGCAGAAATCGGACAAATGGAAAAATTGATGAGCGAGAAGGAATATCCAATTGACGGGGAGAGGTTAGATGTCACCTGGAGAAAGGTTGTAAGGGGTGTTCCCTCGAAAGCTTTTGAGGTGCAAATTGGAGGGAATCCTCATCAGGCACTGGCGAAATTAAAACACGCCTTCGATCTTTGGAATAGCGAACCTTTTATTATCGTTGACAAAGGAAGTATGCCAAAGGTTCAAGAATTACTTTCCGGTACATTCCATGAACTTACCCCTCATATTCATGTTGTTTCTACCGATAAAGTTCAAGATCTTTATGAATCTCTGACGAGAGAAGCGGGACTGAAGAAAGACTTTGGTCTAGAGTAGTATTTTTCTACTTTCTTTTCATGCATGTTTTTCGGATAGCCAACGATGTTTATCCCATGGCGATGGAGGAAATTCATACCAGGATTGGAAAGAAGTTTAGACGGTCTGTTAGGAAAATAGATACAACGTTCCCAATAACCGGAGGGTTTGCGTCCGATATTGTCAACAGATTCCAGGATGTGGTGGAGGGAGAATTGAAGTTAATAGCATCACAATTTAATCACTTCGGATTACTTATAGCTTTACACCACATAATTCCTCCATTTCCATTGCTCCCCGTCCATAGCCATTTTATCGGAGATGCCCAACAGAAATTTGTTCTAGCTATACTTGCTGCCATGAAATATTCTGCGGTTTCCAATCATAAATATTCGTTTACGCCAGAGGAATATACGCATGAGCCGGGGACGTTATTGGGTTTTATAAAGAAGCCAGAGATCATAAAGAATGTTTTTGCGTTTGAGGAAGCGGTAAACCTTCTTTTTGAAGGGCAGAAGCAGTTACGCCTTGTCGAGAAGGGTGCCCACCTCAAGGTTGATTTCACGAAACGTATGTTCATTCGAGCAATTCCCTCGGAATATTTAAAAAAAGCTAGCCATGAATTTGATGACAGGAGTATTAAAGAAACAAAAAGGAACTTTCTTTCAGAACTTGGAGGATACAGTCCTTTAATTCCGCTGCGGAATTCTTTAATTGGGATACCGTTAGTTCAGATTAACTGGAGGAAAGTTGAGAACTTAAAAAGCATTCCCCATTTAACTTTCTGGATTGATGCAATCCCTGTTTATGGATCCCTTTTCCTGCTTCGTAGCGAGTTACAGTCCAAGTTTAATAATGAAGTTCACATAGAAGATATTATTGCATTCATTTTATGTTCCTTCAGAACACTTCAACAAAACGATGAAAATGTATATCCATATGGTCTCGGTTACGACTTTACGACAAAGGAAAGATTTCTTAAATATATTTCTGCATATGCGCCCCAGACTTATACAAATTTATTAAACCAATCGTGGAAAGATTTTGGGGATACTAACGGACCAATAATTATACTTGAATCGCTTACTAGTAAATGGTGGGAAAAGAAAGGTGTAGACATATTTGACTTTATTTCTCTTAACGAAAACGATGCTGGAAAGATTAATCTCAGAACACTAAGTCCAGTGTCTTATTTGCTGAACATTGAGACACAAGATGTCGTATTTCTGGCATTTAATACAACGGTTAACTTCTTGAAAAATCTATGGAGGCCAATAAAAAAAGGTGGAAGTTTCGGTAAATTAAAAGGCGATGATTTTCAAATTGGGGTAAACAATAGATTAATAGGGCTTCCGGGAGTTGAGCAAATTTGGAAGATTGGGAAGAAGTTACACACCGATGGAAGTAAGAAGGAGACTGATATCGACGTTTGTGTTGGAAAGGATGAGTTCCTTTTTGCAATAAGTTGTAAAGCTTATTATCTTAATGAAAAATATATCGAAGGGAGTGGCCAGGAATATTACGGACGGTGGCAGCAATGTAAAGGGTGGTTAAAAGAGATAGATGAAATTGGTAAACATATAACCAAGAACAGTAAAGACCTCACCTTACCTCGTCGATATAAATACTTATTACCAATTGTCTGTACTTCACACCCAGAATATATTTGGGATGAAATTAGAAATCTAAGGTTGCCTAATAATGTGCCTAGAATTTGCACTCTGGGAGAAATTTTGGATTTCATTAGAGATCTTAATAAGTATAGACCTAAACTTATTAGAAGTCCTTATAAAGATTTCGAGCTTATGTTACAAAAGGTTATGAATCTATAGTAGAATTAACCTCAGGATGGCTAAAAAGCCTTTTTTTGATTCTGTTGACCCCAAACCCGATTTTCCTTCTTTAGAAAAAGGACTTCTTTCTTCTTGGTACGAGAGCGGTCTTGTTAAAAAATATCTTCAGAAAAATAGAAACTCTTCCAAATACTTTTCTTTTCTTGATGGCCCGATTACTGCAAATAATCCCATGGGAGTACACCATGCCTGGGGAAGAACCTATAAAGACTTGTGGCAGAGATTTTATAACCTGCAAGGCTACCAACAGAGATTTCAAAACGGTTTTGACTGTCAGGGTCTTTGGGTTGAGGTTGAAGTTGAAAAAGAACTTGGTTTAAAGAGTAAAAAAGACATCGAGAACCTTGTTCCCGGGGACAAAAAAGCTTCGATTGCCAAGTTTGTTGAACTTTGTAAGGAAAGAGTCAAGAAGTATGCTTCCATTCAAACCGAACAATCAAAAAGGCTAGGTTACTTCATGGATTGGGATAATTCTTATTACACCTTATCGGATGAAAATAACTACATGATTTGGCACTTTCTCAAAAAATGCCACGAAAAGGGACTTATTTATAAAGGACGCGACTCAGTCCCCTGGTGTCCCCGCTGCGGTACAGCCATTTCCCAGCACGAGATGCTGACCGAGGACTATAAAGAGGCAACCCACGATTCTGTTTATGTTGAGTACCCAATTGTTGGCAGGAAAAACGCATATCTTCTGGTTTGGACTACCACCCCCTGGACCCTTCCCGGGAACGTTGCCGTGGCAATTGCCGCCGACAGAGATTATGTTGCCGCTAGGGGTGAGGTTAAAGGGAATATTTATTACTTAAATGAGTATGCAGCCAAAAGACTGAATCTCAAAATCGAAAAGAAGATTAAGGGTGAAGAATTGGTAGGACTTAAATATACATCTGCCTTTGATTTTCTTCCCAGGGTTAAAAGTTCTCTTGGTAAATACGAACACGTAGTGGTTGCCACAGATGAGAAGATTTTACCGGTTTCAGAAGAGGAGGGGACGGGCCTAGTGCACGTTGCCCCGGGAGCAGGAACCGAAGACTTTCAGTTAGGTAAAAAACTAAACTTACCCGTAATTGAACTCATTGACGAGGAAGCGACTTATATTTCGGATTTGGGTGAATTTTCGGGCAAAAATGCCAAAGAACATCCCGAGATTATCGTTAATTTTTTGAAAAATAAAGACGGTGGAAAATATTTTTTCGACATAACCCCCTATACCCACCGCTATCCGGCTTGTTGGCGTTGTAAAACAGAACTTGTTTGGAGGGTGGTCGACGAGTGGTACATCGCCATGGACCCTTTAAGGGAACCTCTTAAGAAGGTAGCCAGGAAGATTAACTGGATCCCCAAGTTTGGCTTAAAGCGTGAACTTGATTGGCTTGCCAACATGCACGACTGGTTAATCTCAAAGAAAAGGTACTGGGGACTAGCTCTTCCTATTTGGGAATGTAAAGAGTGCGGACACTTTGAGGTAATCGGCGGAAAAGAAGAACTCAAAGAAAAAGCTTTGAGCCTGCCTGCCGGCAGGCAGGGTTGGGAGAAGTTTGAGGGAAACTCTCCCCATCGACCCTGGATTGATGAGATTAAAATCAAATGTTCTAAGTGTGGGCAGGTTATGAAGAGAATTCCCGATGTGGGCAATCCCTGGCTAGATGCGGGCATAGTTTCTTTTTCAACGATTTCTTCGGACAACAAAAGCGCGCCCTTATACTTAACCGATCGGGCCGAATTTGAGAAGTGGTATCCGGCAGATTTTATTACCGAGAGTTTCCCGGGGCAATTCAAAAACTGGTTTTATTCCCTTCTCGCCATGAGTACAGTTCTTGAGAATAGAGAACCTTTTAAGACGGTACTCGGGTTTGCAACACTCCTGGGTGAGGACGGTAGGCCCATGCACAAGTCCTGGGGGAATGCCATCGAGTTTAACGAGGGAGCGGACAAAATCGGGGTTGACGTCATGCGCTGGATGTACGCCC
Organism: Patescibacteria group bacterium; assembly: GCA_049324215.1. Taxonomy (GTDB): domain Bacteria; phylum Patescibacteriota; class Microgenomatia; order UBA8517; family UBA8517; genus JBMOLC01. The sequence continues at coordinate 14,484 of JBMOLC010000040.1, read as the reverse complement.
GGCAAAACCCCTCCGAAAACCTGCTTTTTGGATATCACCTCGCAGACGAAACCAGAAGAAGGTTTCACCTCAAACTCTGGAATGTCTATAACTTTTTTGTTTCCTATGCCAATATTGACGGTTGGAAACCGGGGAGAAATACTAAGAACTCTTTAGACATCCTTGATAAGTGGATAGTCAGTAGGCTCAACCAAACAATAAAAAGCGTAGAGGAATCTTTGAAGGATTACGACGCATATAATGCCAGCAGCGAAATTGAAACATTTGTTGACGATTTATCCCTCTGGTATATCCGGCGCTCCCGAGACAGGGTTGGCCCTGCAGCCGAAAGCGAGAAGGACAAAAGTGCTTTTTATGAAACCATGAACCATGTGCTATCTACTCTTTGCAAGTTGCTGGCTCCCTTTACACCCTTCTTAGCTGAAATCATTTACACGAACCTAACCAAAGAAGAGTCTGTTCATTTAAGCGACTGGCCGAAGGCGGGGGAAGTAGACGAAAAACTAAAAAGTGATATAGAGGCTGTTAGAAGAATAGTTGAGAGGGCCCATGCCATAAGGAAAGAAAAGAAAGTTCCGGTAAGAACCCCCCTTGCCGCCTTTACCACCAAGGAAGAAAAACTTTCGTCCGGAATTGAAGAGCTTTTGCAGGACGAAATAAACGTTAAGAAAGTTGTCTGGGGAGGCAAAAAGGAAGAATTTGATTTTAAAATTACACCTAAACTAGAAGAAGAAGCCAGGGTCCGGGAATTAATTAGACAAATCCAGGAGGAAAGAAGAAAATTGGGGATGACGCTTAGTCAGAAGATTTCTGTTTCTTCTCCCTGGCTACCTTCCGACAAAAAACTTCTTTCTCGAGTTAAAGCAAAAACCGTGGCTGAAAAAATTTCTCTTGGGGAGTTTAAGGTAGCTCCTTCTTAGATGCAAAAACTCTACAGACCCCCTGCCTTTGACTTACCCTTGGTTTTTGGAATGGCATTTTTAGTTCTTCTGGGGATAATTACACTGCGCTCGATTGCACCCTCATTATTTCCTGTTTATTTTTTGTATCTTTTCTTGGCAATAGTCGTTTTTTTCTTTCTAATTCAAACCGATTTTGAAGTCATTTCTCTTTTTTCCAAGTTTTTCTATATCGGGAGCATAATTTTTCTTATTATTCCTCTTCTTATCGGGCAGGTAACAAGAGGTGCCATCAGATGGATTCCTTTGGGTGCCCTGACCATCCAACCGGCAGAGATAGTCAGACCCTTTTTACTGGTTTTCTTTGCCTGGTATTTAACCGCCAAAGAAATTACCCTCAAAAGGTTTTTTAATGCCATCGGACTTCTAACCATTCCCTTTATTCTGATCCTTATTCAGCCTTCTTTGGGGGTTGCGGTTCTTACCCTAGTAGGATTTATCGGCGTTCTGCTTGCGGTTAACATCAGAAAAAAGCTTTTTTTGTACGGAGTACTGGTGGGGGCCGTACTTCTGCCCCTTATCTGGCAGATTCTAGCGCCTTACCAGAAGACAAGGATTCTTTCATTTTTAAATCCGAGCAAGGACCCGTATGGCGCTGGCTACAATGCAATCCAGTCGATGATTTCGGTCGGGAGCGGAAAACTTTTGGGTAGGGGATTGGGGAGAGGGGTGCAAACACAACTAGCATTTTTACCGGAAAGACATACCGACTTTATTTTTGCCTCAATTGCGGAAGAGTTGGGATTTGTGGGAGCCGGACTTTTACTCTTGATGAGTTTTTTTCTTCTTTTCAGGCTCACGTCTTTTATGGAGAAAGCAACTTCCCCCGCTGCTAGAGCTTATCTTTCCGGATTTAGCCTAACCCTTCTGGTGCAAATATTTGTCCACGTTGGTATGAACTTGGGACTTGCCCCCATTAGCGGAGTCCCCTTTCCTTTAGTTTCGACAGGGGGCTCTTCCTTACTGGCAACTTTCATTGGTCTGGCAATTGCAATCGGTGCCCGAAAAAGTTAGAATAGCTCCGTCATGAAATACGCAGTCGTTAGGATCAATGGTCGCCAATACAAGGTTTCCGAAAAAGAGGAATTTTTGGTAGAAAAGTTGAACTCCAAGAAATTAGAACCCGAAGTTTTATTAGCCGTTGATGGCGACAAAATAAAAATTGGTAAACCAAAACTTGCGGACGTAGCCATCGGCTTGAAAGTTATTAGGCAAGAGGAAAAAGGGGAAAAGATAGACGTAGTGAGGTACAAAGCCAAGTCAAGATATCGAAAGAAGAAGGGTTTTAGACCTTACTTTAGCAGGCTTCTGGTCGAGAAAATTTCCCTCAAGTAAATAAAAGGATATCAGACTATAACCTTCTAATCTCTTGACAGCTGTGAAAATATAATCTATAGTGCCTTAGCGTTATGGCAAAGAAAAAAGCAGGCGGAAAAACAGCCCAACACGTCAGACCTTCAGGAAAAAGGTTGGGTGTCAAAGTCTCAGCAGGGGCAAAAGTTTCAGCTGGGATGATTTTGGTTCGCCAGCGGGGAACCAAGATTAAAGGCGGAAATGGTGTGAAAATCGGCCGCGACCACACGCTGTATGCCGCTACTGGCGGATTAGTTAAATTTGGCCAGAAATTAGGCAAGAAATACGTTTCAGTGGTTTCCAAATAAGATGGCAGAAGAAGTTGTCCAAATTGCGATCAACGAGCTCCAACCCAACCCCCTTCAACCGCGGGGTGCAATCACCCCCGAGAGCTTGGTCGACCTAGTGGACTCAATCAGAGAACACGGGGTACTTGAGCCTTTGGTTATTGCCAAGACGCCTGCGGGTTTCCAGATAATCGCTGGAGAGCGTCGCTGGAGGGCGGCAAAACTTGCCGGCATGACGCATATCCCCGCAATTATTAGAGAAACCTCTCCCAAAGGGATGCTCGAGATGGCCCTTGTAGAGAATGTGCAAAGGGTTGACCTAAATCCACTTGATAGGGCCAAGGGCTTTGAACGCTTAATGAATGAGTTTGGTTTAACGACCAGCGAGATTGCGGTCAGAATTGGTAAATCCGTGGCCTACGTCTCAAATTCAATCCGCCTCCTTTCTTTACCGGACGCCCTCAAAGATGGACTTTTATCGGGGCTTATTTCCGAGGGGCACGCCCGGGCGCTGGCAGCGATTGACGACCAGTCCCTGATGGTCGAAGCCTACAAAATAATCCTGAGAGAAAGCGGTTCGGTGAGAAGGGCTGAGGAGCTGGCCCGAAGAATGAAGGCCAAGAGCAAGCAGCCGATGGATAAAAGAGGAGTGAGGAAAGATCTTCTCAGGGTCGTATCCGAGGAGCTTGATCGCATGCAGAAAGAAATGGAGGACACCTTAAATGTCGGCATCAACGACGACACCCGTAAGACCCAGGTCAAGCTGGTGCGCTCCAGACGCGAAACGCGAGTTACCCTGATTTTTAAAGGCGGCTTAGAAGAGACCGAAGATAGACTCCAGAAAGTATATAAGGCCGTCACTGCATAAATTAGAGGTTATATTTGGCTTTGGCAACTAGGCCGGCCTTTTTGGGGGGCCAATAGATAAGCCAAGCCCGACCAGTTATTTTCTTTTTGGGGACAAAACCCCAGGCCCGGGAGTCCGACGAATGGGGACGGTTATCCCCCAGAACCAGGTATTCATCTTCCGGAACGGTTACGCTCTTGCCCTCGGCCAAAAAACTGCCTCCAGAGGTAAAAACCCCGGATTTAATGTAAGGCTCCTCCAGAGCCTTCCCGTTGATGTAGATTTTGCTGTTTTCGAGTTTGACCGTTTCTGACGGTAGCCCAATTATCCTTTTTATAAATTCTTCTCCGTCGTTGGTGGGGGCTTTAAAAACAATCACGTCGCCTCTTTTGGGTTCGCCAAAGCGATATGAGACTTTGTCGGTCAAGAGGTATTCTCCGTCCGGAAAGTTGGGGTCCATCGAGGCCCCTTTAATTTTGTGGGGTTGTAAAATTAGAAGGTAAACAAAAAGGAAAATGGCAACCGCAAAGACGATGACCTCGATTATGTCCAAAAAAAACGCGCCGAGACGCTTTAACAACATAAGTTTATTATATGAAGTTTTTATTTTTTGTGCCAGCCGTCTTCTTTGACGAAAACATCGTGGGCACCACTTTCTTTTAGACCTTGGGGCGTGATTCTAATAAACCTCGCCTTTTCCCAAAGTTCTTGGATATTGTGAGCGCCGCAGTAAGAAAAGCCAGAACGGATATTGGCCGCCATCCGTTCGATTACTTCCTTTACCGCGCCCTTGTAAGGGGTCACGCTTTCTACCCCTTCGATGTGTTTGACATAATTTTCAGGAAGCTCTTCTCCATTTTTCTTTAAGTGGTTTTTCTTTTCCAAGAAAGACGTAGAAGCGTAATATTTCTTATAGACTTTTCCCTTGATTTCTACCTTTTGTCCTGGCGCTTCCTCCGTCCCGGCAAACTGACTGCCTGCCATGACGGCGGCAGCGCCGGCTGCCAGTGCCTTGACCACATCGCCGGAATTTTTGGTACCCCCGTCCGCGATAATTGTTTTTTTATGGCGCCTTGCGGCTTTTACGCCCTCCATAACTGCCGTAAGTTGGGGCACACCAAATCCTGTTTCGATTCTGGTAATGCAAATAGAGCCGGGCCCAACTCCGACCTTAACGCAGTCAGCTCCCGCCTTAAAAAGGTCACTCGCGCCCTCGTAAGTAGCAACATTTCCGGAAACGATGTCCACAAATTTCCCAAACTTTTGTCTTAAATTTCTCGTGGCTTCGATGGCTTGTCGCATGTGACCGTGAGCAACATCCAGAAAAAGAATTTCCGCCCCTGCCTTTACCAGGTTTTCTGCCCTTGCAAACATTCCGTTTCTTAAGCCCACCGCGGCGGCGACTATCACTCCTTCCTTTTTAACCTTGGCAACCATATCGGCTTCATCTTCGGCAGACATAAAGCGAGGAAGGACACCGAGAGCACCCAGCTTGCCCAAAGTTACGGCCATTTCCACTCCGGTAACATCCGTCATATTGGCGCTAATAAGCGGGAGTTTCAAGGTAAGTCGAGGAGTTAAATAGGTTGTCAGGTTTACGTCTTGGCGGGAGTCTACCTCGGAGTAGCCAGGTACTAATAAAACGTCGTCGTAGGAGAGACCAACTTCAATTTTCTGATTCATTCAGAGGTAATGCCCGCCCGCCTACTGGCAGGACATGAATCATTACGCTTCACTCTAGCCGTTGTGAAAACTTTTGTCAACTACATCTCTTGGTTTACCTTGGTATAATAATCGGTAGTGTTATGCCTATTAAGAACCTTCCTGCCTACCTGACCTCAAAAAAGGCAATCTTTATTATTATCATTCTTGGAACAATAGTTTTTTTTAATGGTCTTTTCAATAATTTTGTCGGGGATGATAATTCGCAAATAGTAGACAACATTTTCGTCCATTCGATTAAAAATATTTCAACCTTTTTTGGGGGAAGCACGTTTTTTAACTATGGAGCTCAACAAGGAGGAGTTTATTATAAGCCCCTTCTAAATACACTTTTTTCTTTTATTTATACCCTTTTTGGTCCTAACCCTTTCTTTTTTCATCTGGTTCAGGTTATTCTTCATATTCTCAACACCTGTATTCTTTTTTTGTTATACAAGAGATTTTTTAGTTCCTCCACCTCTTTATTTATATCGCTCATCTTTCTAGTTCATCCGATTAACAGCGAAGCGGTTTTTAATATCTCTTCAACCCAAGAGGTTTTATTTTTCTTTTTTGGTATCACAGCGATGGTGCTTCTTTCAAGATTTAGATCTTTCGGTCAATTGGGTTTTGCGGGCTTATTAATGTTCTTGTCTTTACTCTCTAAGGAAACAGGAATCCTTTTTTTGTTGATGTCTATTACGTACGCCTTTATTTTTATTAGGAAATATTTTTTGCCGGTTCTTGGTCTCTCAATATCGGGAGTGATACTTTACTCGTTGCTACGAATAAATGCCGTCGGTATTTCAACAAATCCCCTTAATGCCCCCATAACATCCATCAATTTAATGGGGAGAATTCTAAACATGCCCGCAATGATTTTTTTCTATTTGAAGACATTTGTTTTTCCACTGAACCTTGCTTCATCGTATCATTGGGTTATTAAACAGGTTAATTTTAACCAGTTTTTCCTTCCCCTCACAATACTTATTTTGATCACAATAGTGCTAGTTTTTTTTGCCCACATTCTATTTAAGAGATCAGAAGAGAAATACTTTAAATCCTATTTATTCTTTTGTGTGTGGTTTATTTCAGGCCTACTTCTCCACCTGCAAATTATACCTTTAGATGCGACAGTAGCTGAAAGATGGTTCTACTTTCCTATAGTCGGCTTACTTGGAATGATAGGAGTTTTTTTGGAAATGCTTCCTTCAAAAATTAAAAGAGAGCGCCTACTGGTGGTATTTATAGCAATCATACTTTTGTTTTCAACTAGAACATTTATTAGAAGTTTTGACTGGAGGAATGAATTTTCATTAGCAACTCATGATATAAAAGTTTCTCCGGAGTCTTTTGCCTTAGAGAATCTAATTGCAAAAGTGCTTATAGATAGTGGCAATTTTCAAGAGGCGAAGATTTATGCTGAAAAATCAATTGAGCTTTATCCTTATGTAACTAATTATATAAATTTAGGAATAATATTTTTAGACATGGGCGACTACCAAAAGGCAAAAGAGTCTTATCTTAAGGCTTTGCAATTTGGAGACTACTATTTGGTATATGAGAATTTAGCTGGCCTGTCGCTTGTTTATGGGGAAGCAGAGGAGAATATAAATTTTATAAAATCTGCTCTTCAGAAGTTTCCTCAGAGTTCACGACTCTGGCTCTTTTTAGCCATTCTTGAGTATAGCGATAACAATATCGAAAATGCCAAGATCGCAATTAGACAAGCCTATAAATATGATCAAAGTTCTCAGGTCAGTTTTGTCTATAACACCATAATGAAAAACCAACCCTTAAAGCTAAAATACGAAACAGTGAAATAATATTAAAGGCAGAATCAATTGATTTTTTGAGGAAACAAATTTAAGGAAATCAATGTTGATAAGTCTTGACAAATAGAGCAATAAGGAATAGTAATAATTTACACGTTATGTTGTTGAGAATAATCAAGAGTTTAGCATTAATCACCTTCCTGTTTCTGATTAGCCTTCTTTTTTCAAACCCGGCACATGCTCAATTTTCAGGTGATCTAGGTTCGATCTCGGGCACGGTCACTTGGGGGACAGAATATTGGTATGGACAGTTTACCCAGTACGTAAAGGTTGATTTCCATGGCAATACGACCGGCTTTAACAAGCAGATTGTTGGTGTGGATTTTAATACCGGATTTACGCTCCCCCCTGATACTTACACCGTTACTGCATCAACTAACCCGCAGGGTGGACCAAGTTTTGTCCTTGGTAGCCAAACAGTGACCATAACAGAAGGACAAACAGTTAGTAATTTCAATTTCGACGTATCGGAAGCAACTGGCTTGGTTAAGGGAAATATCAAGATTAATGGAGTACCCAGCTGGGGAATTGTTGAAATCTGCGGCCCATTGGAAACAGATCCGTGTTCTTTTGCCGGCAACCCTTTCTACTACCTTAACGGAGATGGCACGTTTAGCATACCTCTTCTTCCCGGAAATTATCGTGTACATATGGTAACCGGAGATTACTTAAACATGGGAATTTTGTCTATTGCAGTTGTTGCGGGACAAGTTATAGATTTATCGACTACTTCGGTGAGCGTACCAAGTGGGCAAAATGTGACTGTTTCATTAGCCGGAATTGCGGTTACTTTTCCAGAAGTGACCACGCCTGGATTCATGACTGTGACTACAACCACCAACCCTCAAGGTGGACAGCCACCTTCCCAGTACAGGTTTTTAGGCACTTATTATGAGTTAACTACTACTGCAACCTACACAGGCCCGGTCACCGTTAGTTTTACATACAACGATGCAGACGTAAAAGGGAAAGAATCGAATTTAAAGCTTTTTCATTGGGATGGTACGACTTGGCAGAATATCACAGTTTCAGTAGATACGGTGAACAACATAATAACCGGTTTATCCCCGACGCTATCGCCTTTTGCAATTGGGGAATCTCTAAATACACCCCCAACAGTTAGCGCTGGGGGGCCGTACAACGTAAACGAAGGCGGTTCGACGCAGGTAACTGCAGCAGGAAATGATCCGGAGAATGGACCTCTTAGCTATGCTTGGGATTTGGACAATAATGGTAGTTTTGAAACAGCCGGTCAAACCGCAACATTCTCGGCAGCCGGCCTTGACGGTCCAAGTTCCCGAACAATTGCGGTACAGGTTACCGACGAAGGTAGTCTTACTGCTTCTGCTCAGGCAACAGTTAATGTGGTTAATGTAGCGCCCATAGTTGGAGCAATTACTGCCCCCGTTGATCCTGATCAAGTAAACATGTCTATCAATACTAGCGCTAACTTCACTGATCCTAGCACTCCAGATACCCATACCGCAGTTTGGGACTGGGGAGATACGACCAGCTCTATAGGAACCGTAACAGAAATAAATGGCTCAGGAAGTGTAGCTGGGAACCATGCATACACAGCACCGGGTGTCTATACAGTTAGGCTTACAGTGGTCGACGACGATGGAGGTTCAGGTGAATCCGTGTTCCAGTTTGTGGTTGTTTATGATCCTAATAGAGGCTTTGTTACGGGAGGTGGCTGGATAGATTCACCAATCGGAGCCTATGCTTCCGACCCCTCGCTTACAGGTAGAGCCAACTTTGGGTTTATATCTAAATATCAACATGGAGCAAACGTTCCTACTGGCCAGACAGAGTTTCAGTTCAAGGTAGCAAGCTTTACCTTCCATAGTACTAGTTATGATTGGTTAGTTGTGGCAGGTCCTAATGCAAAATATAAAGGATCAGGTACAATCAATGGAAATGGAGATTATGCCTTCATGTTGACTGCTGTTGATGGTCAGATAGGCGGTGGGGGAGGAGTTGACAGATTTAGAATTAAGATTTGGAATAAGAGCACGAACGAAGTAATTTACGATAACCAGATGGGTGAAAGTGATGATGCAAATGCTACAGATGCAATTGAAGCAGGTAGCATTGTAATTCACCAATAATTTTAAAATTCTCTTCAGTTGTTTTGATAACAAACTTCACTGTAAGTGAAAAAAGACAAGATGTTATAATATCTATTCAACCGGGTCGCGTAGCTCAGCTGGTTAGAGCGTCGCATTCACATTGCGAAGGTCCCAGGTTCGATCCCTGGCGCGACCACACAAGATGAAAAAAGTTCTCTTCTTTTTGATCTGGACAGTTTCTCTGCTAGTTATTCCTCTAACGGTTTTTAAGGTAACACCCCTAAGCCTTGCCTTCATAAAAGCAAACGCTACCCTTAACGTCCTCCAAAGAATAGCCGGCCTTTTGGCTTTCACCCTACTTTTTTGGCAGATAATTTTCGGGGCTTTTATGGACAAATGGATAGAAAAACTGGGTGCCTGGGTATTCAAATTCCACGTAACCGAAGGGGCAGTCGCCTATGCGTTAATAATCCTTCATCCTTTTCTCTTTGTGCTTTTTAATTTCAAGGTGGGTAAAGGTTTCGACCCCTTTTATGTTTTTACAGACTTTTGTGTTCTCTGCTCCAATAGACAAGAACCACTTTATACGTTGGGTAGAGTTTCTTTTTGGCTAGTTACCTTGGCAGTTGTTGCAGCAAAGTTTCGGACATCGAGTTGGTTGAGGGTCCACTGGAGAAAATTCCACATCTTGAATTATTTGACATTTATTTTGATCGGTATCCACAGTCGTTTTGTAGGGACAGACTCTCTAACCCCACCCTTTGCTTGGTTTTGGTGGCTAGCAACCACCGCCGTACTAGTGATAACCATTTACAAACTTTGTAGAAGCCTACCTTTGGAAGCTTTTTAGAGGGAGTTAATAAGAATTTGCAGATTGGTCTGATCCTTTCGCATATTTTTCAAAAGCCTTTTTGATAACTTTACTTTTAGGTATGACACCTTAACTTCCAGCGTGCTATTATTTGCTAAGTTTAGAGTTTTTCTTCAAAATCTATATAATTCCACATAATGGGAGAATTTGTTAGAAGAATCACCGATCGTAAGTACATAATTTTAATTATATGTATTGGTTTCGTTCTTTACCTTAATAGTTTATGGAACCCTTTTATATGGGATGACTACATTATCATTGTTGACAATCCTCTTATAAAGACTTGGAATTTTTCGCAATTCTTTTCTATTAAGGGACCTGTCGGAAGTAATTTGTTAATTGGTTGGTATAGACCACTTCTTCTTATATCTTATTCGCTGGACTATCATTTTTGGGGATTGAACCCATTTGGTTTTCATTTAATAAATCTCTTAATTCATATTACTTCGGGGGTCTTAGTTTACAAGATTGGACAGAGACTAACCCCAAATAAATTTATTTGTTTTTTAGCATCTTTGTTTTTTATTATTCACCCGATACAGACAGAGGCCGTTTCTTACATTTCGGGAAGAGGAGATCTTTTCCTAGTCTTATCTCTGTTATTATCTATTTGGTTTTTGGAAAAGTCTTATGTCAGTAAAGAGAAAAATAAAAAAAATAGATTTTACGCATTTTCTATCATTTCTTTTACTGGAGGTTTATTATCAAAAGAAACCGCAATAATCTTTCCCGTATTGGTGTCACTTTTTTTCTTCAGCTTTCTAGAAGAGAAAATATCCAAAATCTCAACCAAGAGATTCTTATTTATCACCCTCCCCTACTTTCTAATAACTTTTACTTATGGATTTATACAGCTGATAAATTCGAAGAATTGGCTAACAGTTTCGGGTAACGCAGATATTTACAAAAGCTCCATTCTTTCAAGGTCTGTTATGTTTCTGAAAGCATTTTATGTGTATGTAGAGACATTAATTTTCCCTTTAGATCTTCACTATCGAACAGAGACCATTTTGGACGATTCGATAAGTGACCCACGCGTTTTAATTTCTGCAGTCATATTGTCTCTTTTCTTGTTCACAATAATAAAGTTCTGGAAAAAGAAAAGAATTATTTCTTTCGGCCTTACGTGGTTCTTAATTTCTCTTATTCCTGTCAGCAATATATTCATCCCTCTTAATTTTATTATTGGTTTAAGATGGCTTTATTTAGGCTTAATAGGATTTTTTATCGCCTGTGCGTCTTTATTTGGGGAACTTTTCAATTTTCTGGAAAATGGCTTTTTTAAAAAGGCGTTAATATCTTTGCTTATAATATATCTGGTCTTCCTCTCATTATTATCAATAAAAAGAAACTTCATGTGGGGTAATCCGATAACTTTTTTTAAGCAAATTTTAAAATATGATCCTTCTAATTACAAAATCCACCTTGAATTGGGAGTCGAATATGTAACCTTGGGCAACACTGAGGAAGCCGTTCGAGAGTTTAACACCTCGATTACTCTTAACCCGTTTCCGCCAAACGCTTATTTTAACCTTGGACTACTTTATAAGAATAACAAGGATTATGAGAACGCTATTAAGTATTTTGAGATTGCAGCCAATAAAAACTTTGTTACTGCTTACACAGAATTAGCCTCTATTTATGCAGGTCGAAAAGATTATAACAAAGCACTAGGATACCTATATCGCTTATCGAGCATATTACCCAATTCTTGGAAGGTTTACTCCCAAATGGGCGATGTTTTTTTTCTTAAGGGTGATTACGAAAATGCAGAATTGATGTGGACTAGGGCGTTAACTATCAGTCCCAACAACGTTGAGGTAGTTCAAAAGTTAAATCAGATCAAAAACCAATAGCGGAATTCCTGTTTGGCAATAAAGAGACAGGTATTCTACAATGGATCCATGGTGATTAGAAAAATATTTTTTATTGTTTTGCTTGTCTTCCTCTTTCTTAACCCAATTCTAGCTACTATTTTAACCGAAAACGTTATTGCAGCTTCTGAAACAATTTCAGTTTATGTGGCGAACAGAGGTGATTGGACAGTCTCGAAAATCAATAGTGATACAAACGAAGTTAGTAGTATTATTCCAGTCGGTACTCTTCCGCATATAGGAGGGGGGTGGGGTGGTATGGCAGCAAGTCCCGACGGAAGATATATCGCTTCGGGGAATGATACTAGCATATCAATTATCGACACCCGAAACGATAGTGTAAGCAATCTCGCAATAGGTGGAAGAAACTTAGCTTTTTCGCCGGATAGTCAGCGTATTTATGTTGTTGATGGAGATGAGGTTAAAGTTATTGATGTTGCCTCAAAATCGAAAATTGCTACAATATCAACTCATACGGGAAGTACGAATGGCTGGGGAATCGCCGTAAGCCCAGATGGTTCGAGAGTTTATTTTACCGACCAAACAGATACGAGGAATAACCCACTTGCTAATTTTTTTACAATAGATACTACTTCGAATACATTAATAAATCAACTTCTTATTACAATTCCCATTCCACTTGGACTGAGTGTAAGAGGGGTGGCGGTTAGCCCCAATGGAGAGACTTCATACGTAGTTGGTGAAAGCACTTATGGTGGTCGTTTATGGGAAATAAATAATGTGACGAATACTGTGATCCGTGAAATATCAGTGCCGGAATCTTCGTCGTTATATATATCGTTAAACTCTAATGGTACAAAAGCATATATTTCTGGTACTACAGTCTTGTCGGTATATAATACTGTCACGAAACAAGTTCAGACGGTGTCAAACTTAAGATTTAGAGGGGAAACGACTGACTATTGGGGTGTTGCTGTTACCCCCGATGATTCAAAAGTGTATACAAGTCGTTATATTACAAATAAAGTTGAGGTCTTTGATAGTTCAACATTTCAATTAATATCTTCGATTGGTGTTGGACAACTTCCTCAGGGTATCGCCATACAACCGAGGATTCCAAACAGTCCACCAAACGTCGATGGGGGTGGACCATATCAGGTGGATGAAGGCGGGTCTGTGCAGGTGACGGCAACTGGGAGTGATCCTGAAAATGGGTCTTTAACATATACATGGGATTTGGATAATAACGGAAGTTTTGAAACTCAAGGACAAACTGTAATTTTCTCTGCCGCCGGTCTTGATGGACCGAGTTCTAGGATAATTACAGTACAAGTGACTGACGAAGGTGGTCTTACTGCCACTGCTCAGTCTGTGGTAAGTATTGTCAATGTAGCGCCAGTAGTTGGAGCAATTACCGCTCCGACAGACCCGAATCAAGTAAATGTATCCCTGACTACAAGCGCAAGCTTTACCGACGTGGGCATACCCGATACTCATACCGCAGTCTGGGATTGGGGAGATTCAAGTACCTCAGCTGGAACTGTAACAGAGACCAACGGCTCTGGAAGTGCGAGCGGAAGCCATATTTACACAATACCAGGCGTCTACACAGTTAAGCTTATTGTGACCGATGATGATGGAGCATCTGGTGAATCTGTATTTCAATTTGTGGTTATCTATGACCCAGAAGGAGGTTTTGTTACGGGAGGTGGTTGGATTGATTCTCCTGCGGGAGCCTATGTAACCAATACAACCTTAACAGGTAAAGCTAACTTTGGGTTTGTATCTAAATATCAAAAGGGGGCAAATCTTCCTACTGGTCAGACAGAGTTTCAGTTCAAGGTAGCAAGCTTTACCTTCCATAGTACTAGTTATGATTGGTTAGTTGTGGCAGGTCCTAATGCAAAATATAAAGGATCAGGTACAATCAATGGAAATGGAGATTATGCCTTCATGTTGACTGCTGTTGATGGTCAGATAGGCGGTGGGGGAGGAGTTGACAGATTTAGAATTAAGATTTGGAATAAGAGCACGAACGAAGTAATTTACGATAACCAGATGGGTGAAAGTGATGATGCAAATGCTACAGATGCAATTGAAGCAGGCAGTATTGTAATCCATCATCCATGATCTCAGAAAAGAAAGTACAATTGATTGGTAAAGAAAATTATCAGGGCAGTTCCTGATTTTGTTTAGGTGGCTTATTGTGTAAATTCATCACGCGGCTTTCGTCTCCACCCTCCGCCGCAAAAAAAGAAGAAAAAGCAATCTGGGGAAATAAAACGAATACTGGCATTTTAGAAAGGCGATTATTGTTCTGGAGAGGCCGAAGGGCTGGCCCCTGGGGAAGGAATAATGGTGGATATTGGAGAGGGTGAGGCTGAAGTTGTAGGGATCGGCACCGGATTTTTTGGAAGTACTTCAAGGTCTTTGGTGTCTGAGACAATGAGAATCCTGGTTGTTTTGTTGTACCTTCCTGCAGCAAAGATTCTTTTACCGACAGAGTTTTCCAGATTGACGTTGGCTGGCACCTCAAGAGTGATGGCTTCTGAGGAAGTGGTAAGAAGATAGAACTTCCCCGTTTGGGAGCTATATTGCAAAGTACCCGTAAAACCAGTTTCTCGCCATGGATCGGGGGTTGGAAGTGATACTGGTTCGGGGTTATATTTGAAAAATGGGAGACTAAAGGGCAACACAAAACTTCCTAAGCCGAAGGCTACTGTT
>JBMOLC010000039.1:0-3725 GCA_049324215.1 Patescibacteria group bacterium | reverse complement strand
GCCCAATAAACATTAAATAGAGCCTGAAGGAATCGGTGCCGAACTTCTCAATATAGGTATCGGGGTTGACTACGTTTCCCCTGCTTTTACTCATCTTGGCACCGTCTTTAATCATCAGTCCGTGGGCAAAGAACTTGGGAAATGGCTCGGCGAAGGAAATATAGCCCAAATCAGACAAAACCAGACTCATAAAGCGAGCGTACATGAGGTGCAAGACCGAGTGTTCCGCTCCGCCGAAATAGAGGCTCACCGGCAGCCATTTTTTCGTAATTTCCGGATCAAAAGCTCTCTTACTGGCGCTCTTTGAACCAACTGACGGGTATCTCAAAAAATACCAGGAAGAATCCAAGAAAGTGTCGGAGACGTCCGTTTCCCTTTTGGCTTGAGCTTTGCAGGAAGGGCAAGTCGTCTCATAAAACTCGGGAAGGTTCGCTAAAGGACCCTTTCCCTCTCCTTGAGGTTTGTAATCCTCAAGATAAGGAAGCTTAATCGGCAGATTCTCGTCAGGATACCAGCCTGAAGGCTCCCAATCAGACTGATTTTGATGAATCCCTGGCCTATTTTGAGAAAAGTAAGACTCACCCCTTGCGGCACAGTTTTGGCAATAAATCATGGGAATCGGAGGTCCCCAATAGCGCTGTCTTGAAATCAGCCAGTCCCGCAGGTGATAGTTGGTAAATCTCCCTCCCCAGCCTTCTTTTTCTATCTTCTGCCAAAGCTTGGGGTTAGGTTCCTTCTTTATGATTTTGATTTTCAGTTTCTGGGCAAATTCTAAATCCCGTTCATCGTGTGCAGGAACGCCCATGATTGCGCCCGAGCCATAAGTCGCTACCACATAATCAGCTACCCAAATGGGAATTTCTCCCTTTGTCTCCGGATTTAGGGCATAAGAACCGGTAAATACCCCGCTTTTTGCGCGAGAGTGGTTATCGTCTGTAATACTCCGATATCTTTTGATATAGCGGGCGACTACGTCTTTGTATTTTTCTTTTGTCAGTCTGGCGACAAATTCCGAGTCAGGAGATAGAACCAAGAAAGTAGCAGCGTTCAAAGTATCCGGCCTGGTGGTAAAAACCTCAATCTCGCCTTGAGAATCCTTGAGCTTAAACTTAATCTTGGCTCCCTGGGAGCGGCCTATCCAATTTCTCTGGGCTAGCTTTATTTTTTCCGGCCAGTCGATCTTGTCTAAATTCGCTAGAAGTCTGTCGGCATAGTCGGTGATTCTAAAAAACCATTGTTCCAAATCTTTGGTTTTAACAATTGTTTGACACCTCTCGCAGGCTCCGTTTATTACCTGTTCATCCGCAAGAACGGTCTTGCACGAAGGACACCAGTTTACCCTTGATTTCTTGCGGTAAGCGAGACCAGCCTTAAAAAGCTCGACAAATAGCCACTGGGTCCATTTGTAATAGTCGATATCCGAGGTAGTAACTGTGTGATCCCAATCATACCCGTGCCCTAGGCTTCTTAGTTGCCTTTCGTAATTCTTGACTGTTCGGGAAAGCATTTTTGCCGGGTGCTCGCCGATTGCGATGGCGAAGTTTTCTGAATGTATCCCGAAAGAGTCATAGCCAATTGGCTGAAAAACGTCTTGACCATTCATTCTCATAAACCTGCCATAAATATCGCTGCCGGTTGAAGCAAACGCGTGCCCAGCGTGGAGACCTTCGGCCGAAGGGTAGGGAAACATCCACAGGTTATAAAAGGGGTTTTGGACTTTTTTAAGCTGTGGATCATAGATTTGAGCTTGCTGCCACTTTTTCTGCCACTTGCTTTCGATTTCAGTATGATTAAATTGCGAATTACCTGGCATAAAAAGATTATACTGCAAAATTAGAACAAGAACATAATAAATCAAATTCTACAATCCCAAACAAACACAAAAACGGTAGTTAGCAAGTTGAACAAAAAAGAGGTAAGGAGAGTAAATTGACATAATAGTCCTATTTTCGGGACAAAAAAGGGAACAAAATTCCTAGCAATCTACCAAAAAAAGCGCTAGCTGCAAGAAAAAGCCTTAAGACACAAATAATGAGGCTGGAAAAAGTGAATTTCCTCAAAACGAAGCATTTGTAAATATTTTCCGCTAATCTCCGCAAGAAAATTCTTACGCATATTCCCACAAACAAAATAGGCAGAGATTCATCCTTATCGGCTACGCGATTGATATTAAATGTTATAAAAGAGTCGATAAATATCTGTGCGGAAAATAAATTATGGCATTCGGTGAAAAAACTAATTCTAATTATGTCTTTCTAGAATTCTAAAAGACTATTGACAGACTCTAACTCCCCTTTAAGAATTGTATAATTAGTATAACTTGTGTAATTTAGGCACAAGCTGCCATGTCACTTTCACTATTAACCGATAACCTTGTGGATGAGTTCTTTTTGCATCTTTTGGGTAGCGGTGTTTCGTCAAAATCACTTAAGCACTATAAGTCTGACCTCTCTCACTTCTCGGGCTGGATGTTTTTTAAGGTAAGAAGCTGGGGGGGGCTGGTAGAATCTTTCAGCGAGCTTGTCCCTTTCCTTAGTTCCAATATTGCTAAGCAGTACCTAGAGTTTCTCGTTCTTAATACAGCTTCAACAAAAACCGTAAATAGAAGACTCTCTACCCTAAGGCACCTGGCTCGCTTCTTAATCAAATCTCAAATTCTAAATTCAGACTTTATGCAAGGAATCTCAAACATCAGTTTAGCTTCTCTCCAACCGCTCTCTTTTCATCCCATCTTGGGAGATTTCCAAAGAAGGCTTGAGGCCGAGAAAGTATCTCAGAACACTATCAAAAACTATCTTAGTGATATACGACAGTTCTTTTCTTGGCTACAGAGCCAAGAAACAGTATCTCGTATCTAGTATCTCGTATATGGCCGAAACAAAAATAAAAAACTTCACCGATCTACAGACTTGGAAAGAAGCCCACAGACTTGCGGTTCTAACCTACAAAGTCACAAAAGAATTCCCAAAAGAAGAAAGATTCTCCCTAATCGACCAGATGAGAAGATGCGCGATTTCGATAAGTTCCAATGTAGCAGAGGGGTTCTCGCGACAAGGCCCCAAAGAAAAAATCCAATTCTATTTTATGGCTAAGGGTTCTTTAACCGAGCTTCAAAATCAACTTCTTTTAGCTAAGGATGTAGGTTATTTGCTCCAAAAGGACTTAAACGAAATATCTATCCAAACGGTGCGCGTACACAAACTGCTTAACGGTCTCATCAAATCCCTAAATACCAGATACAAGATACCAAATACTATCTAGCATGCCCAATCTGCCATATATCTCGCCCGAACTTGTAAGAGAGTACCACCGGGAAGTTAGTACCCAGGCTAGCCCCGCGACCACCAAAAGGAAAATGGCTGCTCTCAAGAAATTCTTTGGCTGGGCTCACGCGGCAGGCCACATCCCCGAAAACCCTATCGAGCAGCTCAAAATTCCAACTCAACCTCAGGCTGAAGTTATCCCTTCGAAACCAAAATTGAAGCCCATAAGTCTTCTAAAATTGGCCATCCCCGCTATCATGGTCGTTTTCCTATTTCTTCTTGCTCGAAAGGTAAAACTGCCAATACCCTTTTTACCTGCCCCAGCTAAAGAAACCGCTCTTGTAACAAAAACGCCAGCACCCACAGCTACCCCCGTCGTAGTTGAAAAGCCGATTGACAAGGGAGCGCTTATTGCCGAGGTCAAAGAAGAACTCCTTAAACTGGTTGGAGAAACACTCGAGT
>JBMOLC010000038.1:1005-31960 GCA_049324215.1 Patescibacteria group bacterium | reverse complement strand
GGCTCGAGAATGTAACCGTTCCTGAAGAGGATAGACCCGTAGCTCCGGTAATTGCCCCGGTTCCGGAGATGTCGATTGAGGGAGTGTTCAGAAGAGTGGTGTAACCTCCACCGCCGGTATTGGTAATTAAGATGGCATCGGTTAGGGCCAGGTCGGTATCGGCGTTCTCGATGACAATGGCTGCATCAAGGCCATTGGTGTTGGTGGCGTGAGCTGCCTGTTGAATAAATAGGCCCTGGGCGGTTCCGACTGTTGCCGAGGGGGTGCCGATAACCGAGATTACATTGACTGTACCAGCCAAGTCGCTAGTTACAGCCAAATTCTCCGTACCAGCAAAGACCAAGTCAACATCGGTATTGAAGGTTGCAGTACTATTGAAAGTTGTTGCGGCTGTCCCAAACGTCCAACCGCCGGTAATTGTTTCTGCTGCATTAATGTGGGCGATATTGGCTCCATCCGAAAGGTTGGTTGAGGAGATGGTGGATTCGTCAATCTCGGTGGCCCCGATACAGTTGGTACAGGAAAGGTCTCCTGCAGTAAAAGATGTGTTTGTTCCGGAAAGGCCCGAGGCTGCTCCGGTTGCCGTAATACTCCACTGGTCGTCGGTCAAAGAGATATCCCCTGCGATTGTAACGGTGTCATCCGTTGTCCCACTCTGCCCGATTGTGATGGTGTCTGCCCCAGTATCTGAAGAGATATCTACTGTCCCCATCGTGGTCAGTGTTGTGAAGGTGCCAGCACCGGCTGAGGCACCCCCGATGGTAACTCCGTCGATGGTGCCGCCGTTGACGTCAACCGTGGTTACGCTCCCTAGGTCTGCCCAGGTAGCTCCGGCCGCGGTTGGTGAACCTGTAATGGTGATTCCCGAAACTGAGGGAGAAGTTCCAAAAACAAGTGCGCCAGAGCCAGTTTCATCGCTCACTGAGAGAGCCACATTGGCTGAGGAGATGCTATTTGTCAGCTGCCCGCCGGTGGTGGTTGCCACCAATCTGTCGGCTGTTAGGCTCGAGAATGTAACCGTTCCTGAAGAGGATAGACCCGTAGCTCCGGTAATTGCCCCGGTTCCGGAGATGTCGATTGAGGGAGTGTTCAGAAGAGTGGTGTAACCTCCACCGCCGGTATTGGTAATGGCAATTGCGCTGGTTGCGGCTGTATTGGTATCAGCGTTGTTGATGTAAAGCAGGGACTCGGTGGTGCCAGAGGTGACCGAGTTGTTGAGTGTAAGGTTTAGTAGCCTCTGGGTGGTGGTATCGGTTGCTAGGTCATTGGTAATGGTGAATGAGAAAGCATTGAGGTTAGCATCCGTCGCCATGTCCCAGTCAAAGGAGGTGGAATACTGGGCGTGGGCCATAGTGGAAGAAGCGGCTGGATCACCGATTGTGTCCCAAGTTCCAGCTCCACCTGCATCAGCCTGACAGCTCCACTGGCCGGTGCCGGTTGAGTATTTCAAGATTTGGCCATCACCACAGTCAATTAGGGATAGACCATTAATATCCACCTCAAGGCCTTTGTTTGCTTGCAGGGATATTCCCAGTGTTCCTCCTTCTGTTCCGGTCATGGTCAGGCCGGCATTGGCCGTTGCTCCAGCCACGTAATTGCCGGCAGTATCTGTACCCAAGGTTAAATCTGATATTTCGGTTGGCCCAATACAATCGGTACAGGAGAGGTCGTTGGCGGTTAGAGAGGTGCCCAGTCCGGTTGAAGCAATACTCCAGGTACCGTTGCCGATTGCATCCCCAGCGGCAATGGTGACTGTGCCGCTGGCAGAATCAAGAGTCAAGGCCGAGGTCCCGCCGGAGGAAAGCGTGACTGCAGCACTCCCGGTGTAGGTCGGGGAAGTTAGAGACGCGGCGGTGGCAGCACCCAGGCTGGGGGTGGTAAAAGACGGTGAGGTAGCAAAAACCAGGGCACCACTCCCGGTCTCGTCCGAGACCGAGAGGGCGACGTTGGCTGAGGAGATTGTATTGGTTAGTTGTCCTCCCGTGGTGGTGGCCACCAGCCTGTCGGCGGTCAAACCAGAGAAGGTAATGGTCCCGCTTGAGGAGACACCCGTGGCCCCAGAAATGGCTCCGGCACCTGAAATATCCAATGAGGGAGTATCCAACAAATTAGTAAATCCTCCCCCTCCGGAGTTTGTTATTTGGATAGCGGTTGCCAAGGCAAGGTCGGTGTCGGCATTGTCGATAAGTAGGGCCGTATCGAGGCCATTGGTGTTGGTGGCGTGAGATGCTTGTTGCAAGACCAGACCTCGAGTACTACCTACAGTACCAGATGGTGTCCCAATGATACTTAATATATCAACGCTTCCTGCCAAATCTGAGGTAACAGCGATGTTTTCGGTCGCCGAAAAAGTAAAGTCCGCATCGGTGTTATAGGTTACGCCGCTATTAAAAGTCGTTACCGCTGTCCCGAACGTCCAGCCGCCGGTAATTGTCTCGGCTTGGCCCGTTCTGGTAATGCCAGAGTTGGTGTAGTCGATCGAAACATTTGCCTCCCCGGTTGGGGATTCGGAAACGCTAAAATCGGCTGCCAGAAAGTCAAGCGTATTGGCAGCAGAAACAATGGTGGTATCTCCTTCCTGAACAGTACTTATTCCTCCGCCGGCCCCTCCAGAGTCAGTGCCACACTCCCACAAAGCCGAAGTGTCATTCCACTTTAATATCTCACCACTGGCACAACCTTTAAGAAGGGATAGTCCTCCCGAACCTACTTCTAAACCTGAATTTGACGAAGTCGAGCCGGTCCCCCCGCTTGTTGCCAGGGAGACAGACAGGGTGACGTCGCCAGAGGTGCCGCCGCCGGTTAGCCCATTGCCGGCAGTCACCCCCGTGATGTCCCCAACTCCAACCTGAGTCCAGCTGGTGCCGTTATAGACAATCACCTGATTTCCCGAAATATCGTAGGCGAGATATCCCTCACCGGTTGAGGGTGATGTTGGGCTAGCAGATGATACATTAGGAAGTAGTAAGCCTTGTTGTGAACTAGTCGAATGGGTGATAGCTGAAAGGTCGATAAAGTCGCCACTTCCGAAGGCAAGTGTGCCGTAAAGGTCGGTGGTGGTAATGGTATTGTCGGAGATATCGTCCGAAGTTACAGCCCCGGAAGAAATCTTAGCCGAAGAAATTGCATCGTCGGCAATGTCGGAGTTCTTAATCGAGCCGTCAAGAATCCTTGACCCATCTATTGTGCCGACTGCGATATCGGCGTTAGTAATTGTCAGATCAAGAATATCTTCACTCGTCACAAGTTCCACTCTTGCACTAACCTGGATAGGAACAAGCTCTGTGGTGGGAACAATTGTGTTTCTAACAATCTCGGAAATCGTAGAGAGATTAAGAGCTTCCTCTTCTCCAACCAAAGAATAGGTCCCCGCCTCGTAGTTGGGAGTAAGCGTTCTCCCCTCAAAACTCAAGGCTCGAGTCGGTGCAATATCCTCACTCCCCCTTTCTTGTCCACCATGTTTCCCTTCTTCAGGGTCTCCCTCGTGGGCCGCCAGAACGTCGCTTCCCAGAAAGGTTAGGGGTTCGTACTTCAGTTGGGTCTCTACTGTTGCCAGATAGGCCAAGGTCTTTCCCACCGAAGAAACGTAAGAAGGCGTAGCCAAAACGTAGCCATAGTTAATCTTTCTATTTTTTATCTCTGCTGCTATCTGATAACCAATGTCGTAGGTCCTCCCGGAAAAGATACCCGAGGCCATTCTTCTTCCCCCAATTTTGCCGTTGACCACTTTCAGGGGGACAAAAGTACCGTCTTTGAGCTTGAAAATGGCCACAGCCCTGTCGACTATTTCTCCCGTTGTCTCCGTCCCATCCTTGAGGATTAATCCCTCGATAATCGTGTCAAATTTTCCAGAAAGAAGTTCTCCGTTCGGCATCTCAAACGTCAAAATACCAGTAAATTTGTCGTCTTTGACGGCTCCTTCAATGATTTGCAAAAGGGCGTAGTCTCCCTCATGGGTTCTAACAGTCGTATAAACTTCGTAATCCCCAGAGGCTCCAATGGTTTTTTGACTGTCAAGATAGACAACGTCTTTTTTGGCCAAGGCCTCAAGTCTCATTCTCAAGTTCTCGACCGAGCCTAACTTCTGGTAGTATTTGATACCTAAGCTTGCGGTAACCGAAACAAGGCTGGCAACAATCAGGGCAGCAAACCAAACAACTCCCTTTTGGTTCCTTCTTGAGACTCTTAAATGCTCTTCCATTTTTTGGCTAAGGTAAAGGCAGCCCCCAGCGATACGGCTGCGTTAACGACGATCACCACGGAGACAATGTCGTTGATATTTGAAGTCTTTTCAAGCAGGCTAACCGCGTCTCTTTCGAGGTAGATTGTCCACCTTGGGGTGGCTGCCCAATCATAGACTCTGACAACTCTGCCTTGTTCTTGAAAAGCCGGCTCATCCTTGGCCGCGATAATTTTTCTCTTTACCTCCTGGCCAATTTTGTCTTTATCGGGGTTAAGGGCGTATCTGCCTTTCTCGTCGAAGGCATAAACGTTTCCTCCCGAGGCAGGGCTCTGGGATTTTTCGGAGATTTTTGCGAGATCCGGTGTCAGAACGGTAACCCCGACAAATTGATTACCTTTGAAAACGGGAATTGCTTCAACCACCGACCAGATATTCAAAATCGTTTGGAACATATTACTAACGTAGGGCCTTAAAGAGGTCTTGCTAATCTGGAAATAGTCACGCGAAGAAAAATTTGTCCCCTCGACTGTAACATTTCTGGGATAAACCCCTAGGGCGATTCCGTCGTTATCCATAAAAAACACGCGTCTTAAATTTCCAGATTCGCCATAAATTATTTTCGAAGCTAAGACTGCCCTTTCCTTATCTTTGGTGAGGATGATATTGGCTAAATCCTGCTTTTTGGTTTCCGCATCAACGATGCTGTCGAGCTCCGTAAAAACCAGATCAATACCTTGAGTAACCCCCGAAAGTGTAGTCCTCATTCTTTCGGCGGTTGCATCGATAAGCTTTCTCTGGAAATCTTGAATGGCAATCAGCCCCAAAACTACTGCCAAAGCTACCCAGAGAAAGGAAGCGATAACGATGTGGAATTCGGTTTCTTCCAGCTCGACTCCTTTGGCAGTCCACCAAAGAAGAAACATAGCGAAAATCCCATAGATAAAGGCGCCAAAGGCTAAGTCCCAAACCGCCCGGGTTGAAGCACCCGAAGCTGCCAAGAAGGCCGTGATTGAATTTAGCCCATAGACCCAGAAGAAAAAATTGCTGCTTTCTTTCCTGGAAAACAAAAGATAGCCAAAAGGGAAAACAATTATGCCAAACCATAAAATCGCAAAGCTGATTTTCTGGGTAGCAACAAATTGCGAAAGGAAAGAAATTGTCAAAATCTCTGGATTTGCCAGGGCCAATAGGCCCATCAGGGTAGTTGCGATGAACGAAAAAAAGATGAACTCTTTCTTGAAGGTCGCAGTTTCGCAGCAGTTTTCAAAGCCGCGCATCAAATGCGTCAGAAGAAGGAAAATAAAAACGCCCAGAAATATCCCCAGCGGGTAATTTTTGCCAATGATGGCAATTACGGAGGCTAGAAAAAGTAGGAAAAGGGTTAAGATGTGGCTAACTAAATTGAATCTTTTTGATTTTTTCCAGTAGAGAGAGACCAGAATCGAAAGCCCTCCTCCTCCAATTAGGCTCAAAGAAGACAAAACCTTGGGCAAGCCCGAAAGCAGAAAACCATTCTGCCAAAAAAGATTGGTCAGGCCTGCTCCCAGAAGCTCAATTCCCAAGAAAAGCCGGAAGAAAATAAAATCCTTTCTTTCAGAAGCTATGCCTTTAAATTCGGATTCTGCATCTTTAAGAGCATCGGCAATCTTATCTCCATGGGTTTTCTCCTCGATAACGTGTTCGATCTTCTCCCCCGGCGATAAAAAGGGAGATAATTCCTCATAAGGAATCTTGAAACGGCCGCGGCCAATCCGTTTGGTCTTAAGTTTCCCCTCGGCCAGATACTTGTAGATGGTATTTGTCGAGAAACCAAGTATGCTAGCCGCCTCTTTGACTGTATAAAAACGCTTCATGGGCAGGTATTTAAAGTTTTTCCAAATTCTTACAAGTTTTCTCAGCCTTAATGAGCCTGTTTTTGTAAGTTTTTAATAGTTGGAAAAACTTGTATCTACTATTAATAAATAATAATAAAAGACATTGTGAAAACGTTGTCAAGACCCATTTAGTGAAATTTCTGCATTTTGGAGCAACTTTTTACCCAAAATATCACGTTCACATGTGTGATTTTTGCGCTTAGTGACTTTTTTCTCATAACCATCAATTTAATCTAGTCGTAAGATTATTATAGGCTTCCAAAAAAGCTAAATTTTGTTAATAAGTTGGAGTTATTTGGAAAAATCGTGAAGGTCTAAGGATTTTTGAGGTGGACCCGCCGAGAATCGAACTCGGAACTCGCCCATGCGAAGGGCGTGGTATACCATTTGCCTACGGGCCCAAATTAAAAGAATTATAGCAAAAGAATTGTCTTTGCTAAAATGAATTTATGGGCTGGAAAGTCTTTTACTTTCAAACCAGAAGCGGTCATCTTCCAGTCAGAGAATTTATCGCCAAACAAGACATTAAAACCCAAGCAAGAATTAGGCAATCGATTGTCCTTCTTCGTGATAAAGGGCCATTTTTAAAATCCCCCTACGTCAAAAAGCTTCGAAGTGGTCTATCCGAACTTCGAATTAAAAGCCAAATCTCGATTCGGATTTTCTATTCACCAAAAAATAACGCTTACTATCTGCTACATGCTTTTAAGAAAAAGTCACAGCAAATTCCTGCCCGAGAACTAAGGACAGCCCTTGACAGAATGAAGGATTTAATATAGCATATAAGTGATATGAATATACCTCCGGCAAGAAGAAAGCATCTCGATTTTAACATCGACTTGAAAGAAAAATTGCAAGATCCTGAATTTAGGAAAGAGTTCGAGAAACTCCAGCCCGAATTTGAACTTATCAGGGCTCTTGTTGACGCTCGCGCCAAAAAAGGGATTACCCAAAAGATCCTCGCCAAGAAAATGGGGACAAAACAATCGGTTATCTCCAGACTCGAATCTGGCAGAGCCAATCCCACCCTTGCCTTCCTGAAGAAACTGGCTACCGCTTTAAATACCAGGCTCGAAATCCGTTTTACTTCTCCTCAGCAAACCAAATGATTACGCAGATACTTCCAATACGCTTCTCAAACAGCTATCTTAAGACGTTGAGAGGATTAAGATAGACTCCATTTTGTATGACTTCGAAGTGGAGGTGTATCCCAGTGGACCTGCCGGTTGAACCCATCTTGCCTATGGGAGCTCCCCTATTGACGGACTGTCCGGCAACGACATAGACCTGGGAAAGGTGGGCATAGAGGGTTCTAAAGCCGTTTCCGTGGTCAATTATCACCCTATTTCCATAACCGTAGCCATCGGGCCAGCCCGCCACTATGATTTTCCCTGCATCTGCGGCTAAGACGGTGGGTGCGGCCTTATTGGCAATGTCAATTCCCTTGTGGTACCAAGCAAATCTCTGGGTAATTGTTCCCCCGGCGGGCCAAACGAATATCCCTGAAGCAACCACTGTCCCGGCATCGGGAGTAATTTGGCGAATTCTTGGTCCGGTAGGAATTGCAGACGGTCTAACTCCATCGGGAACGACAATAACCTGTCCGATTGCCAACTCAAAAGTCTCGTCGTTGACGAAGGTATTATAGGGAAAGTCAACTATCGCCTGGGGAGATGTATCAAACCTCTTCGCAATAGAATAAACCGTATCACCTTTCTGAACCTTGTGGGAAATTCCAGCTACGGGAAGGATCTCTAAAACTTGGCCGACCTTAATTCTATCTTTGGAGATATCATTCTGCCAACGAATCGTATCTTCGGATACTCCAAACTTATTGGCGATCGAGGCAATGGTATCCCCTTCTTGGACAGGATATTCGATTATTTTGTCTCGGACTTTATCGGATACCAACGTTGTTGTTTCAGGGTCAGAAGTGGACGCCGATAGAACCGCGGTTGTTGTAGGAATTTCCCAAGGATTTACGCTTCTGCCAGGGAATTCCTGGGCAACTGCTGGGGCGATCATAATTCCGACGGCAGCAAGAGCCGCCATCCCGGTGTGCATCAAGCGCCTGGCATACTTCCCTCGTTGTCGATAAAGGGCCGTAACAAAAACTCCTTTGCCTTCTTCAAAACGCAAGAATGAGAGGTGAAGATTCTTGATTGAATAACCAGTCAGTTCCGAGAGAAAAAGTTTAACGTCGTCGAAAAATGCAAAAAATTTTTCGTAAGACTCGTCCATTTGGGTAGCACCCAAGATAGCATATGAAAGGCCCTAAAACAAGAAGTTTCAGGCTGTTTTGAGACTTCCCAGGAATTCTTCGTTGTCCTCGCTTTTCTTGAGTCTTTCTAAAAGTGTCTCGGTTCTCTCATCCTCATTAACAAGTTCAAGCATGCGCCTTAGAGTATGAATCTGGGTCAGTTTCTCTTTGCCGTAAAGAAGTTCTTCCTGCCTGGTTCCAGAACGGGAAACGTCTATTGCCGGGAAAATTCTTCTATCCGCCAGTTTTCTGGTCAAATGCAGTTCCATATTTCCCGTCCCCTTAAACTCTTCGTAAATCAGGTCATCCATCCTGGAACCGGTCTCAACCAGACAGGTGCCGATAATGGTCAGGCTTCCTGCATTTTCGATCTTTCTGGCGGCCCCAAAGAATTTCTTGGCGGGGTATAAGGCAACTGGGTCAAATCCTCCCGAGAGGGTTCTTCCCGAGGTTGGTAGGGCCAGGTTATACGCCCTGGCCATTCTGGTAATCGAGTCCAGAACTATAACCACGTTCCAGCCTTGCTCAACCAATCTTTTTGCCCGCTCAAGGGCTAGTTCCCCTACCCTGGTCTGGTTTTCTGGCGCCTCGTCGAAATTGCTGGCAGCAACCTCACCCAATCCGTCGGTTACCGCCTGCATTTTCCTGACAATGTCGGTTACCTCCTCGGGACGCTCGCCAATCAAAACGGCCATTAAGTGGACTTTCTTTTCTTTACCTTTGCCTTTTTCGGGGTAATTCTTGGCAATACCCTCCAAAATGTCCTTAATCAGCCAGGTTTTACCGGCTTTAGGAGGAGAAACGATTAAGGCTCTTTGGCCAAAACCAATGGGGGCAATGAGGTCAATCACTCTAGTGGTTAATGTATCAGAAGTAGTAGAAAGGGCTATTTGTGTATCAGGGTAAACTGCCAAGAGTTCGTCGAAGTTGGGCCTTTCACCCAGTTCCTCAACGGCAGTTCCGTTTACCTTCTCAACCTTGAGAAGGCCCCAGTATCTTTCATTTTCTTTGGGACGTCTTGCTTGTCCCCCGACGATGTCTCCCACCTTGAGGTTAAACCTGCGAATTTGGGAGGCGGAGATGTAAACGTCTTTGTCCGAAGGAGCAAAAAACTTGGTTCTTAATAGTCCCGAACCCTCGGTAGCAATATCCAGTACTCCCTCAACGTATTCTGTCGGCAGACCGGCATCGGGAAGAATTCTTTCGTCAACCGTCAAGGGTTTGGGCTCAGTCTTTTCAATCGGAGCCTGGCCCACAAAATCTTGGGGCTTAACCTCTTCTTTCTTTAAAACTGTATCTTGGGACATGTTCTAAATAGCGGAATCCATAAACGAAGACGGAAATTTCTTACAAATGCGGCAAGCAAACTTATTCTAAGACCTCAGAACCAAGTTGTCAACTAGCTTCCGGTAGCCCCCAATTCTCTTTTTAAGCTTTCGAGATACTCCTGGCCCTCTCTCGTCCCCTCCTCTGGCGCCCAGGGAGCATAAATTTCTTTCCCTCTTCCTAATCCTGGCGGCAGAGATTTTAACTCCAGCATGGCAAAGCGAGACCTGGCAACTAGCGTGTACCAAGTATCGGCCTCGACTTCAACGACCTTGCCGTGTGTCAAAGGAACTTTCTTGATGACCCTTCCCTCGTCAGAAAAGGTTAGAAGCTCGGCAACCCCACTTAACGGAGAAAAAGTTGCTATTTGTGAGGGATGCGTGAGTTTATTGGGTCTTAAATAGCTTTCGGGAAAGATTGCGAGTACGGTCTTTTGGACCGTTTCACTTGGGGTGCGGTCAAGGGTGAGTATTGCCCGTTTCCGAGGACTGGCGTCAGCCACCGCAAAAAGACTTTCGATTTGTTGAGCGTCGATAACAGAAACACCGATCTTTCTTTCTCTATCAATTTCTATGCTCATCTCTTAATAATATCAAAATACATCTTAATAGTCGAAAATTACCTAGGTTCGGCAATGACCAGAAGTCTTTTTAGGGTTGTGCCCGGTGGGTCACAGGTCTGGAGTATGAGTCTCTCCTTACCGGTTGATTTTAACCACGATGTATCTTTGGCAGAGGTTATTACTTTTTCTTTGACCTCATAAGTGTATTTTTTGTCAGCAAAGAAGACTATTATCTCGTCCCCTACTTCGAGTTTCCTTAAAAGGTAGAAAACTGCGTTATACTTCGCAATGTTTATGGGCGAATCGGTTGAGTGGGCAAAGAGAAAAATGGTTTCTTTCTGGCCCGGAAAATGAGTTCCTTTTGCGTGGGCAACGCCTTGCTTCAAAGCTTCTAGATACTCTTTGGGATTTGCCGCATCGACATTGGGGGTAACGTCACTTTTGGCCCCTATTTTGGGAATGGCCAAAGAAAAGTACGTCCCCACCCCCCACGCTTTGGCCTCTTCTTGGACTTTTTTGGCTTCATCTGCTTCCACCAACTGACCGAAATCTACTTGACTTACTTCTTCAGGACCAAAAAGGAGAAAAGATGCTTCTTCTTTGACAATCGGGCCATAGGTAAAGATAAGTCCGACTATGGCTGCCGCAATAAGTCCCCCTCCCAGGCCTCTTAAGAGAACGTAGGCAACGCTAGTAAGAAAAGTGGGGTGAAAACTAACCTCCCCCCTCTTGGGTGATTTTCCTTTTTGATAGATTACCCCTTTTGGAAACATCTAAACGAGTCTGAAGCGTCGATACAGGTAGGCTCCCAGGGAACCCAAGGAAAGGAGAGCCAAAGCTCCTCCTCCGGTTACAGGAAGTTGGGGCGGAGCCTCGGCTGCCAAGACTTGGGGTGTTGCAGAAGGAGTAGGAGTGGGAGTTTCGGTTGGCGTTGGAGTTGGGGTAGGCGTAGCTGTGGGAGTAGGTGTAGGAGTTGGGGTGGGTGTGGGGGTAGGACGCAGGGTAAGATCCGCCTTAAATGTAACTTGGGCGTAGTATTCTGCTCCCCCCTCAAGGTCTCCTATCGAGACTTCTTGGGTTGTGAGATTTGCGCTCGAATTATCCGGTACGAGGGCTGTGCTTGTCCCGCTTTTCAGGACTACTGCATGGCCGGGACGATAAAGAAGTTTTTCAGAGCCCGTATTTAAAATTACCGTAGCGGTTTCGTCTGTGGGCGCCGAATTGTCTGACCGGACGTGTATGGTCGCAATCTGGGTAGAACCGTCAATGGGAGGTAAATCTACTTTGACTCGAACGTTCTTGGCTGTTGTATTTCTAAAGATATTGGTAATATCCGCCCTGAATTGAATCACGTTTCCAGGATTGGCGTAAATTGGGTCCGTCCACGTACCACCGGTCGTATTATTTATGCCAATGAAGTTAACCTGAAGGATGGGTACTTCTTGAGATTTTGTGTCCTTTGGAAAAGTAAAACCCAAAGTCGTTAAAAAAACCAAGACGAAGCCGATAAGCAAAAAGATTTTTCTCACTATCTAAGATCCTCCTGGAGTAATAGTTGCTTCCGGCGGTTGTGCTGTCATGGTGGGGGGAATGGTGGCAGTTGGAGCCTCAGTGGGTGGCACCGGAGTGTCTGTCGGGGGCTCTGGTGTATTAGTTGGAGGTACTGGCGTATCCCTTCTTTCCCTGGTTGCGGTCGGGGAACTTATCCTCCTTGTTGCAGTTTTGGTAGGAGTCGCCGTTTCGCAAGGTTCTCCCTTAAGCTCGATTACGATTCTTTCCGGACAGATTCCCTCTACCGCTTCCTGTCTTTCGAAGCCCTCAAAAACGAATTTATTACCTTCCTGGTCAGAGAAATAGATCCCGTCATAGGTTAATCCCAATCTCTCAAAAAGCTCAACCAAGGGATGTTTCTCACACGATTCGGGAGTCAAACTGGGTCTGGGGGTCTCGCTGGGCGCGGGAGAGGAAATTCCAGCTACCTCTTCTTGTTCTTGTCTCGAGAAAACCGCTACACACCCAGAAAGGGCAGCTGCTCCTCCTAGGGGTAAGAGGGAGCGGATAACGTCTCTTCTGGTTATTCTTTCTGGCGTTCTTTCTGCCATCTAGTGATTAGGCAGGATGATGTCAATATACCAAGAGAAAGTTATTTGTCAACTTCCTAAACCAAAATCGGCTCCAGAAGGAACGGGAAGTGCGCCTGCCCTACACACCTCCCGTCCCCTTTAGAGCCGAGATAAATGCTTCTTGACAACCCCTAAAACTAGGGTCTACTCTTTTTCTTGATTTGTCGCCTGTCCTCCTGCCTGTCCGGCAGGCAGGCAAGACAAATCACCTTGAAAAGCATCTCTACCCGTGGCGAGTCCCCTTCACCTAACTTTAGGGAGAACCCAACGCTAGAGATGCTTTTTGTTTCTCTTAAGGAACTGAAAAAATTTTAACAGAGGTTTTGGCACTTGTCAAACCCTATAACTAAAATACTATTTAGAATTGCCCTCTCCCATAGTAAACAATGCTCAAAAAATGAATATAATCTTCGTCTAATTTTTGGCCTTTAAAAATTTTGTGGATAATTTGTGGAGACTTAGCGCAGAAGTTTTTTGACCGCCTCTCCCAGGTATTTTATTTCCTTTTGAGTCAGGGCTTGGCTAAAGCCTAGCCTTCTGGCTTCTTTGACCCTTTTCTCCTCGGCTACCACTTCTCTAACCTCCCCCAAAAGTCCCACCTCGCCTAGACAAAAGAGGTTCTTGGGAATGGGTTTTTCAAAAAAAGAGGAAGCAATCGAGAGAGAAATTGCCAAGTCAGCTCCCGGCTCGGTCACCTTAATTCCTCCGGCAACATTGACAAAAACGTCGTATTCGTGAATTGGCAGGCCGCACCTTCTTATAAGAACCGCAAGCAGTAGTTCCAACCGTCTTAAATCAATCCCCTGGGCAACCCTTCTCGGGAAGGCCATCTTGGTGGGCACAACCAGACTTTGAATTTCGACGAGAATCGGTCTTGTTCCCTGCAAAATGGAAGTAACCACACTCCCGGGAACTTCTTTTTTAGCCTTGGTCAGAAAAATCTTTTCGGAATTGCTAACTGGAATGAGTCCTCTATCTTCCATCTCAAAGATCCCCACCTCGTCGGTTGGGCCAAACCTATTCTTGACTGCTCTTAGGACCCTTAAGGTTAAGCTTTTATCGCCCTCAAACCACAAGAGAGTATCGACGATGTGGGCCAAAACTGCTGGGCCAGCGACAGTTCCTTCCTTGGTTACGTGCCCAACCAGAAAAAGGGGGGTATTTATCTCCTTTGCCTTTTTCAGAAGTCTAAAGGCAGACTCCCTTACCTGCCCGACAGAGCCAGCAAAGCCAGATAAATCCTCCGTGGCCATGGTTTGAATGGAGTCGACCACGATTAGGCTGGGGTTATCTATTGCCCCAACTACTTTATCGGTATCTGTCTCTTCAAGAAGTTTGAGGGTTTTACTTTTAACTTTAAGCCTGTCGGCCCTCACCTTGATTTGTCCGACAGACTCCTCCCCGGAGACATAGAGGGTATTGCCGATTTTGTCAGCCAGCTCTAAAAGAAGAGTAGAGTTATGACTAACTATCCCATTAGTAACTAGTGAATGCGTCTTTGGTACACAGAGGTCAAAACAAACGGATTCACCAACGGCCACCACGCTTTCCACCCTATCCCAATAAAATCTGGGCTCGAGCAACCCTTTAAACTCGGGGATAAACCTTGATATCAGCCCCAATTTTTTATATGTTGCAGACCGTGCTCCCCGCAGATATCGTCTATCCCAACGATTATCGTTAGGAATTCTCGATGAGTCTACAAAAGGTAAATATGGAATTACATCCAAATTGCTGTTAGAAAACTTAGAAAGTAACCGCATGTTATTCTGTTTTCGACTTAATCTGAAACAAATATCCGAATAGAATAACCTTGCGCTGTCGCCGAGAAGTTGGATAACCCACGCTCCCCGTTTTTGGTTCTTACGGAAACGCAGCTTCGCTACTATTCCAAACTGAAGCAGAACAAGATGAACTTGTTTTGCCAGTTGCTTTGAGGTGGTACAATACTCAATCACTCCCGGCAGGCGACCATTAGGTTTGGAGTTAGAAGATCCATCTGTATCAAACAAACCCTGTAAAAAAGCTTTTACGATTGGTTTGGGCGCAGAAAGGATTAACTCTGGAATACTCTTTGATTCTGCACGAGTAAGGCTGAGACCAATATGCCGAAGCCAGCGATGGAAAAGTCGATTATTTACCTGCAGCCGATACTTAATGGTACTACTAATCTTTAAACCTAACCGAGATATCCAATTTTCAAAATTCTTCTTAATCTCTGGATCCGCCGTGGTAAGGTTGATGTGCCCAAAGTCAGTGAGACCTCCGTCTCCGACCAACAAACCCAGACAATAGGCCATATCTTCGTCTATTTTTTGGGGGTATATCGGCGCTACCGCATTGGTTCTGACCTTAAATTTGAATGGGGGCAAAGAGGTCTTATTGCCCCAGACGGCACCGTGTCTCTGAATAGCAACATAGTCACCCACTTTTATTTGTTTCATCTTCTTCCAACTTTTTTTACCTTCCGGCGAAAGTATCAGTAGAGGGTGTGTGTATGTGGCTTGGAGTTCATATCCCATCCGAGTTGTAATTCGTTTTGTAGGCTGTTTATTACTCGTATAAAAATGGCTAGTCTTTTGTGGCCCATTAAGCGACTGAACAGCTATTCGTAATCCAACAAACCCCTTACGTGCATTTTGGGGCTTTAAATTAGCAATCGGGACAAGGCCCCGCTCGGTTGGGATTAGTGTCTCAGCAGCCACGCATTTCCCTATCCCCGGCTCTCCAGCAAGAAGGACTACCTGCCCGGGAACAAGTCCTCCCCCCAGGACTCTGTCTAGTTCTGAAATCTTGGTTGAAATCCTGGCGGTCTTTTTTGTCGGTATCGCGGATAACGAAATGGGCTTTGCGGCTTCTTTCCTTTTTTCAGTCTCTTGTTTTTCCTCGGCAAAAAAAGTCTCAACCAGACTACCCCAAGTCCCGCAGTTGGGACACTTGCCTGCCCAGCCGACTTGGGAATAGCCGCACTGTTGACAGACATATTGAGAGTGGGTCTTGGCCATTCCGGCCATTATACACCAGAGAACCAGAATACTCAGAAAACTCGGAGTATCAGAGATCCAGAAAATCAGATACTCTGACTACTTATATCCCACCGGCTTCGTAGTTAAAACCAATCCCAGGGACAATTTTTTAGCTTTTGGGTCCAAATCCTGAACATAGCAGTTGACCTCTTGTCCTTCCGCGAGTCTTTGTCCAGGGGGGATATTGGTGATGTGAATGAGTCCCTCTATACCCGGTTCGACCTCAACAAACGCTCCAAAATCAGAAACTCTGGTAACTTTTCCTTTGACTTTGGCTTCAATGCTATATTTCTTGTCTATCTCTTCCCAGGGGTCTTTCTGGGCAGCTTTAACAGAAAGGGAAATCTTTCCGTCTTTAATTCCTAGGACTTTAACCTTGACCTTGTCCCCTTCGGAAACTGCCTCTTCTACGCTTTCAACTTTGCCCCAAGAGAGTTCCGAGATGTGGACCAATCCTTCGATGCTAACGTCTTTCTTCCCCAAATCAAGCTTGACAAAACAACCAAAACTGGCAACCGTGGTAACTACTCCGTCGTAAATATCTCCCTCTTTGATTTTGGCAAGTGCCTCTTTTGAGGCTTTCAAATCTTCGGCGTCGGACACTTCCCTCTCGGAAAGAACGACTTTATTTGCCAACTTGTCAACTTCGATAACCTTGGCTTTAAAATACTTGCCGACTAGAGACTGGGAATTTTTTGCAGCTTCTTTTCCAAGTTGAGAACCAGGAATAAAGCCGGTTAAGCCTTCGACGTCAACTGTAAGCCCCGAGGGATTTACTCCTTTGCCGAAAACCACAACCTCTTTCCCTTCCTCTTTGACTTTCTCGAGTTTTTCCCACAAAGCGTCAAAGGCCGCCTGGCGTAAAGAAAGGAGAGTAACTCCGTCTTTTGTTTCGGGAACCAAAACGCTGGCCGTTACTGTATCCCCGACTTTAAGAGCCTTGATAAAGTCTCTGGCCTCAGCAAAGGCCTTCTCGGCAACTACTCCTTCGGACTTACCGCCGATATCAAGAATTAGGGATTTGGAATTTTTGGCGATAACAGTGCCTTTAACCTTTTGACCAGAAGAAAATGAGGGGATTTTGGCTGCGGCGGAAGCAAGAAGTTCCGCCATTGTCGTGGGGTCAGATGTGGTCTTTTTTACCTGATTCACGCATTGGTTCCTACCTTTCTAAATTTTTTCAGAGCATTGGCCTGGCGACGAGGTATTTTCGCAAGCCGTTGCCGGCTGACTATCGTCCCCGCTATCCCGTTTCACTTCCGTGTTCGGAATGGGAACGGGTGGTTCCAGGATGCTCTTGTCACCAGACCGATACCCTGAAAAGTAAAAGTTCTTTTGTACTCTCACAACTGAAGAGAAAAGTTCACAAGTTTATCGACCGATTCGCACTGGTAGGCTTAAAGCGTTGCCGCTCTTCCACCGCCAGCCGATTAACCCGATCTTCTTTCGGGGGTCTAATAACGAGTTCTAATCTTGGGGTGGGCTTCCCACTTAGATGCTTTCAGCGGTTATCCCTTAGGAATGTAGCTACCCGGCGTTGCCGCTGACGCGACAACCGGCACACTAGGGATTCCTCCCTCCTGGTCCTCTCGTACTGAGGAGAGCTCCCCTCAAAACTCAAACGGTTCCACCGGATAGAGTCCGACATTATTGTTAGCCCGATATCACTACCGGGGTCCGACTATATCTTGTACATTCATGTAAACTGAATGTACTCTGGCATATAGTCTGTGAGGATTCTAGTTATATGTCTTAAGAATTTCTTGTTTAGAAACCCTTCTTTTTTGAGTATTCATCGAATAGGCCAAATCAAGAATTTTCTTCATTCCTTGATAGGTTAAATGTTCTTTTTGCGAAACCAGACTGATTATTCTTTCGAATTTCTCGAAAGAGTCTCTCTTAATAATTAATCTATCTCGGAAAAAAGGAATTACCTTTTCTTTAATACTCTCAAAATCCCTCACCACATAGGCGAGAGATTTATCCGAAAAGTCAGTCTTGCTGTTTTCTTTTATGTAGCCACAGCCAAGCCTTGCTTTGAGTTGCTCAAGTATTAACCTGCCGGTTGGATTTTGTGACACTTTAAAAAAGTAAATCACTTGCCATCCGCTCTTGTTCCTACTTGTGCCTCGAGAAGGAACTATTCCAACATAGAACATCCCCTCTCCCTCCACAAAGCCGATCAGATAATCATCACTGACTTTCAGCGACATACAAACTAGCCTTTCCTGCTGATTGTCTCAGGTTAGTAATTTTCACTAGTAAATAATTCATATACTAGTATACTAACATTTAACGAGATTTTCCAGCATACAGCCAGATTTATTTTTGATTGGACGAATCAAAACCTATAATTTATAACAGACCTCTTCTCTATCGTTCAAATAGAAGGTTCAATAACGCTTATAGGAAGACAGCTCAGATGAAACTACATATGTCCTATAGTCTTACTGTCTCACGACGTTCTGAACCCAGCTCGCGTACCGTTTTAATAGGCGAACAGACTAACCCTTCCCACCTTCTTCAGCGGGAGGATACGGTGAGCCGACATCGCAATTAAACCTACTACTCTTCGTAGTAGCCTGACTATACCTTCGTCTATCACAACAAGATAGACGTCGACGTGTTATATGAACCTAAAAAGTTCATATCCATCTAATAAAGATAAGTCGATACGGGGTTATACGGAATAAAATTCATTGTTGTAAACATCCGTAAACTTCCCACGGTGTTACCCTCTAACTTAAATAGTTAGGGTTTCACCGTTATGAGTCGAATTTCTTCCAAATCACTGGTGGGATTTGGAAAACAGCACTCCGATGTCACCATCAGAGGACCCCGATGTCAATGTTGAGGTAGCGAACCGCGCCGTCGATATGGACTCTCGGGCGCGACTACTCTGTTATCCCCGGGGTAGCTTTTATCGATTAAGCCCCGACCACACCCATAGTGCGTCGGGGGATCACTAAGACCTACTTTCGTACCTGCTCGGCCCCTCGGCCTTGCAGTCAAGCTGGCTTAAACCTTTACGCTTTCCCCACGATTTCCATCCGTGGTAAGCCAACCTTTGTGTCCCTGCGTTACTCTTTAGCAGGGTACCGCCCCAGTAAAACTGCCCGACAAGCTGGTTCCCCAAACTCGTTTTCAGAGTTCCTGGGTTAGCCTCACATTTTTCGACGAGAGGTGTCACATTGTCCCCCGATTAAATCGGGGTCCCTCCTACGCTTGACAATCAAAAAATATGAAAGCACAGCCTACCTGCAGTAAAGCTCCACGGGGTCTTTTTGTCCTGGTGGAACTAGGCCGCGTCTTCACAGCCACCGCAATTTCGCCGAGTGAATCCTCAAGACAGTTGCTAGCTCGTGACGCCATTCGTGCGCGTCGGAACTTCGTTTGTAGACTATACCTTTACCGCAAAATATTTAGTAATTCTTGCGTAGAATATCTTCTCTTACCGGAAACATTCATTTGGGTTGCCAACTCGATAATCTTCGTAAGACCGTACTTGTTTTTATGCTCGCTCTTTTTAACGAGCAAACAAACTTTAGCAAAAAGTTCAAAGTCTTTTCTCTTTGACGACTTAAGTTGATAATTCCGAAAGAAAGGAATCACTTTACTTACCAAGTCGTTTAGACTTCTAACTTCATACTTATATGTTTTATCGCTTCTATCTGGCCTGATGAAACCGCAGTCTAAGGTCTTTCGAAAAATTCTCAAGACTTGAGACCTGTCACCATTTTGGCTTACAGAAAAGCTAGGTCTTACTTCTAATCTCGTTCGCAACTTGCTTCTCGGAGAGAAGCTTACACAAAAGCTGCCTTCCCCATCAGCGTAACCTGAAAGGTACCAACAGACATCTTGCGGTACTGGCGTTTTAGGCATAAATTGATGCCTCCAAGAGTTACGTGCTCTTGAGTCGTTACGGGGTCATTCAAGACTTCCCTCGGTATCACCATCTTGACCCAAATAAAATCCGAAGTCAAGAGGCTCCACCGATATGAGCCAGTTTTAGTCGGGCTTGCTCCTCCGCTTACCCGACAAGGAACTTCGCTACCTTTGGACTCTTATAGTTAAAGCCGTCGTTGAACGGAGCTTAACTTCAGAGCAATCACTTTGCAGCGATCACCCATCCGCTTAACTTACCGTTAGTGGACAGGCGTCAGCCCCTATACCGTGCCTTTCGGCTTCGCAGGGACCTGTGTTTTTGATAAACAGTCGACTAGCAATCTTTAGCTTCGCCCCTCACCAATTGCTTGGTAAGGGGAACCCATCTCCCAAAGTTACGGGTAGGTTTTTTGCCGAATTCCTTGAGGATCCTTCTCTCGCTCACCTTAGGGTACTCCCCCAGCCCACCTGTGTCGGTTTGTGGTACGGCTTATTCTGATTCTCACTGCGAGACTTTTCTGGCTAAATGAAGGCGTCGGAATTGCCCCGCTTCCGCAGGACTTTGCATAACTGCTCAATTAATCGTGAAAGCGGTTTTTCCAGCTAACACTATTTTGCAGCTTGCACCAGACTTCACGAACTGGCTCCAACTCTCCATTTAGGTCATCCCCCAGTTAAAAGCGAATCAGGATAAATACTAGAATCTTGACTAGTTGTCCTTCGACTACGCCAATTTGGCCTCGCCTTAGGTACCGATTAACCCGTCGTGGACGAACCTAGCGACGGAATCCTCGGGCTTTCGGTGCTCGGAATTCTCATCCGAGTTGTGCGCTACTCATACCGGCATTCTCACTCCCTCACCTTCCACCGAGCCTTACGGCTCGACTTCACCAGGTGAGGGACGCTCCCCTACCAAAATACCTTGCGGTAAAATCTTTGGCTTCGGCACTACTTTTAATCCTCGCTGAATTTTAGGCGCCCCCTCCCGTCGACCAGTGAGCTGTTACGCTTTCTTTAAAGGGTGGCTGCTTCTAAGCCAACCTCCTGGCTGTCTCGGGAAGAGAACTTCCTTTTAAACTGAAAGTAGATTTAGAGGCCTTAGCCGAAAGTCTGGGATGTTTCCCTCTCGCCACATCAGCTTAGCCCGATGTGACTGTCTACCCCGTTAGATAATTGCTGTATTCGGAGTTCGATTGAGATAAATTGGTTGCCCTCTCTATCCCATTCGGTGCTCTACCCCAACAATATTGATACGGGGCACGGTCCCTATAGACCTTTCGGGGAGAACCAGCTATCTCCAGGCTCGGTTGGTATTTTGCCTCTAACCGTAAGTCATCCCATGTCATTGCAACGACAACGGGTTCGGGCCTCCCCCCGATTTTCATCGGGGTTCGCCCTGCTCGCGGTTAGCTCGCCTGGTTTCGGGTCTGCCACACACACCTCTTCGCCTTTTAAGACTTGGTTTCCCTTCGCCTGCAAACCTTACGGTTCTTAGACTAGATGTGGACGGCAACTCGCCGGTTCATTCTTCAATAGGCACGAGATCACCCCTCACCATTTTCGTCTAGACTCATTCGAATTCTCTTTTTAAGCTCGATTAGTCCTCTCGCATGATGCTTCAATCTTTTCTCTCTCAAGGTAGCATCCTTTTTAGACTTATAAGCTTCGTAATAAACAAGAATCCACGGCCTATCTTTCCTGGTCGAAATATTCTCACCATTATTGTGCTGTGCAAATCGTTTCTGGAGATCATTGGTATATCCAGCGTATGTCGTTTCTTTCGACTTAGACTTCAGAAGATATACATAATACATACCCCAACTTTAGCATAGCCCTAAACAAAAATGGCGAGGGGCTCTCTCGGTTTGTCCGCAGAAAGTTTCAGGTTCTATTTCACTGGGTGTCTCACCCTTCTTTTCGCCTTTCCCTCACGGTACTGGTTCACTATCGCTCTCCTACCTTATTTAGCCTTGGAGGATGGTTCCCCCAGATTCCCACAGGGTACGTGCC
The DNA here is from genome assembly GCA_049324215.1 of Patescibacteria group bacterium. Lineage (GTDB taxonomy): Bacteria > Patescibacteriota > Microgenomatia > UBA8517 > UBA8517 > JBMOLC01. The sequence goes on along the minus strand of JBMOLC010000038.1, from coordinate 10,711 downwards.
CCATGGTACTTGGGATACTCCTAGGGGTTTTGCCGGATTTAACTTACGAGGCTTTCACTCTCTTTGGCCTGCTATTCCAAGCAGTTCTGATATCCGTAAAACTCCCACAGCGGAGTCCCGCAACTTCGTCCAAATCCCGCTTGCGCGGGAAAGGGACGATTTAGGCTTTTTACGCTTTCGCTCGCCGCTACTGACGCAATCTCCCCCGATTAAATCGGGGCTCGTTGATTTCTCTTCCTCGCCCTACTGAGATGTTTCAGTTCGGGCGGTTCCCTCCCAAACCTTCCGTTTCAACTTACGTCGAAGCGTTGGGATTTGGGTACCCCGATTAAATCGGGGTGGGTTTCCCCATTCGGACACCAACGGATCAAAGCTTCGTGGCAGCTCCCCGTTGAGTATCGTCGCCATGTACGTCCTTCTTCGGAGGTAGGAAGCAAGGCATTCACTTTCCGCGTATGTAAAAACTTGCCCCGACACCAAAATCTTTGGTGTGCGGGGCTTGCGACTTTTCTCTTCAGTTGTCAAAGTACAAATCAATTCTTTTTTTGTGGACCCGGGCGGGATCGAACCGCCTCCCTCCTCATTGCAAATGAGGTGTTCAACCAGCTAAACTTCGGGCCCACCTTAATGTGCAAACAAAAAACCGGCTTTTGAAGCCGGTTCAAAAAGCAAAAGCGCTCTGAAAAATTACCCACGCAGGGATCTGCGTTTTGGTTCTTGGTTAATTTTTACGCTTCTCATTAAGTTGGCTTCAAAAGGCATAACCCTCGTTTTACGAGGTAAGGCCAATTATATAGGTTAGACTTATAAGAAGTCAAGAGTACTTTTTTCTTTGTCTTTTAAACCTATTTATGGTAAATTAGTGACATTGCGGGCGCCTCCGGCGAAGAGCGCTTTCCTGATGACAAATGAAATTTGACATATCGAAAACTTGCATACGGGGGCACGTAGTTCACCGGTAGAACGCTTACCTGATAAGTAAGAAGTAGATAGTTCAACTCTATCCGTGCCCACTAAAGATACCCTTTCCCCTCCATATACTTTGATTTTTCCCAACCCCAGTGATAATATCGGCCTGCAATTTCGGAAGCAATCCGAAGGCACATTCACATCTTGCGGGGATGAGAAATGGCCTAATTCCCAAAGGAGGAAGAAATGGCCAACCTGCTCTATTTCGGTGATAACTTGGAGGTTCTCCGACGTCATGTGGCCAACGAGTCAGTCGACCTTATATACCTAGACCCGCCCTGGAATAAGAAAAAGCGCTACAACATTCTCTTCGTGGAGCAGAACGGGTCCCGCTCTCCGGCCCAAATCAGAGTCTTCGAGGACTCTTGGCAATGGGACACGGCAGCGGTGACCGCCTACCAAGAAATAGTCGAGAGCGGTGGCCAAGTCTCAACAACGATGCAAGCATTTCGACAAATGCTCGGCGACTGCAACATGTTGGCCTACCTTTCCATGATGGCACCGCGATTGGTGGAGTTGCGGCGGGTTCTTAGGCCCACAGGTTCAATCTACTTGCACTGCGACTCAACCGCCAGCCCCTACCTCAGGCTGTTGATGGATGCGGTGTTTGGGCCGAAGAACTTCCTCAACAACATCGTCTGGTGCTACGGCTTGGGCGGGAGCTCCCGGCGCTACTGGCCGCGCAAGCACGACGATATCCTCTGGTACAGCAAGGTTCCGGACAAGCACTCCTTCAAGCCAATCCTTGTGCCGGCAAAGTCTCAGATGATGAAGGGACAACTCAAGAAAGCGCCCGACTACTGGGACATCCCGACCATTAACAATATGGCGAGGGAACGCTTGGGCTACCCGACCCAAAAGCCAGAGGCGCTTTTGGAGCGTATCGTCCAATCGAGTAGTCGAGAAGGTGACACGGTGCTTGATCCCTTCTGTGGTTGCGGCACGACCATTGCGGTGGCCCACCGGCTTAACCGTCGCTGGGTTGGCATCGACATCACCCATCTGGCTACCAACCTGATCAAGTTTAGACTCCAGAGTGAGTTCGGGGTTGGCGTCACCAGTCAGTACCAGGTCATGGGTGAACCTACGGATCTCCCGGGAGCCAGGGAGTTGGCCAAAGAACCCTTCCAATTCCAAATGTGGGCTTTGGGGTTGGTCGGGGCCCGACCGTCTGATCCGAAGAAAGGCGCCGACCGGGGCATCGACGGCCGCCTCTTTTTCCATGACGAACCCGAGAAGGCGAGAACTAAGCAAATCATCCTCTCGGTAAAGTCTGGAGGTGTCTCGGTCAAAGATGTGCGGGATCTTCGGGGTGTGGTGGAGCGCGAGAAAGTAGAAATCGGCGTCTTAATCACTCTCCAGGATCCCACAAAGGCCATGCGCTCGGAGGCGGCAACGGCGGGATTCTACAGCTCGCCCTGGGGTAAACATCCACGGCTGCAAATCCTCACCATAGCCGAGCTTTTGCAGAAAAGGATGATTGACTACCCACCGTCGCGCCGGCAATAAGCTCCCCGTCAAGACACAACTCAATCGCCCTCTTGGGTCCCTGTCGGGACAACCGATAAACCCAAGAGGGCAGCACTACATTTTCCTTCATTCTTTTATATAATGGTATCGATGACAAATCTGACTACCCTACTTCTTAAACTTCCCAGAAATACAGAAGTTACTCCTGAGGCCGCCCAAACTTTTTTGGCGGCTCTCACCCAGATAAATTCGGTCTCTTTTTTCCAAAGGCTGACCGGTGTAAAACCTCGACCGCTTGCTCTTGAAATAGCCCTCGTTAACCAACAGATTCGTTTTCAGATTACCTGCGATACAGAGCTTATTCCTTTTATTTCCACCCAAATCCAATCAAATTACCCCCTGGTCATTATTGAAAAGACGCCTGATCCTATTTTGGGACAAAGTCTTTCTGTCGTTTCTTTAAAATTAAGACAGGGTAACTACTACCCCCTTGCCACCTACCCTTCCTTTACGGACATTGACCCCCTTGCTTCTATCCTTTCTGTCCTTTCCAAATCCTCCCCGGACCAGATTGCTCTGGTGCAATTGGCACTTGAGTCAACCGGCTCTGGCTGGCAGGCGGCTGGGGCCACATTTTCCGAAAAAGGCAAGAAGAACGAGGATGGAACTTATTCCCCGAGAACGGATCAATCCATCATTAAAGAAAAAATTTCTTACCCAGGATTTAGGGTATCGGTTAGGGTTTCTTCCAATACGAAAGAAACCCTAAAGGAGTTAACTAGCGCTTTCGGAGTTTTTACCCGCGCTGACGGAAATTCTTTTACCACCAAGAAATCTTTCTTCGGCAACAAAAACGGCTATCAAGAGCTTCTCGAAAGAAAAGTTACCGACAACCAAATCTTAAATATTGTCGAGCTGGCAACCGTCTGGCACTTGCCTTCGGAAAAAATCAAAACGCCAACAATTGCCTGGGGAACTTCGGTTCTTTCTGAGCCTCCCGAAAATCTGCCCACCGCTTTGTATGCCAGTGAGGATGATAAAAAAGAAATCAACTTCTTCGGCAAAACCGTTTTCAAAAACCGGGACACAATCTTTGGCATCAAAGACCTTGATAGAAGGCGCCATATCTGGACCATCGGGAAAACCGGCACCGGAAAATCAACCCTCATTGCCAACATGGCCATTGATGACCTCAAGAAAGACCGGGGGCTGGCTGTCATTGACCCCCACGGAGACCTCTGCGAAATCCTACTTGATTATGTACCCCGGGATAGAATTAATGATGTTATCTACTTTAACCCGGCTGACAAAGACTACCCGATTGTGGTCAATCCTCTGGAGGTGACGAACAAAGAAGAGGCGGAATTGGTTGTTTCCGGAATCGTCTCGATATTTAATAAAATTTTCGGCTTTTCCTGGGGCCCAAGACTTGAATATATCTTAAGAAATTCTCTTTTGACCCTTTCTGAAGTTCCCAATGCCACCTTAAAAGATGTTCCTCTACTTCTTACCAACCAGTCTTATCGCGGCAGCGTGGTCCAGAAAATTTCCGATACCATCCTCAAATCCTTCTGGATTGATGAATTCGACAAAATGCCACCCAACTTACAAAAAGAAGCCATCTCCCCCATCTTAAACAAGGTGGGTCAATTTGTAACTTCGCCTCTTATAAGAACAGTAATTGGACATCCCAAGTCAACCATCAAACTCGACGACGTCATGAACCACGGCAAAATTCTTATCGCCAATCTTTCGCAAGGAAGATTGGGTGAGGACAATGCGGCCCTGTTGGGAGCGATGCTCATTACCAAACTCCAACTGGCCGCAATGCACCGGGTTGACATCAAAGAAGAAGAAAGACGCGATTTCTATCTTTACGTCGACGAGTTCCAAAACTTCGCCACCGGGAGTTTTATTAAAGTTATGTCTGAAGCCAGAAAGTACCGGCTTGACATCATGCTTGCCAACCAGTATATGGCCCAAATTCCGGAAGAAGTGCAAAAAGCCATCTTGGGAAATGCAGGCAGCATCATCTCTTTCTCCGTCGGTGCCAATGATGCGGCAATTCTTTTTAAAGAGTTTGCCGAAGTATTCTCGGAAACAGACTTAGTCAACCTCTCAAACTACCAGGTAGCCATTAAACTCATGATTGACGGGCACTCCACCCGACCATTTTTGGCCCACACCCTACCCCTTCCCATATCAAGAAATCAAAATAGAGAGAAGGTAATTCGCATCTCCAGAGAGCGCTGGGCAAAAAGACAGTAACCTCCCCCATAGTCTTGACATTAGTAACATAATCCTCAATACTTAGTCTGTTCCCTTTTATTTTTTTATTCCCACCTGTCCATTTTGCGGATTTTGGTGGGAAAAATTTGCTCTTTGATATACGGGAGAGAAATTAAATAGTCCCTGGGACGCGTAGGGCTCCGATACTTTTCGGGGCCGTCCGCGTCTCAGGGGCAGGAGACGTGTAAGCGGCCAATCCTGGCCTGGTTCAGAAAGAAGGAGAATGCGCGATGCACGCCGTTCGGAAAGGAACCAAGTGGGGCATTCCGCTTCTCGTCATCGCCGCCATGCTCATCGCCACCGTGCCGGCCGCGGCCGACGATGACTACTACTGGGAGGCCTACTCCTACGACGCCAGTTGTGAGTTCCTCGCTGGCTTCGTCGACGTCTACCTTGAGTTTGATGGCGAACCAGCCGCAGGGGTACCAGTAACCTTCACCTGGCACGGAGACGACTACGGCCCATACTACTCCAACGATGAAGGGTGGATCTATTCGTACTGGGCCTACACGCCTGGCGAAGGTGAGGTCACTGTCGGCATCACCGCCGAGGACTGGGGCTACACGGAGGCCTCCTTCAGCGGTCCTGATGACTGTGGAGAAGTCCCCACGCCGTCCGTCGAAGTTTCCTGGCCTTGTGGTCAGGAAGTTCCAAGCGTAACCCTCGGCTGGACCGGGGAGATCGACGGCACTCACGCCTGGATCTGGAATGAGCCCTACAACGACTACCAGGAGGACTGGTCCGAGGGCAACAGCGTGACGTTCGAAGTCTACCCTGGCGCAACCTACTACTACTTCACCGAATGGTGGGTGGAGTGGGATGGCGAGGGAGGCTGGGGCTTCACCGAAGGCTACTTCACCGCCCCCGAGGAGTGCATCCTTCCGCCCCCACCTGAAGTCCGGAACAACCAGTACTGGCTGGTGGACATCTACAATCCGGTCCCCTACGACGGCTGGCTGGACTACTGCTTCGCCATCATGCCGCAGGGCTACATCCCCACGGATGAGTGGCGAGGACAGCCCGACCATTGTGGCTGGACCGACGGCCGGGTTGTCGCTCAGGACTGGGTCTACCTCGACGCGGCCGGCAATCCGCACTACGACGGGCCAGGCTGGCTGCCCGAGTACTATGATCCGGACTACGTCGGCGTCTACCAGAACCTGGAGAAGTGGAACCAGGAATACCTGGAATCGCTCCAGTAAGTCCGGCGCGCCAAGCTCTCCCGCACCACGGGTGCCTCTGTGAACTTTTCTGCCCCACAGAGGCACCTCGAACTACTCCTTGTTTTCTCCTTTCATCCTCCCGCTACTATCAGGGGTACCCTCCCCTACGGCCTAACGAGAAACAATTGCTCGCAAAAACCCCAAGTGGAATTTCCCCTTTCTGCGGGAAAATCTCCCTTCTGGTTTCTGCGTTGTTCTCTCGTTCGGCAAGTCTTCTTTCTTATCCCATAATTTGATTCTGTTTCCTGTTTTGATATAATCTTTCCAGTTTTCCGCCCAACTGGTTCTTTGACAGCGGTAGAGGTGACCCTGAATTAGCGCCCCCCTTGGCGATAAACAAGGGAAAATCCACTAAGGCTTGACAGCCTAAAGGAGGTGCGTCATGCGCACTACGTTTGGGGTGCGACTGGGCGCGGGGCTTTTGCTCCTTGTCGCCCTACTCGCCTTCCCCATCTCGGCTCTCGCCTGGCACGGCGACGTGGACACCGATGTCGACTGCGACGGCGGTTCCATCGACGTCACCATCCCTGACCAGGACTGGGAAGGTGTTGTCTATATCAACGGCCAGGAAACAAGTCACCTTGAGTTTAGCTGGGGTGAGGGGGAGGAGTTCGACTACGAAGTCGTCATCGACTGGACCAACTCGGACGAGAACGACTGGGTCGAAGAAGGAAGCCTTGAGAAGCCCAACGACTGCTGGTCGAGAAGTTCTCTGACGTTCACGACCGGCTGCGACGGCAACTGCGAGGAAGTCCGGGCCACGGTCTGCAATACCGGCGACGGTGACATGGAAGACCTTGTTTCCTGGCAGCTCTACTACGCCGCCTCGGGGAATCCCAAGAGCGGAAGCATCATCACCTCCGGGAACTTGGGACCCTTGGACTCCGGCGACTGCGAAACCCTGACATACGACCCCCAAGGGGTCTCAGGCAACTACATGTTCAGGGCGGAGCAGGAAGAGGGTCATCCGGGTCAGGGAGAACTCTGGTCGAATGCTTGTGAGCTCGTCTGTTTGGTGCCCGACACGGAGACTCCGACTCCTACGGATGCGGATACACCGACGGCCACCAATACACCGACGATCATACCCCGTGAGCCGACACGTACGCCGCGACCCAGAACCGGAGGTGGTGGCCCCGCTGAGACCGACACCTTGTCGGCTTTCGGTGCTACCACTCTCGTTGGCGCCGTACTCGTCGCTATTCTTCTGGCCATCCTCCTGACCGCGGTCAGCAAAGGGCGAATACGGCTCTAGCAAAAAGGGGTGCCTCAAGGCACAAACACTTGCCTGATGGCACCCCCGACTTTACTCTACCGTTATCTTTAAAAATATGGCAGAAAGAATTACCAGAAAAGATTTTGTCTTTAAGATTGTCCCCCTTTTTTTGACAGGGGGTGCTTTGGCTTGTTCAAGGGCCAGTGTTTCAATGCCGACCCAGGAAGTTCCGACCCCGACCCCGTTCCAACCCCAAGAGCCTACTCCAAACCCCGAAAATACGCCAAAGTCTTCCCCCATCCCGACCGAGATTCCAGTGGACCCCTTTAGGCTAGGCGAACTTGACCTTGCGCATGAGGGAGAATTGACACTTGATGTCGTCCTTGATGGACAAGACTTGAGAATCTCTTTGGTTCTTAGACCGGGACCGTTGGGTCTGCCGGGGGAAAACACCGGCGCAGCCGCTATCGACGGCTACCCTTATGTCCTTCTTTATCTGCATTCCGGGGAGCACGGACGTCAGCCTTTAGAGGCCGAGCCTCTCAGAAGGTACATCGAGGGAACCAGAGACAGAACCATTACCGACGAGGCCTATGTGCTTGAGAAGCTAAGAAGTCTGGAGGGTGTGACGTTTACGCTTACACAAGCAGGTGTTCAAGAAAGCTTTGAGATATACGGAGCTGCAAAAATTCCTCATGAAGCAAAGCCAATCTTTGACCTAAATGATTTAAGCGCAGTGGAGGTTGTTATCCAATATGGGATAGGAAGCCCAGAAAGATTCGAATATTTTAAAGAAAACCGAGGAATCCTCCTTACTTTCTGTGGGTGGGGGCCGGAGGATGCTTCCCGTGACCCACAAAGTCCCGACTATCGCTATACCTACTCCCAATACGTTTTGGGGCTTCGGCTACTTAACCACTAAAAAACCCGCTAAATATAAGCGGGTTTTTCTTTTTAACAACCAAGATATGATCAGGAGGGGTCCCGTTTTGTAACCCCAAACGGCGACCTTAAAGGGGGGATGTTGAAAAAATCAACTCCTTAGAAAGGAGGTGATCCATCCGCACCTTCCAGTACGGATACCTTGTTACGACTTAATTCTTGTCGCTGGTATCACCCTCCCCCGACTCAGTCGGGGTTCAGGTGCTCCCAACTTCACTAACTTGACGGGCGGTGTGTACAAAGAGCGAGAACGTATTCACCGCGGCATAGCTGATCCGCGATTACTACCAATTCCGCGTTCATGAGGGCGAGTTGCAGCCCTCAATCCCCACTGAGAAGCCGTTTTACAGGGATTAGCTCCGCCTTGCGGCTTGGCAAACCCATTGTCGGCCTCATTGTAGCATGTGTGTCGCCCAGGCCATAAGGGCCATGCTGACTTGACGTCGTCCCCACTTCCTCCCCGCAAAGCGGGGCTGTCCCATATGAACATTTAACATATGGCAGGGGTTGCGCTCGTTACCCCACTGAAGGGAACATCCCACGACACGAGCTGACGACAGCCATGCAACACCTGTGCTACCATTCTTGCGAATCCCCCGATATTTCTATCGGGGTAAACGGTAGCATGTCAAGGCCTGGTAAGGTCCTTCGGTTCGTCTCGAATTAAACCACATGCTCCACTGGTTGTGCGCTCTCCCGTCAATTCCTTTGAGTTTTAGCCTTGCGGCCGTACTCCCCAGGCGGCTCGCTTAACGCGTTAGCTTACGCCCTCCCCGATTAAATCGGGGGGGACTAGCGAGCAAAGTTTACGGCTAGGACTACAGGGGTCTCTAATCCCTTTCGCTCCCCTAGCTGTCGTTCCTCAGCGTCAAAGGTTTCCTAGTTTTCTGCCTTCGCCCTTGGTGTTCCTCTCGATATCAACGGATTTCACCCCTACACCGAGAGTTCCGAAAACCCCGAAAACTTTCCAGCCGGATAGTATCACACCCCTTTCCACGGTTGAGCCGTGGGCTTTGAAGTGTGACTCATCCAGCCGCCTACGAAACGCTTTACGCCCAGTAAATCCGGACAACGCTTGCACCCTCTGTATTACCGCAGCTGCTGGCACAGAGTTAGCGGGTGCTTATTCGCCCCGACATCTCTGTCGGGGCAAAAGAGGTTTACAACCCGAAGGCCTTCATCCCTCACGCGGCGTCGCGGCGTCAGACTTGCGTCCATTGCGCACGATTCCCAGTTGCTGCCACCCGTAGGTGTACAGGCCGTGTCTCAGTCCTGTTCTGGGGGGTCACGCTCTCACGTCCCCTACCCGTCGTAGCCTTGGTAGGCCATTACCCTACCAACAAGCTGATGGGAGATAGGCTCATCCATCGGCGGGCAGTTACGCCCTTTCCCTCGCGCCCTGCGCGAGAAAATCCCAAATCCAAAATCCTAAATTCTAATAATTATTTAGAGTTTAGAGATTAGAGTTTTGAATTTCCTTGTGCAAAGCACGAGACTTAGCCGGTATTAGCCCCGCTTTCGCGGGGGTATTCCGAACCATTGGGTAGATTCCTATCTTGTACTCAGCCGTTCGCGACTCCCCGATTAAATCGGGGCG
>JBMOLC010000038.1:0-995 GCA_049324215.1 Patescibacteria group bacterium | reverse complement strand
TGCTTAAAGCACGCCGCCAGCGTTCGTCCTGGACCAGGATCAAATCCTCAAAAAGTGACGGATTAGCACTTGACGAAAAGTGATTCCGTCTAAGCGCTCCTGATCATATCTTGATTGCTGAATACATAAGTATTCAGTCCTCCAGCAATTTTGGCACGAGGCGTGAACGAATAGTTCAATTAAGCCGAGTGCGAAAATGCGGAGGATCAAGTTCTTTAATCTTTAAATTGTCAAGGTACTTCAGAAAATTACCCATCCGCAACTTACTTCTCGCCTTAGTAGATTTCTACTGCGGCTCGAAGAGCGTTTGCTGGAGGGTTGATTACTATTTGTATTTAATTGTCAATGAAATGAAAAAAGCCGCCAGATGGCGGCTGCCCATTGCATCTCGCATCTGGTCACTTTCTCATTTGGTAGCTACTAAAATAGCAGAAAAAGAGAACTTAGTCAATCCCCCTAGCTTATCGCGGCAGGGGGCCTTCTTCTCTAAGTTTCTTGAGTCTCGCTTCGAATTGGGGGTAACAAGCCAGGAGTTTTTGGTGTAATCTCTCAGCCTCATCGGGGGTTATAATCCCCAGCCTTTCGTTGAGAAGAAAGGGTATAGTGGTATTTCTAACCGATTCCCATACCTTCTCTTCGTCTCCCGCCGATATTCCTTTGGCCGGAGTCATTGATTCGATACGCTCAAAAAGTTCCCGTCGGTGCTCTGCCAATCCTCGATTACCCATTTCCATAACTAAATTATAAAGCCTGTTTGCCAAAATAAACAACTGGTTAAACAATATCTAAGATATCAAAAGATAAAATAATATGTCAGCTATGTTGTCTTTCTCTTTTTCTCTAGCTTTTGGATTTTTAAAATGCTAAAATATTCGCGCCTTAGTAAGCGCGGCGCCATCGTCTAACGGCTTAGGACGAGGCCCTTTCAAGGCCTAAATACGAGTTCGATTCTCGTTGGCGCCACAGAAAATCAAGGGCCCGTAGCTCAACGGTAG
>JBMOLC010000037.1:0-4243 GCA_049324215.1 Patescibacteria group bacterium | reverse complement strand
GACCTTGTCCTTCTCAAAATCTGGCAGTCGGTCGAATTTTTCCGAGATGGTCTCGATAATATAAGCGGCTTCTTCTTTGAGAGCCATCTGCCAAATTCGATTTAGACCCCAAATTCTGGCGCAGGCCCTGGTTTTGGCATTTAGCGAGCGGAAGCAGAAGATTTTTGTTGGTCTCACCCAAGTAATATCACAAGTTCCCAAAAGCGAGACGACTCTTTTTTTAACGTCGGGGGCAAGTTTCCAAACGATTTTACCAGCCTTACTGGACTTTGTAGACTTCCGCACCTTCTTTGACCTCGCTATCGACCTTTAATCCTATCACATCGCCTTTACCCGCTGAATCTTTCTTTTCGTGTTCGATCTGAATCGACTCAACCGCCTGTTCAAATAAATCTTCCCCGCCGCGAACAAACTTGACCTTGTCACCGACCGCAAGGGTACCATCGAGCTCAACAATTGCAACCCCAAGTTTGTCATAATAGTGGGTCACCCTTCCGACCTTGAAATCAGCCATTTTTATCACCTCCTTTGACGACATACGCATGACAGAGAGCAACAGCCAAGGCATCGGCTGCGTTATCAAAATGTGTCTTTTTTCTGGCTTTGCTTCGAATCCTGGCCCCGAATATTTTTCTCAATGACCTTTGGATCATTTTTTTGTCTGCCCTGCCGTCTCCGGCGACAGTTTTTTTGATTGTTCCCGGAGCGTACTCGGCCACCTCTATTTTACTTCGACTGGCGGCAAAAATCATTACACCCTGGGCTTGGCCCACACTCATAGCGGTCTTAGCGTTTGAGGCGAAAAAAAGTTTCTCGATGGCTACGACATTGGGGGAATACTGCCGCAAAAGTTTGGTCATTTGGCGATAAATATTCTCGAGTCTTTTGCCGGGTGAGCCGTTTTTGGCAGTCTCAATCAAACCAAAATCTAAAACTTCAAAATTTTTGGACGAAGTTCTTAAAAGGCCGTAGCCTGTGGTTGCGGTGCCTGGGTCGATTCCCAAAATCAGCATTAATCTATTATACCCCGTTAGTCCTTATTTTACGGGAAATTCACGAAGTAGAATATTTTGCCTTTGGTCTTGAGTTCTTCGATCCATTTTGAATACGCCTCTGTAAGTTTTTGTTGGAAAAGCTGACTTCTGATGTCTTCTTTTACGTCCTCGAGGGTTTTACCTTCCCCGAACGTTTCTTTATTTTCCTCAAAGAATTGAGAGATGTCTTCTGCGCTGATATTAATTTTTTGGGAAAGTATTGCCTCAACCGTTTTTTGAATACGAATCTGTTCAGTCAGGTCGCTTTTGGTCTGGCCCCTGGCCTTAAGAGCCTCTTCCAGTGTTAAATTCTGCTTTTTGAGCAGTTCTTCTATCGAGGAGACTTGTTGATTTACAGCTTCTTCTGAAACCTTGACTCCCTGGCGTCTGGCTTCCTGGAAAATTAGTGACCTCTCAATCAGGGTATCGAGTATTTTTCTTCCGCCCTGCCTTTCGAGTTCGCGAATGAGCGCCAAACGGCTTATCGGCCAACCGTTAACCAGAGCCGCCACAAAAAGGGATTTCGATAAAGCTAGAACTATCAGAATAGCCAGAACCAGAAGCACAGTTCTTAATTTTTTGTTTTTAAGTAAGGGGTCAAATTTAACCAAGATGTCTTTCTCTTTTTAAGATAGTATGCGTGTTCCCAAACATCAAGTCCCAAAACGCTTAATCAGGAATTCCTCTCCGTGGCCGGGATAGATTCTTGTATTCGGAGCAAGGGACAGTATTCTTTTAACGGATGCTAAGAGTTTATCTTTCCTAGAGTAGGAAAAGTCGTAGCGGCCGAAAGAGCCGTCGGCAAAGACCAAGTCTCCGACAATTGCTATTTTTTCCTTTCTTTCAATGAGGCAAATGCTTCCCGGAGTATGACCCGGTGTCTCCCAAACGACAAATTTGTATTTCCCCAGCGGGAGTTTTTGCCCCTCCTTAAGATTTGAATTTAATTTAACTGGCAGCGCTTTGCGAGCCCTGGAAAGCAAAAATTTGTCTTTGAAATTGCCAAAGATTGGGACCCCAAGAGTGAGAAAAAGTTCTCCTGCTACCATTACGTGGTCAAAGTGGCCGTGGGTGAGGATAATTGCCTTGGGCTTTAAGTCCCTTTCTAGGATAATCCGGGTAATAAAATCAGCCTCGTCGCCCGGGTCGACGATTAAAGTCTCGTTGGCGCTAGCCTCGGAAACAAGATAGCAGTTGCCCGCCATTGTCCCCAAAGGCATTCTTTTGATGGTTAGCATGAACCGGAGTTTTACCTGCGGGTCTTCTTAGCCTTCTTCTTAGTCATCTCACGAGGTTTTAGACGTCGGGCGGCTCGCTGGAAGATTTCCTCAACTTCTCTGGCGCTTTTTCCCCGGGTATAAAAAAGCTTGGCGTGTCTCACTCCCGGCAAACCCTTCTTGACCACTTCAATTTTTTCTATCAGTGGAGAAAAAAGGGGAAAAATCCTTTCGATGCCGATACCTGCCTCGCCAATCCTGCGCAGGGTAATGGTCTTGCCGTAATCTCTCCCCCTAATGGCAATGACCATCCCCTCGAAAATTTGGATTCTTTCCTTTTCGCCTTCCTTGATGCGCTGGTGGACTTTTATTTTGTCGCCAACACCAAATGAACTCTCTTGATGTAAAAAGCTTAAGGCCATAAGGCTTTATTCTACACTAAGAGGTGACCCTCCTTCAAGGATATCCGCAATATTTCGGGCCAATTCCTCATTCCAAGAAATTTTGAAAGGCAGGGTCACTTTATGGGCATTGCCGCTAAAAACCAGGATGGCGCTCATTTCTCCCGGGTGGCCGATTAGCAGGCTTTTAAGTTTATTCAGACTTTGCCGAGAGGCCGTTTTGGGGATCTTAATAAAGACGGTTTTTTCTATCTCCCCTAACTCCGCGTGGGTTTTAATCGCCTCAACGATCAAGGTTGGGGTCTCTTCCCTGGCGTCGACCCGACCAGAAACGAGCAAGGGTTTATAATCGACCCAATAGCTCCGCGTCTGCCTAAATATTTTGGGGAAGACGACCAACTCTAAACTTCCTGTATCGTCTTCGGCGCGGACAAAGGCCATTTCGGCTCCACTGGTTCTGGTAACTACAATCCTCACCTCGGTGACGACACAGGCGATTCTGACACTCTCCCCCAGACTTTCGTGGGGAGAAATCTCGTAAATTTTGTGGGTCGCCTCGTGTTCAAAAGGGCTGATGAGCTCTCCCAAGGGCTTGGCCGAGAGGGAAAAGCCCAAAAGTTGCCTTTCCAAAGTCTGCAGCTCGTCTTGGCTAAACTCACTCACATCGGGTCTCACAAGCTTCCTGGCAACCTCTTTTTCTTTTTGGGTCTCCTCTTGACCAAAAAGGTCTTGCTGGCCGGCTCCTGCCCTGGGCCTGGCAACTTTATTTCTCACCTCGTCGATTGAGTAAAGTAGAGCCGCCCGCGAACCAAAGGTACTCAAGGCCCCAACTTTGATCAAACTTTCCAAGACCTTTTTGTTGACTCGTCTTGTATCCACCCTGGCAATAAAATCGGCAAAGGAAGTAAATTTCCTCTCGGCTCTTGCCTCCAAAATGGCTTCGATAGCAGCCTCGCCCACGTTTTTGATGGCCGAAAGGCCGAATCTAATCGCCCGCCCTTCTAAAGAATCTTTGTCGGCAACGATCTTAAAGCCAACCTCGCTCGCGTTGATGTTTGGAGGGAGGACCGTAATCCCCATGCGCCGGCATTCGTTAACGGCCGCAGAAATCTTTTCAGCATCGCTCGACTCGGCACTTAAAAGGGCGGTCATAAACTCGACCGGATAGTTAGCTTTGAGATAAGCAGTTTGGTAAGCAACCATTCCGTAGGAGGCGGCGTGGGCCTTATTGAATCCGTAGCCCGAGAAGGGTTCGATGAGTTTAAAGACCTCGAGGGCTTTTTCGGGCTCCATTCCGTTTTTAACCGCGCCGTCGATAAATCTCTGTTTTTGCTTCTCCATCTCAGAGGGAATTTTCTTGCCCACGGCTTTGCGAAATTTATCGGCCTCTTCCCAGGTATAACCCGCAATGATAATAGCAGTCATAAAAACGTCGTCTTGGTAAACAATCAGACCGTAGGATTTTTCCAGATATTCCTTGGCGCGGGGGTCAAAATACTTTACTTTGGCAGGGTTATTCTTCCTCTCGATGTATTCCGGAATCTGGGCCATCGGGCCGGGTCGATACAGGGCAACCATGACCATCAGGTCC
>JBMOLC010000036.1:0-4519 GCA_049324215.1 Patescibacteria group bacterium | reverse complement strand
GCGTAGTCTTAGAAAGAGATCTTGGAGCCTCAAACTCAACAACACCTGCAGAATATTTTGAATACGCTCCGGAGATTATCGCCACCTTCCCCCGGGTCTTCACCCACCGAAGGATGCGGTGGAAAGAAGTGGCTCCGTAAACAGGCTATTTTTCGAAGGCGTAGCCGAGATAGAGAAGAGCCATTGTCAGGTGGGTAATTGCCTGTCCATCGCTAATTTCTCCATTTCTAATCATTTTGACGATTTTTGGAACAGGAAACTTATTTACCCTGCTAATTCCTTCTTTTCTATCGTACTTGCCTCCAACCTTTTTTAACCCCCTAGCAATAAAAACCTGGTCGATCTGGCTAGAGCTCCCGTTGAGAGCCTGGCTTCTGCCTACATGAAACCATTCTTTGGCTATCAGACCGGCTTCTTCCTTCAATTCTCTTTTGGCAGTTTCTAAATATGTTTCCCCTTTCTTTTGACCACCGCCGGGTAATTCCCAAGAATTTATTCCTGTCGTATATCTTAATTGCTTTACAAGATATATTTCGTTTTTTTCAGTGAGAGCAATGGTAAAAATTCCCGGAGCTATGTCGACAACGCTATATATCCCTTCTTTCCCGTCGGGATGAAGAATTTTATCCTCCCGTACTTTCATCCACGGATTTTGGTAAATAATTTTTGAGTCTAAAGTCTTCCAACCCATAATGTTTTGCCTAACCACAAGGTAATATTGGTCTGCTTTGACTAGAAAGTATATAATATTTACCCAATAAATGGAAAGGGGACCATCGAACTCTTCCGAAGGAGCCCTCACTTATGGTTTTTCACAGAAACGTGGAAACGATACCTATGATTTTGCCCCGCGTGCTATCTTGGTAAGAAAAACAAAAGAAGAACTCGGTCTCGCTGAAAATGAGCCGTTGCCTTCTCCTTGGACGGTCGAAATTGAACCAACTTTAATTTGTGACGCAAGGTGCCACTTTTGTTCATATAAACCCACATTATCTTCCCATAAAGAACAGCTAAGGAGTTCTCACGTCGATGGCATCCCTATTGAGAACGGACTTTCTAGAGATATAGTAATGAACCTTTTGAGAGAGCTTAAAAGGAGCGGAACAACCAGGGGAATCTTTTGGTCTGGGGGGGGAGAACCATTGCTCTGGCCATACATAGTTGAAGAAACATTAGAGGCCGCGGCTTTCGCTGATGTGTCGATACAGACAAACGGAATCAATCTAGACAAGTTTACGGAAAAACCTGAATATCTAGCCTCAGTAAGACTTCTTACTGTGAGCGTCGTAGCGCACAATCAAAATTTACACCGTGAAGTAGCGGGTGTAAGAAGTTTCGAGAGACTAATAGAAAACATTAAAAGGGCGATTGGTTTAAGGAATCGGTTTGGGATGGGCTTAGTTATTGGCTCAAAAGTTCTTGTTAGCCAGAGAAATTACCACTATTTACCAGAAATAGTTAAGTATTATAGAGAATATATAGGAACTGATATTGTTGGAATAAGGCTTGTTCAAGATTATAATTACGGCGGGGAAGGCCCGAGAGAAGAATCCGTTGAATTGACGCAAGAACAAAAGAAAGAACTGCTCAGTATTCTACAGAACGTTGCCACGAATGACCCAGCCTTAGCGGAATTTCAAAAAATATTAACTCTGCAAATGAGAAAGCCAGTTCCCTCCTCCCGATGCTTTAACGCAATAGACGGTCATTTTGCCTGCGTAGACCCGCAAGGTAACGTCTTTTTGGGAAATCCTGAGATAGGAAATCCCCAATTTTCGATAGGAAACCTTTATCAAAAGAACTGGTCCGAAATCTGGGGTAGTAAATATCACCACAAAGTGGCTCTTTTAATGGATAAGTTACAGCAGAAAGGTGATTGTTCAAGTGAGCTCTGTAGACACGTAAGAGCTAACCACGGAGTTGATCGCTACCTTAAAGGAGGTATAACTTCGCCATCATATAATGAGGTCATGAGAGATTTGGGCGCATTTCTTTAACCTCCCTCAAGTCTTCATTCATCGAAGGATGCGGTGGAAAGAGGTAGCGCCGTAACAACTAACTATTTACAGCAACCGTGCATCTGCTAAGATAAAAATATGAGCAAGGCAAACAACGTCAGGCCAGCTACAGTAGCTGAAGTGAAAGAGATTGTAATCGATGCTTCAGAAACTATTCTCAAAGGTGTAGAGAAGCTTTTTGAAGAAAGAGACCAAAAACTTGACGGACACGGCAAGAAACTTGAGAAAATAGAAACAGAGATAACTTTTATCAAAAGAGATATCAGAGATATCAAGGCGGAACTCTCTGACACTCCCAGTCGTCGGGAATTTAACGAATTAAAAGATCGCGTCGACAAATTACACCCCTTAACCTAACAAGTGTTGACCAAGGTCCTTTCTGCCACCCACTTTGGACTAGAAACCGTGCCGGTCGAGGTTGAGGTAAATGTTTCCCAAAAGGGATTTCCCGGATTTAGCATCATCGGTCTTCCCTCAAAGGCCGTCGAGGAGGCCAAAGAAAGAGTCAAAACCGCTTTGATAAATTCCGGTATCGATTTTCCGAATCTAAAAATTATTACCAATTTGGCTCCGGCCGACATCCCCAAAGAGGGGAGTAGCTACGACCTGCCAATAGCCATTGGCATTTTAAATTCAATGCAGGTCGCGAGCCTGCCCAAAGAGAAGAGCTTCTTTTACGGTGAGCTCTCGCTCGATGGTAAATTAAGACACACCAAAGGAGTATTTCTTTTGGCCCTGGCGGCAAAAAAGCTGGGGGTTGCCAATGTCTTTGTTCCGGCAGAGTCTGCTAGCGAAGCGGCGGTGGTTAAGGGAATAAGCGTCTACCCCGTTGACTACCTTTCAACCCTGATTGAATTTTTAAATACGGACAAGGGTCTAAGCCCTCTAACCGGTGTCAAGCGCAAACCGCTAGCTGCCTCGCAAATTCCCGAGTTTGACTTTAGCGAAATCATGGGCCAGGAATCGGCCAAAAGAGCCTTAGAAATTGCTGCCGCTGGTGGCCATAATGTCCATATGCAGGGGCCACCCGGAGCCGGCAAAACCATGCTTGCCAGAGCGCTCCCGGGAATCCTACCGCCCCTCTCGTTAGAAGAAAGCCTCGAGGTGACCAAAATTTACTCCGTCACCGGCAACATTCCGCCGGGGGAGTCGTTAATCTGGACTCGGCCTTTTCGAACCAGCCACCATACGGTGAGTCGAATCGGCCTTATCGGCGGTGGCAGCAACCCTCATCCAGGAGAAATATCTCTGGCTCACCGCGGGGTTTTGTTTTTGGACGAATTCCCGGAGTTTTCCCGGGGGACGCTGGAGGCTTTAAGACAACCAATGGAGGACGGGGTGGTGACGGTCACCCGAGCCGCCGGTTCCATCTCTTTTCCCTCCGCCTTCATGCTAGTTGCGGCAAGTAACCCCTGCCCCTGCGGCTATTTGGGGGATACCAAGAGGGAATGTAAATGCTCCCCCAGGGGAGTCATGCGCTATCAGGCCAAGCTTTCAGGCCCTTTAATGGATCGAATTGATATCCATATCAATGTGCCGGCGGTTGAAATTGAGAAGCTGATCGGCGAGGCAGGCGTCAAAAAGCCCGAATCTTCGGGAAAGATAAGGGGAAGGATAGTAAAAGCCAGAAAGATTCAATCGCAAAGATTTAAAGGCACAAAAGTTTTCGTGAATGGAAATATGAAAAATTCCCACATCAAAAAGTTTGTCAAAATCGATAATGCGGCCCTGACGCTTCTTAAACAAGCGGTAAATACTTACGGGCTTTCAGCCAGAACCTACTTTCGACTGATAAAAGTCGCCCAGACGATTGCCGACTTGGGTGGCGGAGGAATGATTTCGGCTGCGCACGTTGCTGAGGCTCTTCAATATCGGGTCAGGGTCCAAGAATGAAACGCTTTAATAAAGAAAAAGGCAGGCAAGGGGAAGAGGCAGCCACCCTTTTTTTGCTAAAGGCGGGGTATAAAATTTTACAAAACAATTTTTACACCAAGTGGGGAGAAATAGATATTGTTGCGGACGATAAAGGGCAACTGGTATTTGTCGAGGTCAAGACAAGAGTCGGCGATGCCTTGGGAACACCGGAGGAAATGATTGATAAGAACAAGATTAAAAAGGTCGTAAAAACCGCTCAACTCTACCTCCAAAAAAATCCCGAGGTTGCCGAAAAATACGATAGTTTTCGGCTGGACGCCGTTGCCGTCGTTTTTACACCCGAGGGAGAAATTGCTAGAGTGAGCCACTACCAAAATCTGACTTTCTAATTCTCCCATGAGCTATCTTGACTTTGAAATCAATGTAGTTAGGATAAAGGATAAGAACTATCCCTCGTTTTTAAGAAAACTTAAAGACCCGCCGCAAAAACTCTACTTTCGGGGAAATTTGTCTCCTCTCCTTTTTAAGAAATCAATTGCAATTGTCGGCTCCCGCCGCATGACTAAATACGGTCAAGACGTAATTGACAGGTTTGTGGCTGGGCTCGTCGGGGAAAAAGTAACGAC
>JBMOLC010000035.1:0-4686 GCA_049324215.1 Patescibacteria group bacterium | reverse complement strand
CCCGGTTCGGTAAAAACGACGCTAAAATTTCTGGTCTTGCCTTTTCCCACCAACGCGTCGGGGAAGTTTACCGTGAGATTTACTTTATCGGCCTCTTTTTTGCTGACAACAGACAGTTTGGTACTGCCCTCAAAAGCGGAAACGTTTTGGGGGTCGATATTATCCAGCACCAAGGAGTAGGAAGTCGCGTAGAGATTGGAAAACAAATTCTCAATGGCTATTCTGTGGGTCACCTGGGTGAGACCCGTTTCCTCGACTTTGTATTCAACGGCGATATCGGTGGCAAACTCTCCCGCAGACTGAACTTTATTCGGAAAAAAGAAAGAAAGGATCAGAAGGAGGGAAATTAAAACCTTCTTAAGCATAAATCAAGTATAGCCTAAGATTTGGGTTTGAGAAACTCGGCGGTATAAGAGGTTTTATAGACCTTTAACTTCTGGGGTGGTCCCTCGGCCACGAGCTCCCCCCCCGCGTCTCCGCCTTCGGGGCCTAAGTCGATTATCCAATCGGAATTTCGAATGACGTCAAAATTGTGTTCGATGACGATGACCGTGTTACCCTTGGCCACCAGCAGTTTGAGAACGGTAAGGAGCTTGGCGACATCCGCAAAGTGCAGTCCAGTTGTCGGCTCATCCAATAAATAAAGGGTTTTACCCGTGCCCTTTTTGCCAAGTTCGGTGGCCAATTTTACCCTCTGGGCCTCCCCTCCCGAGAGGGTCGTTGCCGCCTGGCCCAGGTGGATATACCCCAAACCCACTGCCTCAAGCGTTTCCAGTTTTGAAAGAATTGCCGGGTGGGCGTGGAAGAACTCTTTTGCCTCGGAGACGGTCATTTCCAGAATCTCGGCCACATTTTTGCCTTTATAAGCAATTTCCAGAGTTTGGGAATTGTAGCGCCTGCCGTGGCAGACATCGCAGGTCACCCAAATGTCACTCATAAACTGCATCTCGATTCGGATTTGCCCCTGACCCTCACACGCCTCGCACCGGCCGCCCCGAACATTGAAAGAGAACTGACCCTTTTTAAACCCCAGGGCACGGGCCGAGTGGGTCGCGGCAAAAACGTCTCGAATCGGGTCAAAAACTTTGGTGTAGGTCGCGGGATTACTCCGGGGTGTTCTGCCGATTGGCGACTGGTCGATAAGAATCACCTTGTCGATATTCTCTCCGCCCTCGAGTTTTTTAAAAATCCCGACATCCCCGCGAAAATAGGGGTTTAATTTTTGCATTAGGGCGGGATAGAGAGTCTCAACCAAGAGAGTTGATTTGCCACTACCCGAGACACCGGTAACAACGATGAATTTGGACAGAGGAAAGTTAATATCCAGATTTTTGAGATTGAATTGTTTTGCGCCCAAGATTTTGAGCGTTTCGCAATTAGCGGACTTTTCGCTATTTATTGTCACTTCGACTCTCTTTTTACCCGACAAGTATTGTCCGGTTAAAGACTTGACGTTTCTGGCAACGTCTTTGGGAGTGCCGGTGGCGACTATTTGGCCGCCCCATTTGCCTGCTTGTGGCCCGAAGTCGACGACGTAGTCGCTCTCTTTAATCATTTCGCGATCGTGCTCGACGACGATGACACTATTGCCTAAGTCCCGTAGCTTTTTGAGGGTGCCGATTAGTTTTTGGTTATCCTTTAGGTGCAGACCAATGGTGGGCTCGTCCAGTACATAGAGGACTCCCGTTAGACCCGAACCGATTTGGGAGGCAAGTCTAATTCTTTGGGCTTCCCCTCCCGAGAGGGTCCCGGCTTCCCTGTCGAGTGTCAAATATTCAAGACCGACCGATTTCAGAAATTCTAGCCTTAAGGCAATCTCTTTTAAAATTAGCCTGCCGATTTCTTTTTCCCGGGCATTGAGAATTTCACCCCCCTCAAGCTTGGCTATCCAGTTAGCTGCCGCGGTTATCGAAAAGGCCGTAACCTCAGCTATGGAGAGTGCGGCAATGGTTATACCCAGGGCTTCCTTTTTGAGTCGAGTTCCCTGGCACGTCTCACAGAGCCTTTGCCGCATGTACTTTTCAATTTCCCAGCGCACAAAATCCGATTCCGTTTCCGCATGCCTTCTTTCCAAGAAATGAACGATTCCGTAAAAAGGTTCCCAGATATGGGTCATCCTGCCGAAGCGATTCGTGCCCTCAACTTTGTATTCTTGGTAACCCGTGCCATAAAGCAGAATCTCTTTTTCTTTTCGGGTTAATTGCCCCAGGGCTTTTCTGGTGTCAATTCCCATTTCCTGACAAACAGTCAGGATGATGCGGGAATACCAAGTGTCGTGTTCGAACATGCTAGCAAGAGGTAAAATTCCACCTTCCCTGACCGAAAGTTCGTCGGAAAAGACCAGATTGGGGTCAACTTTGAGAATTTTCCCAATACCGGAACAGCTCGGACAGGCCCCGTGGGGAGAGTTAAAAGAGAATGTCCGGGGTTCGATTTCGGGTAGCTGAATGTTGTCAACCGGACAGGCGAATTTTTCTGAAAAAAGGTGATTGGCGAACTTTTTGGGAAAAAGCGGCATCTCAAAACCTGCATCAAGTACCTGGGCCAGGACAACATTCCCGTCAGAAAGATTCAAGGCTTGCCGCAGAGAATCGCCAAGTCTCCCTTTGAGATTTTGGCTGAAGAGTCTGTCTTTGAGATTTTTAGGGCTCAAGCTCAACCTATCGACTTCGACTTCGATTGTGTGTTTATTGGTTTTGATGAGAATGAGTTCTTCGGCTAAGTCCTTAAGATAGCCATCAACGCGCACCCGACGATAGCCCTTGGCCTTTAAATTATCGAAAAGTGAGGAGAACTCCCCTTTTCTATCTCTTACCACCGGGGATAAGACTAAATACCAAGCTTTCTTGCTTTTTTTAGCCTCCCCAGCTATCAGCGCCAGAGATTTTTCGACTATCAGGTCAAGGCTCTGTTGGGAAATTTCCCGACCACAGAGGGGACAATGAGGATGTCCAACGCGGGCAAAAAGAAGCCTTAGATAGTCGTAGATTTCGGTAACCGTTCCAACGGTCGAGCGGGGGTTTCTAGAAGTCGTTTTCTGGTCGATGGATATCGACGGAGAAAGACCTTCGATTGAGTCAACATCCGGCTTTTCCATAATTCCCAAAAACTGCCTGGCGTAGGTCGAAAGGCTCTCGACATACCTTCTTTGGCCCTCGGCATAGATGGTGTCAAAGGCTAAAGAGCTCTTGCCACTACCCGAGACTCCCGTAAAAACCACCAGTTTATTTTTAGGAATTTCCAAGTTGATATTTTTTAGGTTGTGCTGTCTTGCTCCCCGAATTTTGATTGTGTTTTCCATGCAAAAATCCCCCCGGCTGTTTCCGAGTCCAGTCTATTATAACATCGGTCAGATAATCTCTTTAATTTTGTCCCTAATCTCTGCCGCGAGTTCGAAGTTCAAGTCGTTGGCTGCAAGGAGCATTTCGCGCCTTAGCTTTGTTGCCAGCTTTTTCTTGTCCAGAGGTGTTAGTGAGTCGATGTCAATCTCGGGAAGTTGCGAGTAGGCTTCAGCTTTTCTGCCAAAGAGAGAATCGATAATGGGTTCCTCCTCTTTGGTAATTAGTTTTTGCCTAATCGGCTTTTCAATCGAACGCGGTTTGATGCCGTATTTTTTATTCATTTTAATTTGGTAATCTCTTCTTCTTTTGACTTCCGCAAGAGCCCTTTTGATTGAGCCTGTTACAGTATCTGCATAAAGAATTACGCGTCCTTCGACGTGTCGGGCAGCCCGGCCCATGGTTTGAATCAGAGTGACCTCGCTTCTTAAAAAACCTTCTTTATCCGCATCGAGAATTGCCACCAGGGAGACTTCGGGCAGGTCAAGCCCCTCTCTTAAAAGATTTATGCCCACCAAAACGTCGTACTTTCCGGCTCTTAAATCATCGAGGATGTCGCCGCGATCTAGGGTTTTGATATCTGAATGCAGGTAATGAACCTTGAGCCCCTGTTCGGCGAGGTAGGTGGCTAGGTCTTCGGCGGTTCTTTTGGTCAGGGTGGTGACCAAAGTTCGCTGTTTCTTTGCTGTCTGTTTTTTGATTTCGTTAATGACATCGGTAACCTGATTTTTGGTTGGTCGAATTTCAACTTGCGGGTCGGGAATACCTGTTGGTCTTAACAATTGCTCAACTATCCGGCCTTTGGCTAGCCCGATTTCCCACTGGCCTGGCGTTGCGCTGGTGGTGATAAAGTTAGGAATCCTGCGCATAAATTCAGCGAATTTGAGGGGTCGATTATCTAAGGCTGCCGGCAGTCTAAACCCGTATTCGACCAGGATTTTCTTTCTGGCCAAGTCTCCGTTATACATTCCCCTTATTTGGGGGAAGGTCATATGGCCCTCGTCAACGATTACCAACCAGTCTTTTCCGTGGGGAGAAGTAAAGTAGTCAAGTAAGGTATAGGGAGGCTCATCGGGGGCTCGGCCGTCAAAATACCGCGAGTAGTTCTCGATACCTTTGACGTAGCCGACTTCCTGAATCATTTCCAAATCGTATTCAACTCTTTGGCCTAGTCTCTGGGCTTCAAGCATTTTTCCTTGTTTCTTTAGTTCTTCCGTTCTTTCGTCTAAATCTTTTCTAATTTGTTCAAACACCTCTTTGTTTTGAGCCGGGTCGGTGATAAAGTGTTTGGCCGGATAGAGTATAAAATTTTTCAACCAGTTGCGGGTGGTTTTGCCGGTGACGGTAT
>JBMOLC010000034.1:0-4744 GCA_049324215.1 Patescibacteria group bacterium | reverse complement strand
AGAGCAGCTCCCTTTTAAGGAGACGGTTGAGCGTCCAAATCGCTCCGGGCTCACACGATGCGGGATGGTGTAATGGTAGTCACGCCTCTCTTTGGAAGAGGAGATCGGGGTTCAAGTCCCTGTCCCGCAGCCATTTTTTATATGAATTCAACCAATCCTTGGCAAAGAGCTTTGGCCCAACTAAAAGGTGCTGCTCAAAAAATAGGGCTCTCCCCTCTTCTTTTATCTCGCTTATCAAATCCAGACAGAGTCGTTGAAGTTTCTCTCGCCTTGAAACTTGATAACGGTGCGGTAAAAACGTTTCAAGGTTACCGGGTCCAGCACAACAATATCAGGGGTCCATATAAGGGTGGTCTAAGATATCACCTCCAGGTTAATATGGACGAGGTCAAAGCCTTAGCTTTCTGGATGACAATTAAAAACGCTGTCATTGACGTACCTTTTGGAGGAGCCAAGGGAGGAATCACGGTTGATCCAAAGATTCTCTCCGAAAAAGAGCTAAAGACCCTAACCAAACTCTTTACCCGTAGGCTCTCAGACATAATTGGCCCAGACAAAGACGTACCCGCACCTGATGTCAACACCAATCCCAAAATAATGGGTTGGGTGGTTGACGAATACAAAAAGGTGGCCGGAGATAAATCCAGGGCTGTTGTGACTGGAAAACCCTTGTCTAAGGGTGGTTCTCAAGGAAGAGAAGAAGCCACGGGATTCGGCGGAGTCGTTTCTTTACTTACCGCTCTTAAGAAACTTGGCAAAACTCCGAAGGGCATGACGGTTGCAATTCAGGGGTTTGGGAATGTGGGATCTTTCCTGGCCAAATTCTTAGTCAAGGAAGGATTTAAAGTCGTTGCTTTGTCCGATTCTCAAGGAGGAATCTATATACCTAACGGTATACCTGATATCGACGAGGTCGAAAGGTGTAAAAGAGAGACCGGTTTACTTGCCGGTTGTTATTGCGTTGGTTCTGTCTGCGACCTAAAAAACAGAGAAAGATTGGGGGGGAAAGAGATTTCCTCAAGTAACATCTTAGAATTACCAGTTGATATTGTTGTTCCAGCAGCTCTTGAAAACGTCATCACCCCCAAAAATGCTGCCAAAATTAAGGCCAAAATCGTCCTGGAGATGGCTAATGGCCCGACAACAATCGAGGCAGATAAGATATTAGGAAGAAAGGGGACAATCGTCATACCAGATGTTCTGGCAAACTCCGGAGGGGTTGCCGTGAGTTACTTTGAGTGGTACCAAAATCTCAAAAACCAGGTTTGGGACAAAGATGAGGTTTTAGCCAAGCTGAAAACCAAAATGTTAAAGACTACAGACTTGGTCTTTAATACTGCTAAAAAGTATAAATCTAGTCTCCGAGAAGCTGCTTATATTGTCGCTCTAAAAAGGATAGCCAAAGAGTAGCTTAGCTCTTGAGGGCTTCTTCAATGGTTGCTTTTAGGGTTTCAAGAGGAACCGCTCCGGGAATTAGCCAAACCTCACCCTTTTTATTCATGATGAAGTTCCCAGGGGTCCCTGTTACCCCCGCATTTGTGCCACTTTGATATTGATCCTCTACCTTGTCTTTGTATTTGCCGCTATCAAGACAGGTTCTGAAAGCTGACTGGTTTAGCCCCACCTGGGAAGCATAAGTGGGTAGTTTGGCCAGGTCCAAACCGTTATTTGAGGGTGTAACCTCGAAGATTTTGTCCATAAACTTCCAAAACCCATCGTTCCCCCCTAGTTCGAAGGCGCACTCGGTCGCCTCTGCTTCTTTATCTGCCTTGGGGTGGAGCGTATCAAGTGGGAAATGTCGGTAAACCCAAGCCAGCTTCCCTTTGTATTCATCGACAGCCTGTTGAGCGGTTGAATGAAACTGCTTACAAAAAGGACACTCAAGGTCGGAGTATTCAATTAGGAAAACTTCGGCATCCAGCGACCCGCGGATGTGGTCCTTGTCTGAAGGCTTTTCAACTTTCTCGGCTTGGTCGGCAGAAAGTTTCCCGTTAACTCCTTGGGGTTCCCCAGCCGAAGGGGCAACGTTATTTGAGGTCTTGCCACTTTCCAATATGGAAACCTTCTGCCAGAGAATCCCAACCAAAAATGCGAGAGCGATGGTTGCAACAAGAAGAACCGGGACAAATCTCTCAAGAATTTTAGACATGGAACTATTCTTCCCTAAAAGCTGGTGGTTGTCAACCCCGATTGAATCGGGGTCAACCCTTAGACTTTGCCTCTTCCAAGTACTTAAGCGTCTCCATCCCCGCCATGCAACCGAAACCCGCAGCGGTTATGGCTTGCTTGTAGCGGTAGTCGTGTACATCCCCGGCAACAAAGACTCCAGAGACTGAGGTTCTGGTGTGGTCAAAAACCTTGATGTAGCCTTTCTCATCAAGCTCGACCTGCCTACCGGCAGGCAGGTTTTGCCCTTTCAGAAAAGCCGTTGAGGGGCTATGACCGATGGCAATAAAAAGGCCATCAAGGGACATTTCGCTCGTCTCGTTGGTTTTGTTGTTCATGAGAATTACTTTTTCAACTTTGTCACTTCCCTTAACTTCCTTAACTTCGGTATTCCAGAGAACTTTAATATTGGGGTTTGCCAGAACTTTGGTCTGCATTGCGGCGCTGGCCCTAAAAGCATCCCTTCTATGGATAATTGTTACCTCACTTGCATATTTGACTAAAGTTAAGGCCTCCTCCATGGCCGAGTCCCCTCCGCCGACGACCGCAACCCTCTTCCCTTTAAAAAATGGGGCGTCGCAGGGAGCACAGGAAGAAACCCCCCGGCCGATGAATTCCTCTACGCCCGGAGAGTCAAGCCATTTCGTATCTGCTCCGGTGGCAACAATTAGGCTTTTGCCTAGGTATTTGACTCCAGCGGCAACTACCGTAAAAGGTCGGGTGGAAACGTCTATCTTTTCAGCAGTCTTTTCGATAAATTCTGCTCCGAAGGCAACCGCGTGCTCTCGCATTTTCTGCATAAGAAGCGGCCCCTGGATTCCCGGTAGGGCTGGGTAGTTATCGACCGTCGTTGTCAGCATTAACTGCCCTCCCCATTTTTCCCCACCGAGAATTAAGGTGGAAGCTGCTCCACGCGTGGTATAAATTGCGGCTGTCAGCCCTGCGGGGCCAGAGCCAATGATAATCACATCCCAAGGCTCACCCTCTTTGGGCTTTGGGGCAAAGATTTCCTCTGCCATTTAGTAGGAAGCTGCTGGAGGGGACGTGGGGCCTCCTCCGGTATCAGTTCCTGTTCCTCCTTCGCCCGTAGGTTGAGGTTCGGTTGGCGTTCCGGTTGGAGGCGGTGTCGGTTGCGGTACCTGTGGTTCAGAAACGGGAGGAATTGTTGGCTCTGTCGGTCCTGGAACTGGTGTCTGCGTGCCTGTTGGCTCGGTGGGGTTTGTTGGCGAAGTCGGCTCTGCCGGCGCTGGGCCTCCCGTGGGACCGGGTGTACCGACTGGCTGTTGTCCTTGGTCTTGTGGATCCATTACTCACTCACCCCCTTTTTGATTAAGTCCTCAAAAGCGTCTTTGCCTGCAAATCCTATTTGACGACCGATTTCTTGTCCTCCCCTAAAAAGTACGGTAGTGGGAATCGACATGACCGAATATCTGCTCGCCGAGCTTTGATTCTCATCAACATTCAGCTTCATAATTATCACCTTACCATTATACTCATTTGAAAGTTCCTCCAAAACAGGCTCGGCCAGCTTGCAGGGACCGCACCACGGAGCCCAAAAGTCAACCAGAACTGGGGTAGTTGATTTCAAGACCTTTTCGGCAAAATCTTTGTCGGTAACTACTTGTGTCGCCATTATCTCGACTTCCAATATACCCGTTAAGTTAGCCCCAAGTCAACCTCTAATTCGCAGAATAACTTTTTTCACAAAACCACCCTCTTTAGAGAAAGGGCGTTGGCAACAACGATAATTGAGGAGGCACTCATATGAGCAAAGCTCCGACGTCTGGTCGTAAGAAGGCTCCCCAGCGAGCAAAAACCCCCGCTGCGGCAGGAATGGCTAAGAGGTTATAACCTGTTGCCCAAGCCAGGTTTTGCTTCATCTTGGTGTCGGTTTTCCTAGAAAGAGCGATGACTTTGACCACATCAGAGGATTATTCTTGACCAAAACTATCTCGGCACTCTCGATGGCAACATCGGTCCCTACCCCAATTGCAATCCCGACGTGAGCCTGGGTTAGGCTGGGTGCGTCATTGACGCCATCGCCAACCATGCCGACAATGTGCCTTTTGGCTTGGAGTTCTTTAACCTTATCTACCTTTTGTTCAGGCAACACCTCCGCAAAAACAGTATCGATTCCCAATCTTTTCCCCACCTCATACGCCACATCCTTCTTGTCTCCGGTCAGCATGGCTGTTTTTACCCCGAGAGCGTGGAGGGCTTTTATCGCTTCTTTGGACTCTGCGCGAATACTATCCTCAAGTGCGAGTGCTCCCACCACCTTTCTCTTAACCGCTACCCAAATAATAGTTTTGGCTGAATCCTTAAGGGAGGCAATGTGGGGCTCTGCCGAAGTCAGGCTGACGCCTTTAGTCTCAAGCATTGCCAGGTTTCCCAAAACTACGTTCTTGCCGTCAACACTACCTTCTGCGCCCTTGCCTGGATATGACTTGAAATCTTTGGCGGCGACGAAGGCGACCTGGCGCTTTTTGGCTTCTTCGACTATTCCTTTGGCAATTGAGTGTTGAGAGTGGATTTCGACCGCGGCAGCTAACTTCAGAATCTCTTCCTTTTTCGCCGT
>JBMOLC010000033.1:16452-39478 GCA_049324215.1 Patescibacteria group bacterium | reverse complement strand
ATTATTTCGGGAATGGGAGAACTCCAGCTTGAAGTTTTGGTCGACAGGATGAAGCGGGAGTTTAATGTCGAAGCTAGAACCGGTGCTCCTCAAGTTGCCTACAAGGAAACGATTAAAAAAGTATCTCAAGGAGAGGGAAAGTACATTCGCCAGACCGGAGGCCGGGGACAATATGGACACTGCCTATTAAGAATCGAGCCCTTGGGCCGGGGTGAAGGATTTGAGTTCAAAAATGAGATTAA
This sequence comes from Patescibacteria group bacterium, assembly GCA_049324215.1. Taxonomy (GTDB): domain Bacteria; phylum Patescibacteriota; class Microgenomatia; order UBA8517; family UBA8517; genus JBMOLC01. Next base: position 39,236 of record JBMOLC010000033.1, on the reverse strand, counting down.
AGGTGGGGCGATTCCATCCGAGTTTATTCCGGCGATTGAGAAAGGGGTCAAAGAAAAGATGGAGAACGGAATCTTAGCGGGTTACCCCATGGTCGACATGCGGGTGGCTGTTTACGATGGCTCTTTCCACGAAGTCGACTCTTCCGAAATTGCCTTTAAGATTGCGGGGAGCTTGGCGCTTGAGGAAGCTGCGCGGAAGGGAGAGATGGCCCTGCTTGAGCCGATTATGAAGCTTGAAGTTTCAACCCCCGAGGAATTTATGGGCGACGTCATCGGGGACCTCTCTGCCAAGAGGGCACAGATATTGGGCACCGAGAAAAGAGGAGTCATGACCATCATTAATGCCATGGCTCCCTTGGCGGAACTAGCCGGCTATGCCACCAAACTGCGTTCTATTTCTCAAGGCAGAGCCAGTTTTTACATGGAGCCGTCCCACTATGAGGAAGTTCCCAAAAATATCACCGAGGCAATTGTCGCCAAAGCTGGTAAAGTGACAATGGGCCATAGGGCGTAAGTGAAATTAGCTCTTGACAGCTCTTTTTGACTCTCTTTATAATACGGCAACAAGGGCATATATGCCCTTTTCTATTTGTAAAAGAACCTTTAGTTAGGTAAAATACTTGAAATGGCAGCTGAAGCAAGAAAAAAATTTGAACGAACCAAGCCGCACGTCAACATTGGTACCATTGGTCACGTTGACCATGGTAAGACGACACTGACTGCGGCTATTACCTCGGTTTTGGCCAAAGAGGTTACCGGTGGGGTCAACAAGGCTTACAAGTTCGACGAGATTGACAACGCTCCTGAAGAGAAAGAAAGAGGAGTGACCATCAATATCTCCCACATTGAGTACGAGACGGAAAAAAGGCACTACGCCCACATTGATGCTCCGGGACACGCCGACTACATCAAAAACATGATTACGGGTGCAGCCCAGATGGACGGAGCAATACTGGTTATCTCAGCAGCCGACGGGCCCATGCCCCAAACCAGGGAGCACGTGATTTTAGCCCGCCAGGTTAACGTTCCTGCAATTGTGGTTTTCCTGAATAAGACAGATACAGTTGACGATCCGGAAATTATTGACTTGGTCGAGGCCGACGTCAGAGAACTTCTCAAGAAATACGAGTATCCGGGAGATAAAGTACCCATAATTAGGGGTTCGGCACTCAAGGCTCTCGAGGGAGACGCGGAAGCTGAAAAAGCCATCCTCGAGCTAATGAAGCAGGTCGACGAGTATATCCCGGATCCGGTCAGGGATACCGCGAAGCCCTTTCTCATGCCTATCGAAGACGTTTTCGCTATTAAAGGCCGGGGAACGGTTGTAACTGGAAGAGTCGAGAGGGGAACTCTCAAGGTCAATGAAGAAGTCGAAATGGTTGGCCTGAGGGATACCAAAAAGACCGTTGTCACCGGACTTGAGATGTTCAGAAAGACGCTTGATGAGACCGTTGCCGGAGACAACGTCGGTGTCCTTTTAAGGGGAGTCGAAAAAGACGATGTTGAGCGTGGTCAGGTTCTAGCTAAACCCGGCACAATTACTCCCCACACCGAGTTTGAAGCCGAAGTTTATATTCTTTCCAAAGAGGAAGGTGGTAGACATACCCCCTTCTTCTCGGGATATAAGCCCCAGTTCTATATCAGAACTGCCGACGTCACCGGAGAGGTAACACTCCCAACCGGAATCGAAATGGTGATGCCCGGGGACAACGCCAAGATGACCGTCAAACTCATTCAGCCAGTCGCAATGGAGGAAGGCTCTAGATTCGCAATCCGAGAAGGTGGACAAACCGTTGGTGCCGGAGTTATCACCAAAATTATCGCTTAAACTAGCTCTTTAACGGGCCTATGCCATTAGGACGACTACGCGTCAAGCTTAAAAGCTACGACCACAGAGTCATTGACGAGGCGGCAGCCAAAATCCTCGATACCGCCTTGGCTACTGGTGCAAAAATATCAGGACCTATCCCCCTACCAACCAAAAGAACAGTCATGAGCGTCAAAGAGTCCCCTTTTACGGATAAAGATGCCCAAGAGCACTTTGAAGTTTTGGTTCACAAAAGATTAATCGACATCATCGACCCCAGTGAGAGAACGATAGATTCCCTCTCAAACCTCGACCTTCCTGCTGGCGTTTCAATTGAGATAAAGATGTAAACCCTTCTCTGGGCATTTTTAAGAATGTCCCCTCAGTGTTATTATTATTCAGGTATGGGGCTAAAGAAATTTTTTGAGATACCGACGTCAAAGAAAGCCTTTCTAATTATCGTTTCAATAGGATTACTTGTCTTCTTTAATAGCCTTTTTAATGGTTTTATAGGGGACGATGAGGGTCAAATACTAAGAAACATTTCAGTCCACTCGTTAAGCAATATTCCGAAGTTTTTTTCAGGCAGCACATTTTTTAGCAGCGAGACCCAAAAATTGAGTGGGGTTTATTATAAGCCTATACTGAATACAGTTTTTTCAATAATCTATTCTTTTTTTGGGCCCAGCGCTTCAATATTTCATTTTTTCCAGATATCCTTACATATCCTAAATGCCTTTCTTTTATTTTTATTCTTTAAACACTTTTTAAAGCAGTCTCTCGCACTAATTCTATCTTTAATTTTTCTTATTCACCCCATTAATAGTGAGGCGGTTTTCTATATTTCAAATATGCAAGAGCCACTATTTTTTTTCTTTGGAATTTTAGCTCTATATTTATTATCGAAAACAAGATCTAACAAAGATTTAATATTGGTTGGTTTTCTTCTATTTTTTTCTTTACTTTCAAAAGAAACAGGAGCGCTCTTTTTTATTGTGTCCATTATGTTCGCTTTCTTCTCCAACAAAAAATATTTTTTGCCTCTTTTGGGGATAGAAGTCCTCTTATTATTTCTCTATTTTCTGTTACGAATAAACGCCGTAGGAATTTATGCAAACCCATTTAATGCTCCGATTGCAAAAATTGATTTACCAAACAGGCTTTTGAACATACCGGCCATGATATTTTTTTATTTGAAGACTTTTGTTTTTCCATTAAAACTGTCTGCCTCTTACCACTGGATTGTTAAGCAAGCCAACTTCGATCTATTTTTCCTGCCCCTAACAGCTATCCTTTTATTTACAGCCCTGTTTGTATATTTTGCTTACATCATATTCAAAAAACATAAAGAAAGTTATTTTGTACCCTATTTATTTTTTGGTACCTGGTTTATTTTAGGCCTTTTTTTTCATTTACAGATAATACCTCTCGACGCAACGGTAGCAGAAAGGTGGTTTTATTTTCCCTTGGTTGGATTACTTGGAATGGCAGGGCTATTTTCAGAAATATTCCTTTCGAGAACTAAGGGGGAGTGGGTGCTAATGGTGTCTTTATTTCTTATATTTTTGCTGTCAATAAGAACATTCATTAGAAGTTTTGATTGGAGGGACAATTTAAGATTGGCTACACAGGATATTAAAGTTTCACCAGAGTCTTACGCTTTAGAAAATCTAATGGCCCAAGGGTTAATAGTTCAAAACAGACTTGAAGAAGCGAAAGTCCACGTAGAAAGGTCAGTCAAGTTTTACCCTTACTCGACCAATTACATTAATCTTGGCTATATATATTTTTCTATGGGCGATTATCCAAAAGCCAAAGAGGCCTATCTTAAAGCGTTAGAATTTGGAGATTACTATTTGACTTACGAGGGCCTTGCTGCCGTATCGGTGCTTTATGGTGATCCGAGAGAAAGTATAGAATTTGTAAAATCGGCTCTTAAGAAATTCCCTCAAAGCGCTAGGCTTTGGCTTGATCTAGCACTCCTAAACTATAAGGTTGGAAATATCTCAGAAGCGAAAATTCTGGCAAGAAAAGCGTATTCCCTTAGTCAAGACGCCGCAACGGTTTCTTTTTACAGAGAAATCGTGAATGAGACTCTAGATTTCAATTCAAAGTAGTCTGGAAGGCCTCATTCTTAATTGACTTTCTTGGAAAAATATTTTAGTCTTTAATCGATGTTGTGAGAAAGTTTATAATCTCGCTTCTTGTTCAATTTCTAGTTTTTATATTCCCCATCTTAGTCCTTGCTCAAACAGTTATTGCCACCGTTGCGGTAGAAAATTACCCCTTTGGTGTAGCCGCGGACCCCATTGCAAACTTAGTTTATGTATCGAATTGGGGGAGTAATTCTGTGTCTGTGGTAAACGGACTCGACAACACAGTTATTGGAAGAATTCCAATAGATACAAGCCCAGAAGGCATCGGTGTAAATCCCCAAACAAACCTTATATATGTAGCGACCGGCTTTAATTTCGTACGCGTAATAGATGGAGCAACAAGGACTGTCGCCACGACTATTCCAGTTCAAGTTGCATCCAATGCCGTTGCAGTAAATCCCAATACAAATCTTGTTTATGTGTCTAGCCACGTAACTAATACTGTTGAGGTTATAGACGGATTTACCAACACAGTTGTTACCAGTATCCCGTACCAATAAGCGGCCAGTTTACTCTAGGGGTCAACCCCAACTCAAATCGTATTTTCGTAGCAGCGAGCGAACTCCTTTTAGTTATTGATGGAGAAACCAATCAAATTATTTCTACATTACGGGTGGGTCCGGGCGCAGCTGGTGGGGGCGCAAATAGCGTTGCAGTTAACTCAAATACAAACCGTGTCTATATGGCCAATTTTAATGGAAATACAGTTTCTGTTATCCAAGACATTGTAAACCAACCGCCAACCGTTGATGCAGGAGGCCCATATCAGGTTGATGAAGGCGGTTCTGTGCAAGTTTCTGCGATTGGCCAAGATCCCGAAAACGGACCATTAACATATGCTTGGGATCTAGATAATAATGGAAGTTTTGAAACCACGGGACAAACAGTAGCTTTCTCAGCTTTCGCACTGGATGGTCCTGATACGAAAACAATAGCGGTTCAAGTAATCGATGGTGGGAATCTTACAGCTAGCGATACAGCCTTAATAACAATTAACAATGTTGTACCAGTAGCGGGCATAATCACTGCTCCGTTGGATCCCGTTCTGGTAAATACTACAATAAATACAAGTGCCAGCTTTACAGACGCAGGAACTCTGGATACTCATACAGCTCTTTGGGATTGGGGAGATTCGACAGTATCCAGCGGGGTCGTAACAGAATCGAATGGTTCAGGAACTGTAACAGGGACTCACGCCTATACTGCTGCTGGAGTCTACACGATTACGTTAACCGTAACAGACGATGACCTGGGAGTGGGCACAAACACCTTTATGTGTGTGGTGGTCTATAATCCCCAAGGAGGATTCTTAACTGGAGCGGGTAGATACGATACACCCGCAGGATCGATTTCGGCTAATCCCACGGCAACAGGAATGACCAACTTTGGAACAAATGCAAAGTATGTAGATAATGTTTTGAGGGGTGAAACTAGGCTTAATTTTAGAGATGGGCAATATGTGTTTAAATTCGATTCGACTTCATATTATTGGTTAGTCGTAACTAACGGAAACCAGGCACAACTTCGTGGAACGGGTACTGTAAATGGAGTAGGCAATTATACTTTCCAGTTAACTGCCTTAGACAGCTCTCCGGGTATGATTAGAATTCAAATTTGGGATGCAACGAATACAGTTGTATATGACAACAGCAGCACTGCCCTCGTCAACGGCAATATTAAGGTGCACAATTAGGCTTACCAGCCTCGTCGAAGTTTTCATTGAGATAAAGATGTAGGTTTTGTCTTCAGAAGAAGATAAGTATTTAAACCAAGTAGAATTACGGTTCCGTAAAAGGTATTCGAGAGTAGAAGGGATTTAGGAAATTCTTGGAAAAGTTCTGGATTCTTAAAATTCCAACTAGCGAGTAGGTAGGCGGCTATCAATAAACCCCAAAACCACAGTTTCCTTATTTTTACAGCATAACTAGCCAGCACGACGAAGGGCAAGATTAGCCAAACAAAATGGTGTTGCCACGAAAGTTTATCAATTAGAGGAAGAGCCAGCACAAAAAGAGAAAACTGAAGTTTTTTGTCCCCTCGCTTGCTTGTTAGTAATAAGGTTAGAGAAACTAAGGCAATTGAGGTTAATTCCCAAAGAGATCTCCGGAGGGAAAGGTTTTCGTTGAGCCTTGATATAAAACCAAGAAGCCCTTGGTTGTAGTAAATTTCCGAACCCCGAGGATTTAGAAGGGGAGGTACGACTTTTTGGAAATAGAATCCATAAAGATTGATATCGGGAAGAAAGATGGTGATAATGGCTAAAACAAGAAGAGTCGAGATAGCGGATAAAAGTATTTTCCACTCTTTTTTAACAAGGAAAAAGAGTAAGAAAAAACCCAGGATTGGTTTTAGCCCAGCACTTAGGCCAAGTAGAACACCCGACAATTTCTTGCCCCCCTTTCCATAAAAAAAGAACGAGATTAGAAGGAAAAGGAAGGCTGTCGCATTATTCTGTCCCATTCCCAATGTAAATTTTGTTGGAAAAGAAAGAAGTGAAAGAGGAAATGCAATCAGGAAATAAACCCAAGGGATTTTTTCAAAACTAATTTTAAGAGATAGAAACACGACGGCAACAATTGAAGCAAAACTAAAAAGAATAAATAGCACTTGAGCAATTTCGTAGGGCAATAAGGCTAAAGGAACATAGAAAATAAGTGTATGGGGAGGGTAGCCAAGCCCCGTAAAGATTTCAGGATTGAGATACGGGTTTTTCCCAACCAGCAAATCTCTTGTTGTCAGCCAAAGAACACTAAAATCTGGGGCAACGGTCGTTATTAATTTATAAATCGATAGAAAGGCAAGAAAAATACTTGCCAAGAAAAACAGAAATAATGAGAACCTTAGCAATCGGCGGAGAAAATTTCGGTTTGCCACGCCTTTATTCTAGAACTGACCTTCGAGACAGTCTATCTCCCTTGCGGGACCAAGCCTCATTTGTTATAATCTGGCCATCGTGGAGGTGATGGTTAAAATCTAATCACCACTTAGTTTGTAGGATGTGCCAATTGGGCGCCTCCGGGCGCCTTTTTTTATGCTTAATACGATTTTAGCTAGTAAGGGTAAAATGAGCCAGACTTTTATCGAAGGACGACGTGTTCCTGTGACCAAGGTCGTGGCCGGCCCCTGCGTGGTTACCCAGATTAAGAAGATAGATACAGACGGTTATTGGGCGGTGCAGTTGGGTTTTGGCAAGAGAAAGGTTAAGAATGTAAGTAAAGCTCTTCAAGGCCACCTCAAAAGCCTCATTAAAGAAAAAATTGCCCCCCGATTCTTAAAAGAAGTGAGATTAGACAAAGAGCCCGAGTTCAAAGTCGGAGACATAATCAAAGCCTCCGACATTTTTCGTAAAGGAGACATAATTTCGGTTTCCGGGGTTTCAAAAGGAAAGGGGTTTGCCGGAGTAGTCAAAAGATGGCGCTTTAAAGGAGGTCCTCGCACCCACGGACAAAGCGACAGAGAACGCGCCCCTGGTTCAATCGGTCAAACGACGACTCCGGGGAGAGTTTTCAAAGGAAAGAGGATGGCTGGCAGAATGGGCTCTGACACGGTTACCGTTAAGAATCTTCAGGTTGTTTCGGTTGACCCCGAGAAAGGCGAGATTGAAATTTCCGGTCCGGTTCCGGGTACCCCTGGAAACCTTCTAATCGTCAGAAGACTCAAGGCAGGAAAGCTGGAAGGTATTCAGGAAGTTCAGGCAGAAGTTGTCGAAGGAGAGGTTGGAAAGAAAGAGGCAGAAGCTCCCGCCGGCGCTGAAGCTTCGGCGGGCAAGCCGGCGCCAAAGGAAGGACAAAATGAACAAAGCTAACGTTTATTCAGCCAAAGGAATAAAGAAGGGTCCATATTCTCTTCCACCCATTTTTGGGCAGAAAGAAAATTTGATCCTCCTTGCCCAGGCGGTAAGGGTCTACGAAGATAGGCTCCACCCGGGGCTTGCCAGGGTTAAGACTAGGGCAGAAGTCGAAAGAACCAAGAAAAAGCTTTATCGGCAAAAGGGAACCGGTGGGGCCAGGCACGGTGCCCGAAGTGCCCCGCTCTTTGTGGGCGGAGGGGTTGCCCATGGGCCAAAGGGTGTCAAAAGGCTTTTGACTCTTCCAGCTAAGATGAGGAAGAAAGCACTCGCTATTGCCCTTTCGCTTAAGGCCAAAGATGGTGAAGTGGTTTTAGTCGAGAATATTTCGTCTTGCAAAAAAACCCAGGACGCCCAAAATCTCCTCGACAAAATTGTTAGAAATGAACTTCAGGACAAGAAAAATTCCAAATTCACTTTTGTTTTCTCTGAAGAAAACTGGCCAGTTTCAAGGTTGGTTGAAAACATTAAAAACGTAAACGTTACCCTTTTTAGGTCTCTTAATCCCTATAACGCCTTTTTTGGTGGAGTTCTGATTTTTGACAAAAGCATTTTTGTAAAAAAAGCAGCTAAAAAGAAATGAGAGTTTTACCGATACTCACCGAAAAGAGTCTGCGCGAGGCCAAGAAAGGTCACTACACCTTTTGGGTTACACCCGGGACGAGAAAGGACGAGATCAAAAAATACATCGAAAAGGTCTTTGAAGTCAAAGTTGGAAAGGTGCGGACAATGAACGCCCGGGGTGAAAGAAAGAGAAACTGGAGAGGACGAATAGAACTTGTTAAGGCCAGAAAAAAGGCGGTAGTTGCCTTAAAAGAAGGAAAAATTGATTTGTTTGAGGAAAAAACCAAAGAAAAATGAGACTGACTAGAATCCTACCTAAAAAAAGCGGCAGAAGTGGCGGCAGAGTTACGGTTCGCCACCAAGGGGGTCGTGCCAAAAGGTACTTAAGGGAAATTGATTTTGAGAGGGACAAAAAGGACATTTGGGGGAGGGTCGAGAGGGTTGAATACGACCCAAACAGAAACGTCGAAATTGCCCTCGTTCTTTATGAGGATGGAGAAAGAAGATACATCCTTTGTCCCAAAGACCTCAAGGTGGGAGATAAAATTATCTCCTCCGAGGTGGCACCGATTGAGAATGGAAACGCCCTGCCCCTTGACAAAATTCCTGCCGGAACTCCGATTCACAATCTTGAAATTCGACCCGGCAAAGGGGGGCAAATGGTTAAATCGGCTGGTTCCGTGGCTTTCGTTCAAGGAAAAGAGGAAAATTATGTTTTGGTCAAGCTTCCTTCGGGAGAAATTCGAAGGTTTTTGCCGGAATCCCTGGCCACGATAGGACAGTTGGGAAGAATCGAGGCAAAGGAAGAAAGACTGGGCAAGGCCGGCAGAAAAAGAAGAATGGGTGTTAGACCCAGAGTCAGGGGGGTAGTCATGCACCCAGCAGCCCACCCCCACGGTGGAGGAGAAGGTAGAAGTCCGGTGGGGCTTAAATATCCCAAGACCCCTTGGGGAAAACCTGCGGTGGGGAAGACCAGAAGAAAAATAAAGTATTCTGATAAGCTAATCGTTGCTAGGAGAAAGTAATGGCCAGAAGTTCTAAAAAAGGTCCGTTTGTTGATCCCCGCCTTTTCAAGAAGGTTAAGGATGGTCTGGGGAAAAAAGAAAATCCCATCAAGACCTGGAGTCGGGCTTGTCAGATCCCCCCCGAATTTGTCGGTAAATACTTCCAGGTTCATAACGGGCGTATTTTTATCGACGTTTTTGTAACCGAAGACATGGTCGGGCATCGCTTGGGGGAATTTGCTCCCACCAGGACATTTAGGGGACACGGAGAGGTTGTCAAGAGGATTCTCGAAAAAACTTAAGGATATGGAATTTGTCTCGACACAGAAATTTTTACTACTTAGCCCTAAGAAAGTTAGGCCGGTTGCCGATGTGGTTAAAAAACTTACTCCCCAGAAAGCCTTAGAGGTTTTGCCCTTTGTCGGCAAGAGAGGGGCGGAGCCCCTGGCCAAGGTTATCAAGGCGGCAATTGCAAATGCGGCTGGCAAAGGGGTCAGCGCTGACAGCCTGTTTTTTAAAGAGATCCAAATTAATGAAGGCCCGAGACTCAAGCGGGGTAGACCCGTTTCCCGGGGCCGCTGGCATCCGGTTAAAAGGAGAATGAGCCATATTCGAGTTGTTTTGGAGACTAAAAATGGGACAAAAAATTAATCCAATTGGAGCCAGGGTTGGGGAGTTCGTTCCCTGGAAATCCCGTTGGTTTTCAGAAAAAACCTTCAAGGATTACCTGATTGAAGACATCAAAATCAGGGAGGCTTTGATGGAAAAACTTAAGCTGGCTGGGATAACTGGTGTTGAAATCGAAAGACTACCCAAAAGCATGGTTATTACAATGACGGTCTCAAGACCGGGGGTGGTCATTGGCAGAGGCGGTACGGGAATCGAGGACGTCAAAAAATTTGTCCTTGAGGTCCTTTCAAAAGTGAGGAAAAAGGCAGTCAAAGATTTGAAGATTGATTTGAGGGTCAACGAGGTAAAGAATCCCGAGCTTTCTGCCCACCTGGTTGCTTCCCGAATTGCCTCCGAACTCGAAAGGAGAATGCCCCACAGAAGAGTCATCCAAAAAACAATCGAGAGGGTCATGGCGGCCGGCGCTCTGGGAATCAAGGTTGTTTTGGGAGGCAGAATTGGCGGGGCAGAAATTTCCCGGGTCGAGAAATTTCAGCAGGGTTCTGTGCCGACGCAGACACTAAGAGAGGAGATAGACTACGCCCAGGTTCCGGCCCTTCTCAAAAGAGGCTATGTCGGGGTAAAAGTCTGGATACACAAAAAGGAGGCCTAGTGGAGTTATGTTGCAACCCAAAAGGAGAAAATACCCAAAAGAGTTTAGAGGCAGAAGGAGAGGAAAAGCCACACGCGGCTCGACCCTTTCTTTTGGGGATTTTGGTCTGAAGGCCTTGGGCAGAGGCTGGTTGACCGCAGCTCAAATCGAGGCGGGCAGAAGAACCATCACCCATTCTCTGAGAAAAGGAGGCCGGGTGTTTGTCAGGGTTTTTCCCGATAAACCCGTGAGTGCCAGAGCTGCCGGTAAAAGGATGGGTGGAGGCAAGGGGGACGTTAGTCAATACGTTGCCGTAGTCACTCCCGGAAGAATACTTTTCGAGGTCGCGGGGGCAAGCGAGGATATAGTCAGGCAGGCCTTTAACAATGCCGGAGGCAAACTCCCTTTTAAGACCAAAATTGTTTCCAAGGAAGGTATCTAAATGAAAAAGAAAGACCTCATCGAGTTAAGAAATAAAAAAATCGCGGATTTAAAGAAACTTGCGCAAGAAAAAGACCTTGAGCTTACCAAAGCTGGCGTTAAAATTGCGGACAAAAGCGAGAAAAATCTCAAGAAAGTCAAAAATATTAGGCGCGAACTTGCCCAGGTCCTGACTGTCACTCGCGAAAAGGAAATAGTTGAAAAGGAGAGCAAAAATGAAAGTCTTTAAAGGCAAGGTAGTTTCAACCAAAATGGGGAAGACGGCCACGGTGGCTGTCGAGCGTATTTTTGTCCACCCGATTTATAAAAAAAGATTTAAGCGGGTTAAGAAGTACCACGTTCACGACGAGCTGGGGGCAAAAGTGGGCCAAACCGTGAAGTTTGTGGAGACCCCTCCTGTCAGCAAGCTCAAAAAATGGAAGATTATCGAGACTAAATAAAAACATGATTCAATTAAGGAGCATTCTGATACCCGCCGATAACTCTGGAGCCAAAAGGCTTCTGGTCATTGGTATCTCGGCCAAGATTGGCCAAAAAGCCAGCCTGGGAGACGTGGTCCTCTGCGTCGTCAAGGGAGCAGACCCGGCTGGGGTCGTTACCGACCACGAAAAGGTCAGGGTTTTAGTTGTCAGAACCAAAAAAGAGGTCAGGCGCCAAGACGGAAGTTACATCAGGTTTGATGATAACGCCGGGGTGGTCATCGATAAACAAGGGCTTCCCAGGGGAACAAGGATATTGGGGCCCATTGCTAGAGAAGTCAAAGAAAAGGGATACCATAAAATTGCATCCTTGGCGAGGGAGGTTGCTTGAGCGGTAATCCGCTGTTATTATGCTTAAATTTAAAGTCGGAGACACAGTCAAAATTACTTCCGGCAAAGACAAGGGCCGGGAGGGAAAAATTGAGCTTGTCTTTCCCAAAGAGAGCCTGGCCGTTATTCCGGGAATAAACACTTACAAAAAACACGTTAAGGGAGGAGGCGGACAAAAGGGAGGGATCTATGAACTCCCCCGGCCTTTGAGCTTTGCGAAGTTTTCCTTGGTTTGTCCCAAATGCAAGAGGCTGACCCGGGTCGGTTTTAGGGCAGTCGACAGAGAAAAAGTCAGAATCTGCAGGAAATGTGGAAAGGAAATTGATGCAAAATAAGCAGCGATTAAGGCAGAAGTACGAGAAAGAGGTTGCAAGAGCGCTAAGGGAAGAGTTTTCTATCAAGAACCCGATGGCAGTCCCGAGGGTGACTAAGGTCGTCATCAATATGGGGGTTGGGGAGCTAGCCAAGAACAAGGAACTTGCCCAGGCCCTCGGTAGGGATTTGGCGGCGATTTCTGGACAGAAACCAGCGCTTAGACGGGCCAAGGTCTCTGTCGCCGCCTTCGGGATTCGCGGGGGAATGCCCGTCGGCCTCTCTGTAACCCTGAGGGGGGCGAGGATGTACCATTTTTTGGACAAGCTATTTTCAATCGTACTTCCCCGACTGAGAGACTTTAGGGGAGCTGCCGTTGCCGGTTTTGACAAAAGTGGCAACTACAGCCTGGGATTGAGCGAACACACGGTTTTTCCTGAGATAGATATAACCAAGGTAGGTACACCCCGCGGTCTGGAAATTACAATCGTGGTTAGTTCGTCAACTCCCGAGAAATCAAAAAGGATGCTTGAACTCATGGGTCTGCCTTTTGCAAAAGCAAATTAAATCTATGGCAACAACGGCGAAAGAAGTTAGAGAACTCAAAAAACTAAAATTTAAAGTCAGGTATCGAAATAGGTGCAGGCTCTGTGGCAGGTCCAGAGGATATATGAGAAAATTCGGTCTTTGCAGGCTTTGTTTTCGCGAGCACGCCCTAAGGGGCGAAATCCCTGGAGTGAGAAAGGCCAGTTGGTAGAAAACTATGACCAATTACCCAGTCGGAGATTTCTTAATTAGACTGAATAATTCGGCCCTCGCGGGGGTAAAAGAGGTTGTGGTTCCGGCTACCAAGCTGGTCAAGGAGACGGCCCAGACACTTAAAAAGGCGGGGTATCTAACCACAGTCGAAGACAAAAAAGGAATGTTAACAGTCAGCCTTGCTTTTAAAAACAAAAAACCGGTGATTATGAAAATAAAGCTGGTTTCAAAACCGGGCTTGAGAATCTATCTGGGGAGAAGTGAGATAGAGGCCAAAAAGGGGGCTTCGACCTATCTTGTCTCGACTTCCCAGGGAATAATGTTGTCCAAAGAGGCCATTAAGAGTAATCTCGGCGGAGAGGTGCTAGCGGAGATTTGGTAAGCCTATGAGTAAAATTGGGAAAAAACCAATCAATTTGCCGGAAGGTGTCAGCGTTGAAGTCTCTGGTTCAACCCTCAAAGTCAATGGTCCGAAAGGAACCTTGGTCAGGAGGGTTCCAGAAAGTATCGGCGTTAACGTTAAAGAAGGAAAAGTTATGGTCAGTTCCAAGAGCGACACTCGAGAGTCAAGGTCTTTGTTTGGTACAGTCAGGGCCATAATTTTTAACATGGTTTACGGTGTATCCCAAGGTTGGGAAAGAGAACTTGAGCTGGTCGGGACGGGTTACCGGGCGGAGGTTGTCGGAAATACTTTGGTTTTAACCCTCGGATTTTCCCACCCGGTAAAAATTGAAGCCCCTGAAGGAATAAGTTTTAAGGTTGAGAAGTCTTTGCTTACGGTCACCGGAGCCGACAAAGAGCTGGTGGGGCTGACAGCGGCGGCAATTCGAGCCGTCCGACCCCCAGAACCTTATAAAGGCAAAGGAATAAAATATGTTGCGGAAGTTGTCAGGAGGAAGGCAGGCAAGGCGGCCAAAGCGGTCGGTGCCCCAAGTAGCTAAAGGGTTATGGGTAGAACAAAAAAAGAAAAATTTAGGCAAAGAAAGTTAAGAGTCAGGAAGGCCCTCAAAGGCGCTGGCGCCCCTCGCCTTTCCCTGTTTCGTTCAAATCGATTTATCTACGCCCAGATTATCGACGATACCAAAGGCAAGACTCTAGCGTCCGCCTCCTCGAAAGAATTAAAGGAAGGTAAAACCAATGTCTTGGTTGCCGGGAAGGTAGGAGAGTTACTGGCCCAAAAAGCCAGAAAGGCCAAGATAACCAAAGTTATCTTCGACCGGGGAGGTTACAAGTATCATGGACAGGTCAGAGCCCTAGCCGAAGGGGCAAGGAAAGGGGGCCTTGATTTCTGATGCCAGGACCGAGGGAGTTTCCAGAAAAAGTTTCCGAGTTTGAGGAAACGGTCGTCCAGATAAATCGGATCTCAAAAAAGACCAAAGGTGGAAATCAGATACGCTTCTCCGCCCTGGTCGTTGTTGGCGACCGAAAAGGTAAGGTTGGGGTTGGACTTTCAAAAGCAACCGACGTCAGAGGCGCCATCGGGAAAGCAATTAGTCAGGCCAAAAAACGTCTGGTTAAGGTCCCCGTAAGAGGTACAACCATTCCCTACGCCGTGAAGGAGAAATTCTCGGCAGCAGAAGTTTTGCTCAAGCCTGCTCCGCCGGGGTCAGGGATTATCGCGGGGGGGGCGGTTCGGGTGGTCTTGGAGGCGGCCGGAATTAGGGATGCTTCGGGGAAAATTCTGGGAACAAAAAATAAGATTTCCAACGTTTACGCCACCCTGAATGGGCTGAAGACAATAGCGGCAGTTGTCAGAAGAAAGGAGAAGGAAGGGAAATAATTTATGGCAACCCCTCTTCCCAAAATAGTTCATAAAGGCAAAAAGAGGTTGGGCCGCGGGGTTGGTTCTGGCCGCGGCGGTCACACGGTCGGCCGTGGCCAAAAAGGACAGAAGGCCAGGGGTAAGATCGGCATTCTTTTTGAGGGAATAAAGGTTAAAAAATCCCTAATCAAAAAACTTCCTTTGGTCAGGGGTAAAGACAAAAATAAGCCGGGGGAGAAACCGATTATTGTCAAACTCGAGTATCTCAATCTTTTGCCTTCAGGTTCCAAAGTAAATTTAGACTTATTGGTCAAAGAGGGTATAGTTAAAAAAGAGGACGCGCGGGAAGCTGGGGTCAAGATTTTAGGCGACGGGGAGGTAAAAAAGAAATTGGTGATCGCGGTCCCGATTTCACACTCGGCCGCAAAAAAGATCGAGAAAGTAGGCGGCAAAGTCGTCAAGAGTTAGAAATAATCTCATGCTAGAAAGTATTGCCCATTTTTTTGCGAAGGTCGTGCGCTCTTCCGAGACCAGACGCAAGGTGTTAATTACCGCCCTCATTATCCTCGTTTTTAGGGCGGTCGCCCACATTCCAGCTGCCGGAATAGATAGCCAGTCGCTGAAGTCTCTTTTTTTAGGCAGCCCACTTCTTTCCCTCCTCGACATTTTTTCTGGGGGAACCTTGGCAAACTTTTCGATTATGGCCTTGGGATTAAACCCCTACATCAACGCCTCTATCATCTTGCAGCTTTTGACTTACGTCGTTCCTTCCCTTGAGGAGCTCTCTAAAGAAGGCGAATACGGACAAGAAAAAATTAACCAATACACCCGGTTCTTGACGGTCCCTCTAGCGGCCCTCCAAGCTTTCGGGATGTATTCGTTGCTGCGTTCTCAGGGAATAATTCTTTCCCTGTCCCCCGTATCTCTTCTGGCCCTAATTTTGGCCATGACTGCGGGGACCATTTTTGCTGTCTGGTTGGGAGAGCTGATTACCGAGTATGGGTTTACCAACGGAGTTTCCATTCTCATCTTTGCCGGAATAATTGCCCGGCTACCAGTCAGCGTTGGCCAGTCGCTAACCGCAATTCAAACCCAAGACCTGATGCGCTTTTCGGTTTTTCTAATCTTAGCCGTTGTCATCGTTGGTCTGATCGTCTTCATGAATGAGGCTGTTAGACAGATTCCGGTAAGTTATGCCAGACGGGCGGGAAGGGTCGGCGTTCCCTTTGCGTCGTATCTCCCCTTAAGACTCAATCAGGCGGGAGTCATCCCGATCATTTTTGCTGTTTCCTTGGTTTTACTGCCTTCGATCGTGACCCAATTTTTTTCTGGGGCTGCTAACCCCAATCTGACAAACTTGGCTGCCCGGATTGGTTCCCTTTTCAATCCCCAGTCGCTCGTCTATAACGCCACCTACTTTCTCTTGGTCGTGGGATTTACCTATTTTTATACGGCAGTTGTTTTTAACCCGGAGAAGATAGCCGAGAACTTGCAGAAAAACGGTGGTTTTATTACCGGGATTAGACCGGGCAGTGCCACCACCCAGTATCTAGCGTTTGTCTTAAATCGAATTACGCTCGTTGGAGCAATCTTCTTGGGACTGATTGCAATTCTGCCTTCCTTTTTCCAGAACTTCATTGGGATTGCCAACCTCGCAATTGGCGGAACAGGAATTCTGATCGTGGTCTCCGTGGTTCTGGAGATGACTCGGGAAATTGAGGCCCAACTCGTAATGGGCAAGTACGAAGGATTTGTCAGATGAACATCGTCATCCTTGGCCCCCAAGGCTCTGGCAAAGGGACGCAGGCCAGGCTTTTGGCTGAAAAATTGGGACTTTTTTATTTTGAGTCTGGGGAGTTTTGGAGAGAAAAGGCCGAAAAAGATCCCAGAATAGACGAGATAATTAATAAAAAAGGAAAACTTGTTCCCGACGCAGAAGCGTTCGCCCTGACGCAAGAGTTTCTCCAAGAAAAATCTCCGGGCTTAAATAATTTACTTCTTGACGGTTATCCGCGTTCGCTGAAGCAGTACGAACTCTTGAAAAATTGGCTCGCGGGGGAAGGTCAGAAAATCGGCCTGGCAATTTATCTCACAGTTAGCGACGCGGAGGCGGTCAGGCGCCTTTCGGCAAGGATAGTTTGTGAGAAATGTGGGGAGGTCTATAACCTGCTTACCAATCCACCTCCGGAAAAATGTCCTTGTGGGGGGAATTTGGTCCAAAGACCAGACGATACGCCCGAAGCAATAAAAAAGAGACTTGCGGAATTCCACTCGGTGACCAGCCCCCTGATTGAGGTTTTGAAAAAAGACGGGATTCTGGTCGAGGTCGATGGCGAGCGCCCCATCGCAGTCATCGCCAGCGACCTAACCAAAATCTTGGAGGAAAAGAATGGATAAAATCTCGGTTAAGTCTCCCAACGAAATTCAAATCATGGCCGAAGGGGGAAGAAAGCTCGCCAAGATTAAAAAGGCGATTCAGAAAGAGATTAAGGTCGGAAAAAGGGCTGCGGAGATTGAGAATTTGGCCAGAAAGCTTATTCAGGCTCACGGGGGAGAACCCTCTTTTATGAAAGTACCAGGCTACAGATGGGCAGTTTGCGTCAATGTCAATGCGGGACTTGTCCACGGAATTCCCAAAAAGGAAATTGTTTTTAAAAAGGGAGACGTTGTTAGTGTTGACCTGGGGTTTTATTACAAAGGTTTCCACACAGACACCTCTTTCAGCGTTGGACTAGAAGTTTCCCCCGCAGTTAAAAAATTCCTGGCAAGTGGAGAAGCCGCTCTGGCTAAAGGGATCCAAAAGGCCAAGGCAGGAAATAGAATTTATGACATTTCCCAAGAAATTGAAAAAACCCTTAAAGCCTCAGGCTATTCTCCCATTAAGGCTCTGGTCGGTCATGGAATTGGCAGGGCCCTTCACGAAGGACCCCAAATACCCTGTTTTACCCAAGGAGGCTATGGCCAAAGTCCCGAAATTAAGCCGGGTATGACCCTGGCGATCGAGGTCATGTATGCCCAAGGGGGGGAAGAGGTCGAAATTGGGAAAGACGGGTGGACAATTTCCATGCGTGATGGTAAAATAGCAGCGCTTTACGAGGAGACCGTGGCGGTAACTTCCCACGGTCCCCTTGTTTTGACTGGGTAAATTCACTTTGTTAAGGAAAATGGAAACAAAGGCGGTAGAGGTTTTCGACGGGGTGGTCTTGGCAGCCCTACCCAATACGATGTTTCGGGTGGAGCTTGCTGACGGCAGGGTCGTTCTTGCTACCCTAAAGGGAAAACTCAGGCGAAATTTTGTCCGAATTTTTCCCGGAGACAAAGTTAAGGTCGAAATGACCCGCTATGACGAGGAAAGAGGGAGGATAGTCTCTAAGTACTAATTATGAAGGTAGTTTCATCCATTCAAAAAAGGTGCAAAGACTGCAAGATTGTCAAGCGCAAAGGGGTTTTGTACGTAATTTGTAGAAACCCCAGGCATAAACAAAAACAAGGCTAAATGGCCAGAATTGCTGGAGTAGAACTAGCTGACAATTGGAAGGTCGACTACGCCCTGACCCGCATCAAAGGGATAGGCTGGCCGTTGTCTCAAGATATCCTCGCCGAGGCAAAAATTGATTCGGCTAAAAGAATCTCTGAGCTTTCGGGTGAAGAACTGGCCAAGATTTCTTCCCTGATTGAAAAATATCCCCTTGAGGGAGAGCTCGCCAGAGTCGTGAGGTCAAATATTTCAAGACTTCAGGCCATAGGCGCATATCGCGGCTTAAGGCACGCAAGAAACCTCCCCGTTAGGGGGCAAAGAACCAGGACCAACGCTCGGACCAAAAGAGGCAAAAGAAAAACAGTTGGAGCATTCAAGAAAGAGATCTTAAGAGAGATGAAGGGAGGAGTTAAGGTCGAGGAGGAGAAGAAATAATGGCAGGTAAAAAAATAGCTGAAACTGGGAAAATTTATATTTCAGCGTCTTTCAACAATACCCTGGTTACGGTAACGGACACGAAAGGTGGAGTTTTGGCTTGGGGTTCTGCCGGAGCAAGCGGGTTTAAAGGCACCAGGAAGGCAACGCCCTATGCCGCCACCACTGCGGTTGACAAGGTCGTCAGGAAGGCGAAAGAAGACTTTGGCCTAAAAGAAGTCGAAATTTATGTCAAAGGACCGGGTCCAGGAAGGGACGCGGCCTTAAGAGCCATCAGGGCCCAGGGACTCAAAATTTCTTTGATTGCTGACGTCACCCCGATTCCACATAACGGTCCCAGACCCAAAAAGAAAAGGAGGGTCTAAAAACTATGGCCAGATACACCGGACCTAAAGATCGGCTGTCGCGCAGAGAGGGATTTGACCTATACGGGGCGGGGGCAAAGTTGACCCGCTTGGCTGTTCCTCCGGGAATACACGGACCAAAGGGGGTGAGGATGTCTTCGCAGTATGGCCGGCAATTAAGAGAAAAACAAAAGGTGAAAAGGCTTTATGGGGTACTTGAGAAACAATTTAGACGCTATGTGGATGAGGCCTTAAAGACGAAAGGAAATACGGCCGAAGCCCTGCTTACGCTCCTCGAAAGAAGACTCGACAATGTGGTCTATCGCCTGGGCTTTGCCATGAGCCGGCCCCAAGCAAGACAGCTAGTTAGCCACCGCCACGTTTTGGTTAACGGCAAAAGGGTAAATATCCCTTCTTATCAAGTCAAAGAAGGGGAAACAATCGCTCTTTCCCCCAAGGCCCTCACGATTCCTGCTGTCAAAAAGGTTTTGGCTGAAAAGGACAAAAACATACCAGCTTGGTTAAAAAGAAAAGCGGCGGTGGGAATGGTCTCGCTAAAACCGAAAAGCGAGGATATTCCCGAGCCCATTTCTGTTCAGGACATAGTAGAATTTTATTCGCGGTGAACATAAAATACTTGAGTTTTATACCGAGGGGGTGATTTAAATGAATGAACCGATGTTTGAAATAAAACAAGAGGAAGGAAAAAACGACTATGGAAAATTCGTGATCAGCCCATTGGAACAGGGTTATGGGGATACATTGGGTAATTCCCTGAGGCGGGTTCTTCTGACTTCGCTTGCGGGAGCAGCGGTGACCGAAGTTCGAATTTCTGGCGTCCGCCATCAATTCTCGACGCTTAAAGGGATGAAAGAAGACATGGTTGAGTTCTTGCTCAACCTCAAAAAAGTTCGATTCTCATATTCGGGCGAAAAAAGTGTTAAAGGAAGTCTTTCGGTCAAAGAGGCGGGCGAAGTTAAGGCCAAGGACATCAAAGTACCCGCCAATGTCAAGATAGCCAATCCCGAACTAGTTTTGGCAACCTTGAATAAGGGAGCGTCGCTCTCGGCAGAGATGGAGATTTCTGCGGGAGTTAGCTATTCCCCTGCCGAAGATAGGGCCACGGGAACTATTGGTCTTATCCCGCTTGATGCTTCTTTTTCTCCGGTCAAGAGGGTCAATTACAAAGTGGAAGAGACGCGTGTTGGCAGACTGACCAATTACGACAAGCTGACGGTTGAAATTTGGACCGACGGAACAATCTCGCCCAAAGAGGCACTTCTTTACTCAGCCAAAATTTTAGTTTCTTATTTTAACCAGATTATTTCTCCCAAGAAAGTGGAGAAGAAAGAAGTCAGAGAGGAAGTAGACGTCCTGGGACCGGTAGGAAAACTTTCCGTTGAAGAGATTGGACTGCCGACCAGGGTTGCCAATGCCTTGGTTAAGGCTGGATACGAAAGCGTCGAACAATTAGCCAAAGCCAGAAAAGAAGACCTCGTCAAAGTCAGAAACTTAGGGGAGAAGTCAATAAAAATTATTGCTGTTGCTCTGGCAGAGAAGGGGGTCAATTTCGTGAGTTAAAGATGAGAAAGAAAGTTTTTGGTCGACAGCTTTCCCGAGCCAAAAAGGCAAGGGAAGCACTTTTTCGAGCCTTAATTAGGTCTTTGATTCTTAATGGCAGAATTGAAACCACCAAGGCCAAAGCTAAGTCTATCATCGGCGAAGTTGACAGGCTTCTCGGGCTGGCCAGTAAGAAGAACGTGGCAAATCAAAGAAGAGTTTTGGCAATTCTGGGGAATGATCGGCAAAGCGCAAATGTCCTTTTTGAAAAAATTGCCCCGGCCCTAAAAGAAAAAGACTCTGGTTTTACTAAAATTACTTTACTTCCGCCACGAAAAGGAGACATGGCGGAGATGGTCAGGCTTGAATGGGTCGAGAAAATAGAATTAAGGAAACAAGAGAAAAGAAAGAAGAAAGTTGCCCAGAAGGAGGAAGACAAGGAAAAGGTAGCTAGAAAGAAATGAGGACATATCAACCCAAAGAAAAAGAGGTTAAAAGAGACTGGCATCTCAAAGACGCCGAGGGGGCGATATTAGGTAGGCTATCTGCCGAAGTGGCGAGACTTTTGATGGGTAAACATAAACCCAGTTATTCTTCCCATCTCGATAGTGGTGACTATGTAGTTATCATTAACGCCGAGAAGGTCAAGTTAACTGGCAAAAAACCCCTGCAAAAAGTTTATCGGAGTCATTCTGGTTTCCCCGGGGGATTTAAAGAGATTCCTTTTGCAAAATTAATGAAAGAGCACCCCGAAAGGGTAATTGAACAGGTGGTTTATGGAATGCTTCCCGATAACCGTCTCAAAGAAGGTAGAATGGCAAGACTAAAAGTAGTGGTCGGGGACCAAAACCCATTTGCGGCTAAATTCCATGGCTAAAAAACAAAATTTTGTTTTCGCGACCGGCAAAAGAAAAGAGGCGGGAGCCAGAGTCAGACTCTTTAAAGGCAAGGGAGAGAATCTGGTTAACGGAGTTCCCCTCGAAAAATACTTTCCGACAGCTATCGATAAAGCCCTTTTTGAAAAGCCTTTTAAACTCACCCAAACAGAGGGCGAGTATTATTTTACGGCCAAAATTAAAGGCAGCGGTAAGGCCGGACAGTTGACAGCCCTTATCCACGGAGTTGCCCGCGCCCTGGCAGCTGCCGATAAAGATAAATTTAGACCTCCTCTCAAAAAGGCTGGGCTTTTGACCCGGGACCCGAGGGAGAAAGAGAGAAGAAAAGTTGGTACCGGCGGAAAAGCCAGACGCGAGAAACAATCTCCAAAAAGATAGTATTTATTCTTCGATTCTCGACCAGAGAATATAGACTTCGGACTCGTCGGGCCGAAGGATTCTTGCGAGAATTTTGACGTCCGTTCTTTTGACTAAGTTGCTCTCCGCTAAACACCCTTCTGCATCCACCACCAAGAGTCTTTTGACGTCTGGTTTTTCAAAAGCGTCACGTGATGGGCACCTTAAGCCCGTAAAGACAAAATTTTCAGAGGTCCAGGTTCCTTTCTCCCGTCTGACTGCATCTTGGTTGAAAACCGCAGGATCACGTGCCGTAAAGAACGCAATCCAGGGGTAAGGGTCATCCGGGATATTGGTGAGAATTATTTTGTCGTAACTATCTTGTAATTTATTTAGTGTCAGGGCAAGTTCTTTTGCCCCCACATTTCGATAAAGAGGCAGGTGAACCTTAGAGTGGACAAAATACATGTGAAGGAAAAAAATCAGATTGAGTACCAAAGCGAGGATGAGGAGTTGAGAAAATCTTCTGAGAAAAACAAACGAGTAGGACTCAATAATTGCCACAAAGGGAACCATAAAAAGGGCGCGGTGCAGGTTGGGTGCATTCTCGGTGGTGAGAGCCGCGGGAATTGGGGCCAAAAAAAGAAGAAGTAAAGGTAAAGGCGGTGCTTTTTTCTGGGCGATGGCGACAAGTCCCACCAGGAAAAGAGCCAACTCCACATAAGTTAAGAGTCCCACGCCAACCGTTTGGTAGCGTGTCGGCAGAGCTTTAGTACTGACCAAGAAGAAATCCGCACTCAAATAGCGAGCGTACTCGTTGACAAATCTGCGAGCATAAGTGAAGGGTTTGTTGTGGAAAAGGCGGGCCACAAAGACTTTTCCTGGGCCTTCCTCAAAAGGCATGCGGGAAAGTTCGTATTTGACGTCTAAGTCGTTAAAAATCGAAACCTGGGAGAATCTACCCCGGGCCTCTTTGTTTAGGGCCAAGAGAAAAGTCAGAAGTAATAAAAGAC
>JBMOLC010000033.1:0-16442 GCA_049324215.1 Patescibacteria group bacterium | reverse complement strand
GTAAGATTTGCCTCCTTTATCTTTCTAGCGAAATAAACAATCAAAGTTAGAACAAAAAGAGGGGTGAGAATTCGGACGGAGTGGTAAAAAAAGTAGCTAATGCTAAAGGTAATTCCCGAAAGAATGATTAGTTTCTTAGACTTTGCGTTGAGGCCTTTTAAGAAAAGAAAAAGCCCAGTGAGGGTTAGGGCCAAAGACATTACCACTTCGCTTGTCGCCCGGCTTGTCGTGAGGTGCCAAGGCGAAATAGCAAGCAGAAACGCGGAAAAAAGAGCCAGGCTTTTATTTTTGGTGAGATAACTTACAAAAAAGTAAAGTGAGATAACGCTTAAGGCGCCCAAAAGCGCCGGGGGGAATCTTACCGCAAACTCATTTCTGCCAAAAACGCCAATGGAGGGGATGGTCAAATAAAAAATTCCGGTAGGCCGAAAATCTCCAAAAGTGTTGTAATAAAGAGCGAATTTGTTTCCTCTATCATCCTTACCAGTTTCTAAAATCGAAAGAGCATTCCAGCCGACCCTGACCTCGTCGGCATGGAATCCAACCGGAAATTCATTCAATTTGTAAAGCCGAAGCGTAAGGGCGACAAGAAAGACCAGAAAGATGAGTTTTAGGGAACTTCTCATTTTCTGGGCTATTTTAGAGTATTTAATGATATAATAGCCAGAGCTAAAATGGCAGAAAGAATCTTAGAAATAGAGGTGCCCAAATTCCTTCTAGGAGAGATCGAAGAGTCCTTCGAAGATAGAGACCCCCTGACGCACGCGATAGTTAAAGATGAGGTGAACCGCGTAATCGAAGCTTTGCGTTTAAAAGGGATAATCGCAGAAGAAAATGATATTTCCGTTAGCCTTCGTGGAAATCCAGACCTTTTGCCGTCCTCCAGAGAAAGGCGCGTAAAGGTAATAGAGATTTTTAGGGAAGATGAAGATCGAAGAGGGGCAATTGATACTTCTTCCGAAACCTATTTAATAGAAATATCCCCAACCACCGACAATTAATTTATAGTTTTATGCCCAAAGACAAAATCAAAATGGTTTTGGTCGACAAAAACGACAAGGTGATTGGTTACAAAGAGAAATACGAAACGCATAAAGTTCCTGTTCCTTTACATCGGGCCATCTCCATTGTTATCTTCGATAAGACAAGGGGTAAAACGCTTATTACCCGAAGGTCCACTAAAAAACCAACTTGGCCCCTCTTTTGGTCAAATACGGTCTGTAGTCATCCCTATCCCAACGAAACTTATCAAGAGGCTGCAGAAAGAAGAATCTTTGAGGAAGCTGGTTTTAGGACTCCCCTTAAAGAATTATTTCGATTCACCTACGAGGCGGTCATGGATAATGGCCTTTGGGGAGAACATGAACATGATGTTGTTTTTGTAGGGGAATACGAAGGTCCAGTCAACCCCAGCCCCGATGAAATTATTGATTATAAATGGATAAGAACAAAAGACCTCAAAAAGGATTTGGCAGAAAACCCCAAGAATTACACGCCTTGGCTGAAGATAATCTTAGGAAAAATCAAAAATTAGCGGTTTCTTTCGAGAACAAAATTGATAAGAGTTTTAAGATTTCCCCGGGCTGGTTCGTGAGATAAAAATTTTAGATCCTTTTCGAATATTCTTTGAGCATCAGTTCTTAATTTCTGGGCAACACTCCTTGCGTAGTTGATACTCCCATATTGTTCCATTTTGTTAATTATCCACACAACCTCTCTTTGAGTTTTTTCCTCACGGCTTTTTCTGAGAATTCGGAGTACTCTTTTTCTATCAACCAAAGAAGTTTTCCTTAACAGGTGACCCAAAATTAGTGTTTTCTTCGATTCGTAAATATCATTCCCCATTATTTGTCCCTTACCCCGATAATCCTTTGAGACAAGGTCTAAAAGATCATCGACCAACTGGAAGCATCTCCCTAGAATTTGTCCGAAATTGGCCAGTTTTTCCAGTTGACTATTGTTGGCGCCCCCAATAATGCCGCCAAGCCGCAGCGGCCCGGCAATTGTGTAGTAAGAGGTTTTGCCGTCAGCAATAAAAAACCAATCTTTATCGCTAAAGCTTTTTTTATTGGATTTTCCCCAGCTAATTTCGACTCCTTGACCCAGGGTTGTTCGACTAAGAATACGGTAGAATTCATCTAAAATCCTGAGTGATTTACGGTTGCCGAGTATACCGAAGTTATCCTTTAGAATATTCCACATAACTACATGGAGACTGTCTCCGGCATTTATAGCTAGTCCGTCACCATAGATCATGTGTAAGGCGGGCTTTCCCCGACGTAGATTTGAATCATCTTCAATATCATCATGTATTAATAGCCAATCTTCAGAAACTTGCATTGCAGCTGCGGTATTCAGAAGTAATTTCCTATCAATACCAAACGCTTCACCCGCCAGTATTAATAGAGTGGGCCGGAGATATTTACCCCGCCTTTCGGGGTAAGTGTTTATTACTTTCCAATGAAATTCAGCATCCCCCTTGTATTTATTTGGAAGTTGAAATGCCGAAGGATATCGAGGGGGCTCAAGATGTTTTTGTATTAAAGGCCAGACAAGTCTTTTGTAAGATTCCAGAATCTCGAGGGCTTCCTTGTTGTTTTTATCAGTAAGAGATAGTTTTTTAGTCATCTCGGGGAGAATTATACAATTTTTAGAAAATATAAGTTACTTTACGAGCTCAAAGGCAAAAGTCTATATTCCCCCGCGCCGGATTCATAACCTTTGACAAATTTTTCGACCCCAGTTTTAAGAACCGACCGTTCTCTTAAGTGCCAATAAGGTATTGTCTCTGGAGTCAAGTCCACATTGGCGATTAATTTCCAGCCCGTTTTTTCTGCAGCAGCAGTATATTCAGAAGGCGAATGGATGAGGATGTGATACCATTCGTTAATTCCTTTTATAAATTCTGCTCCTTCAGGATGATCTGGATTACCACAACCGGCAATAATTATTAATCTCGCATTTGCTTTAGCGACCCTTCTAAATTCGAGGAACATTTCTTCCAAATCGGGAACGTGTTCTGTGCTTTCACAGGCCCAAATAAAGTCAAAATTATCCTGTCCAAAAGGTAGTTTTAATAGATTTTCTTCGTAAAATTTGACTTTCTCAGAAACACCAAGCTCCATTGCAATCCTGTTTGCAAACTTGACTTGATAAGAAGACAGGGAAACTCCCTTCATGAAACAGCCATGAAGTTTATTTACAAGGAGGGAAGAACCGCCCCTTCCACACCCAGCATCTAATCCTGTCATTTCTGGCCCGAGAACGCCCAAATATTCCAAGCCACGCAGTGTTAGAGCAGTTTCTTGTTTGTGGAGTTCGGCAAGTAGTTCCTCTTCGGACATATCTGGAAATATTGAACTGGGTTCACAAATGCCGCTATGATGATGGACGATTTTATCTTTTGTGGCTAATATCAGGTTTATGTCTTCCCGCTGACCATCATAATACCTAGCCACTTCTTGGTAAAATTGTTCTCTATCTTTTTTCATATCTCAGGACATTGATGACAAATTCTAAGTTCTGATTTGGTTGTTTGCAAGCTTTTCTAGTATAATTATTAGCCATGAGCGATAAGATAAAAATTAAACTTCCGTTTGGGACGAAGGTTCCAGACCATATTGCCCTCGTTCCAGATGGGGACAGAAGATGGGCCCGATCAAAGGGACTCTCTTCCCTTGAGGGACACAAAGCCGGCTATTTGACCCTCAAAAAAGTTGCCAAGGCGAGTCGTGATTTAGGGGTCCACACATTAACCCTGTGGGGATTTTCAACGGAAAACTGGGAGCGTTCCGCTCAAGAAACCGAGAACATAATGAATTTGGCCAGAAGAATGGTTGATAATTTCATGAAGGAGGCAATGAAGGAGGGTGTAAGGTTTGTTCACTTGGGAAGGAAAGATAGGCTTCCTACGGACCTGGTCGAAATGATTAGGAAGGCTGAGGAGAAGTCTAAAAATAACACCAAGCACGTCTTAAATATTGCTCTGGATTACGGTGGGAAGGATGAAATTTTGCGTGCAGTCAAAAATATAATCAGGGACGGTGTTGATCCTGACAAAATAGACGAGAAACTTTTTTCTTCCTATTTAGACACCCGTGACCAACCTTACCCTTATGTCGACTTATTTATCCGCACCTCGGGTGAACAAAGAACGAGTGGTTTAATGCCGTGGCAGATGGAATACGCGGAATACTATTTTGAGCCAGACCACCTTCCCGACTTTACCCCCGGGAAACTAAAAGAGGCGATACTTGATTATTCGAGGCGGAGGAGAAGGTTTGGGGGAAATGACGAGCTTAAACACCTTAAATTTGATCCCGAAGTGGTTGCCAATCTTGAGATTGCTTGGTGGAGGTTAAGAAAGATCCCGAGAGGAACAAGGTTTCGAGATTATGCTTGGCAGCACCTCTCGAAACAGTATGGGTTTTCGAAAACTTTGGCCAAAGAGGCAGCCAAGTACTTTTTGGAGGCCTTTTTAGAGCAGGATAACGGCAGAAATTGGGAGAGAGCCAAGGTCAGAATAAAAAGATTCTACAAACTCATTAAAGGGGAACTAAAACTTGCCTTTGAACCGTCGATTGTTGCGTCGCTGCAAATAAAGCTTTGGAAAGACCTGGATGGCAAAGATGAAATTGCTTCAGCCCAGGAAGCGGAGGAAACTGCCAAAGAGCTGGTTGCCGAGGTTCACCGCATCTCTCTCTTTCAAGCGGCAAAGGCAGCTCATTTAATGGTTCTGGCCAATATCGAGAGGAATCTTGCCGAAAAAGGATTTGGGGAGAAGCATTGGGACAAAGCCCAAGATTATTTGGAGAGATTTTACCGTGCATTGAAGGAACGCGTAGCGTGACGATTACGCACGGCCACTGCCCCTTCCCTTAAAACTTCTACTTTTCCGCTGGCGAGCGAGATTAGTGTCGAGGGAGGCGAATCTAACCTCCCGCCATCGACGTAAAAATCGATACGGTTTCCAAAGTAATCTTGCGCTTCTTTAATCGTTTTTGCTGGCGGAAGGCCTGCGGGGTTTGCGCTGGGTGCAACCAATGGGCCGGTCTTCTTGATTAATTTCCTTAAGTCTGGATAATCTGGGAGACGAAATGCAAGCGTATTAGTTCCCCGGTGTAAGTATTCAAATTTATCTTTGGGGCAGGGGAGAATAATACTCACCTTTCCCGGCCAATATTCCTTGAAGATACTTTTAGTTTTTTCATTGATTTTGATTCCAAAAAGTTTAAGGTCCTCTAAAGAAGAAATGAGGATGATTAAGGGCTTATCAGGTTTCCTGACTTTTATTTCATAAATTCTTTCAACGGTATTAGGAAGAAGTGCCTCTCCCACCAAACCATAGATGGTGTCAGTAGGAATGACCCCAACTTTACCATTGGCAAGGTAATTACTTGCGTCGTTTAATGTCACTGGTAAGAATTTTATCATCAATGGCATACTCAAAATTCATTTATGGCTAAAATTTTGGTAAAATATACACGTTTCCGGGGTGTAGTTTAAAAGTAGAATTGGCGGCTGGGGGCCGTCAGGCGACGGAGCGTTACCGTCCACCCCGAAAGAGATTTAGCACCTCGCTATTGACTTCGGGTTTTATTCGGTAAATAATGAAGTGTGAACTTCGTTTCTATTAACTGCTCATTCTGCGGAAAAAGGTTTAAAAAAGACCTTCGTCATTATAACGAAAACGTAAAACTTGGCCAGAGAAATTTTTGTTCTTTAAAATGTTTGGCCAAAAGTCGACTAAAAGGGAAAATATTGATTTGCGAAAACCCCCTTTGTGGAAAGAAATTTCCACGAACACCCAGCTCTATTTCAAAGCATAACTACTGTAGTTGCTCTTGCGCTGTCACTGTGAGCAACATTAGCCACCCCAGAAACCCTGGCGTTGTAAAGAAATGTGCCTTTTGTGGTAAAAATTTCAAATCTAGAAAAAAATATTGTTCCCGGCCCTGTAAGGACAAAGGTTCTACTATTCCTGCAGAGGAATTAATTCTAAAAATTAAGACCTTTGTGAAGAGGCACGGAAGAATCCCTCTCAAGAGGGAAATGTTGAACTATCATGCATTTAGGTTAAGATTTGGAACCTGGAACCAAGCTGTTAAAGCGGCTGGCTTTATCCCTAATCCAGTAATGTTTGCCAATAAGTTTGTTGCTAAAGATGGACATAAGTGTGATTCTTTGGCTGAAAGGATCATTGATGATTGGCTATATGCCAGAAAGATTAAACATGAGAGAAATACCCTTTATCCTGGAGACCAAGGATTAAAGGTTGACTTCAAGGTTCGTAATTATTGGGTAGAATTTTTCGGACTTTCGGGAGAATCAAGAAAATATGATCGACTAAAGAGAAAGAAGTTAAGATTGGCTAAAAAGTTGAACTTAAAGCTAGTAGGAATTTACCTCAAGGATCTTTTTCCTAAGGGTAGGCTAACAGAGAGATTTGCGTTTCTTTTAGAATAGAGACTAATTCCCTTTTTTGAGCCCTTATACAATCTTTTCAGGTCTTTCAGTGCTTGGGCAACACTCTTAAAGGCAATATTTTTTGGAACTTTTTCGATTGGAAACCAAACTAGTTCGGAAACATCGTCTTTGGGTTTGACTGCGCCCCCCGTTATTTCTGCCAGATAATCAAGGCCGAGAGTTTCATAGACTTGCCCTTCGTATTCATAGGTGTCGGTGTAAATCCCCAATAAACCCTTGAGTTTTACCTCAAGGCCGGTTTCTTCTTTTGTCTCCCTTTCGACCCCGATTTCTGGATCCTCACCTTCTTTGAGAAATCCACCAATGGAATCCCACGTGCCTTTCTTTGGTTCCTCGGCCCTTTTGGCCAAAAGAACCTTACCGTCTTTTATTGGTAGGATAGATACGCCAGGATAGGAGGAGATAAAGACCTTTTTCTGGCAACTAGTACATTGGTAGTGGTCTTTCCTATAAGAGAGCTTACCTCGACAATAGGGACAAAAAGAATATTTAACCATCTTTGAACTCTTGTATTTTAGCAGGCGGTGTGGTAATAAGGAAACGTAAAATGGCAGCCAAGAAAAAAGTTCATACAGAGTCTCCTAAAACCGAAGGTGCAGGCTCCGCAAAACTCCAAGCAATTCGTCTGGCCATGGAACAGATTGAGAAGCAATACGGGAGAGGTTCAATAATGAAACTTGGGGAGGAGCCGAGTGGGAAGTTTAAGGTGGAGACAATTCCAACCGGCTCGATTGCGCTTGATTTGGCACTGGGTGTTGGCGGTTTGCCGAGGGGACGCATCGTTGAGATTTACGGGCCGGAAGCATCTGGAAAGACAACGCTGGCCTTGTCAGTTGTTGCCGAGGCACAAAAGCACGGCGGCCAAGCTGCTTTTGTAGACGCAGAGCACGCACTCGACCCTACCTGGGCAGAGAAAATCGGTGTTAATTTGGACGATTTACTTATGTCCCAGCCCGACACGGGTGAACAAGCCCTTGAGATTACGGAGACGCTGGTGAGGTCAGGCGCCCTTGACGTTATCGTGATTGATTCGGTGGCGGCCCTGGTGCCAAGGGCAGAGCTCGAAGGAGAGATGGGGGATGCAGTCATGGGAATGCAAGCTCGTTTAATGAGTCAGGCTTTAAGAAAATTAACCGGCGCAATTTCCAAGTCTAAAACCGTACTTATTTTTACCAACCAGATAAGGCAAAAGATTGGCGTAATGTTCGGGAACCCCGAGACTACCCCTGGAGGTCTAGCCCTTAAATTTTACGCGTCTGTCCGACTCGATGTCCGGCGAATAGAGGTCTTAAAAGATGGGGAGGTTGCCGTAGGTTCCCGGCATAGAGTCAGGGTCGTTAAAAATAAAATCGCTCCTCCTTTGAAGATTGCCGAGCTTGATATTATGGCAGACAAGGGAATTTCTCGCTCGGGGGGGCTTTTGGACGTTGCCGTTGAGCTTGGTTTAATGAGTAAAAGCGGTTCGTTTTTCAACTACGACGGCAAGCCCATTGCCCAAGGTCGAGAGGGAGCAAAAGCCTACATTGAGGAGCACGCCAGGTTCTCCGAAGAGTTGGAGAAGAAAATCAGAGAAATGGTTGCTTCGGGGAAGAAACTTCCCAAAGAGATAGGCGAGGCGGAAGAAAAAGACTAAATCGTGCCGAGGATTACGAGAATTAAGCCCCAGAAAAATAAGAATCGGGTAAATATCTATTTAGACGGTAAATTTGGATTTGGTTTGGATTTGGAGAATTTTGTCAAATTGGGACTAAAAGTCGAGCAAGAATTGTCAGAAAAGGAAGTAGCCGAAATTGTAAAAAAGGCAGAATTTCAAAAGATATCCGATAAACTTTTGCGATTTGCCACTCTGCGGCCAAGAAGCGAAAAAGAAATAAAAATCTGGTTGAAAAAGAAGAAGGTTTACCCCAGTCTTTACGAAAACTTGTTTAAACGATTAAAGCGCTTGGAACTTCTGGACGACAAAAAATTTGCAGCCTGGTGGGTAGAACAAAGAGTAACTTTTAAACCCAGAGGCAAGAGGGCCCTCGCCCTGGAATTACGAAATAAAGGGATAGACAAAGAAGTAACCGACGAAGTTTTAGCAGCAATGGATTTTGACGAAGAGGCAGCCGCAGAAGAACTTTTACTAAGGAAAAGAGAGAAATGGAAGAGTCTTGAGGGTCGTGAAGCCAGACAAAAGATGGCTGCATTTTTGGCAAGAAAAGGGTTTGGCTGGGGAGTGATTGAAAAGACGCTAAATAAACTGTAAAATTGTCCCTGGAGTCAAGGAAATTATGAGAAGAACGCAAAGTGTGTCTTCTTCCGCACCCTTAATTTAAAGGGTTTAATCTTCTTTGGCTTCTTTAGTTATGTCGACAGACGATATCAAAATCTTAGTCGCAGATTTAAGGCGGGAAAAAGAAATACTGGCTAAGCGCGAGAAAGCCCTGAGAGAGCGCGAGGAAGAGTTAGTTACCCGGCTTGAAAAGGTTGCGGGGATGACTCGGGATACGGCTGCCAAGATTCTTCTGGAAGAAGTCCAGAAGACTCTCACGTCCGAGGTTGCCAAGAAAGTCAGAAGTGCCGAGGAAAGAATTCGCGAAGAAGCTGCCGAGAAAGCAAAGGAGATTTTGGCCGACGCCATGAAACACGGGGCGACCGCCTACGTCGCGGAGTATACAGTCTCTACGGTTACGGTTCCCAACGAGGACGTCAAGGGGCGAATTATTGGGGCTGGTGGCAGAAACATCAGAACTTTTGAGAAAGAGACCGGGGTTGAGATCGAAATCGACGAAACAAACGAGATAAGGCTTTCTTCTTTTGACGCTGTCAGACGCGAGATTGCCAGACGGGCTTTGGAAATTCTCATTAAGGATGCCCGGATTCAGCCTTCGCGAATTGAAGAAGTGGTCAGGCAGGTCAAGGCCCAGATGGAGGATGTTTTATTGGAAGAGGGGAAGAAAATTGCCCACGAGACCGGGGTATTTAATTTACCCTTGGAGCTATTGAAGCTTATCGGCAGGTACAGATTCAGAACTTCTTACGGCCAAAACTTGGCGCTGCACACAATTGAAGAGACAAAAATTGGGGTGGCGATTGCCAACGAGTTGGGCGCTAATGTCGACGTTGTCCGTTTGGGTTGTCTTCTGCATGACATCGGCAAAGTGGTCACCGACGAAGAGGGAACCCACGTCGAAGTCGGAGTCAATACCCTCAAGAAATTTGGGCTGCCCAAAGAAGTCGTCGCGACTGTTGCCGAGCACCACGAGGATAGACCGTTTTCAGCGATCGAGTCGGTAATCGTTTGGACGGCTGATGCCATTTCCGGGTCTCGTCCGGGCGCAAGATACGAGCCCCACGAGGAGTACGTTAAAAGAATGGGCAAAATCGAGGAGATTGCAGCTTCTTTTGACGGCGTTGAGAGCGCCATGGCATTTCAGGCGGGCCGCGACGTCAGGGTGATTGTCAATCCGGAAGAAGTGGACGATGATAAAGTCACGGTCCTGGCCCACGAGATTGCCAAAAGACTCGAAAAAGAGGCCGAATATGCGGGGCAAATTAAAGTGACGGTAATTCGTGAAGTCAGAGCCACAGATACGACTCTAGCCAAATAATGCGAAAGAGAGAATTCCTGCCCTTTCTTCTTTTAGTTTTTCTCTTTTTAATCGGGATTTATATTCTGTCGCCAAAGATTAAATCGGGGCTCAAGGTTATTTCTCCCGAGGAGCTGGCAGAAAAGTATCAAACTGCCCCGACCCCTACACCGACCCCAAGACCGCTAACCTTTGCCGAGATGAATGCTCTTTATGGTCCTTGTGTTCGGCTCCCGACTCTGATGTATCACCACATTCAAGATAGAGAGGCAGCTAACGCGAAAAACCAGACAGCCCTGAGCGTGGAGACGGAAACTTTCAAAAAACAGATGGAGTATTTAAAAGCTAAAGGGTATAGAACTGCCGGAATGGAGGAGCTTATTGCCTTTTTCGATGAGGGAACCCCAGTTTCCGCCAAATCCGTTCTTCTGACCTTTGACGACGGTTATCACGACTTTGTAACCACTGCCCTACCGATACTTAGCGAAGTAGGCTTTAAAGCTACGCTATTTATTTCAACTGGCCTCATAGATAATCCCGGTTATTTGGCCTGGGATGATATCGAAAGCGCCAGCGCCTCTGGCAACTTATTTGCCAACCATACCTGGTCACATAAAAACCTGCAGACCTCAAAAGAAAAAGTTGAGTTTGAGATCCAAACGGCCGACAGCCAACTTGCCGAGAGAGGGCTAAATTCTCCCAAGGTCTTTGCTTATCCCTATGGTCTAGCGAGTGATTATGCCGGCGAGTATCTTACGGAGCTAGGATACAAACTGGCATTCACCACGCGACCCGGTTCTGTCTTGTGCAAAAAACAGAGGTCTGAACTCCCACGTCTGAGAATAGGGAATACCTCACTTGGCGCCTACGGACTCTAAACTTGACTTTTGGCCGTACTTTCGTTAATCTTTGCCTTATCCATGACGAAAAGAGAACTCATCGACTTGGTGGCCAGAAAAGCCCATTTAACCAAAAGGGCGGCTGACGAGGCAGTCGAGGTTTTCTTAAGTGAAGTTGGACGAGTTTTATCCAAAGGGGAAAAAGTAGTCCTCTCTGGTTTTGGCACTTTTCGCGTCATCTCGATGAAAGGAAAAACCGTCAAAATCCCCAAGACGGAAAAAATGGTCACGATTAAACCCCACCGCTCTCCCCGTTTTACCCCCGGCAAGAAACTAAAAAGACAGGTCAGCCGTTAACCTCGCCCCTTGGGATTGTTGTATACTTGGGTCAATGGACAAAGCCGTTATTGTCGACCATCTGGTTAAAAACTTCGAAGTTACCGAGAAAAAACCGGGACTCTCTGGTGCAATTAACTCGATAATTTCTCCCAAGAAAAAGGTCGTTAGAGCCCTAAAAAATATTTCTTTTACTATCCAGCCGGGAGAGCTAGTCGGTTTTATCGGTCCCAATGGAGCGGGGAAGACAACTACCCTGAAGATTCTTTCGGGACTACTTTATCCGACCGCGGGTTTTACCTCAGTTCTCGGGTTTGACCCCTGGGAGAGAAAAAGCGAGTTTTTAAAACAAATTTCTTTGGTCATGGGGCAGAAGAACCAGCTGTGGTGGGACCTGCCGGCAATTGAAACCCTCGAGTTAAACCGCGCCATCTACGAAATTCCCAAAAGGGAGTATACGGAAAACTTGAATGAACTCGTGACCCTACTTGAAGTTGAGAAGCTAATGAATATCCAAGTCAGGCGCCTTTCTCTGGGACAGAGGATGAGGCTGGAGCTAGTTGCCGCCCTAATCCATAAACCCCAGGTTCTTTTTTTGGACGAGCCGACAATTGGCCTTGATTTGATTGCCCAGCAAAAAATGCGGGATTTTATCTATGAATACAACAAAAGAAATGCAGCCACAATTCTTTTGACTTCCCACAACATGGACGACTTAATCGACCTGGCCCGGCGGGTAATTGTCATTGACGAAGGGCGCATTCTCTTTGACGGGGCCCTAGAAGAGCTAGTTTCGCGATTTGCCAAAGAGAAAATAATTAAGGTTTCTCTTTCCAAAGAAGACGACATCAAAAAAATTGAAGAAATCGGTAAGGTGAAGAAAATTTCTTTTCCTGAGGTAATTCTTTCCATTCCTCGGGAAGCGGTTGCGGTTGCCGCTGCCGAGATCTTGCAGGATTTTCCGGTTAGCGATTTGACGATTGAAGAAATCCCGATTGAGGATATCATCCGCAAAGTTTTTAGAGGAGAAATGCGAAGGTCTCTAAAGAAATGAATCTTGTTAAGTACACCTCAGTCTTTAAAATCTCCTTCGCCCAAGAATTCATCTATAGGCTAAATTTTGTCATGTGGAGAGTAAGAAACATCATGCAAATTCTTCTTCTTTTCTTTTTATGGACAACGGTTTTTTCTGACCCGGCAAGGGTGGTTTTCGGCTACGATAGAGAAAAAATTCTAACCTATGTTTTTGGGATTTTGGTGGTTAAGGCTATGGTCCTTTCGGCCAGAGCAGTCGATGTGCCCGGGGAGATTTCGAGGGGGGATTTGACCAACCTTCTTTTAAAACCAGTCAATTTTTTCAAATATTGGTTGACAAGAGATTTGTCAAGTAAGGCCTTGAATCTTATTTTTTCGGCTTTCGAGTTTCTCATCCTATTTCTCATATTTAGACCCGAGATTTATTTGCAGATAGACCCCTTCTCTTTGGTGGGATTTGTCCTCTCCTTAGTTCTTGCCATCTTAACGTTTTTTGCTCTGCTCATGATTACTAATTTCGTTCCCTTTTGGTCTCCCCAATCGGGGGGGGGAGCTCAGTTTTTGATGATAGTCATAGTTACGGAATTTTTATCAGGAGGGCTATTTCCCCTAGATATTTTGCCGCCAGCTATTCAAAGGATTTTATACTTAACCCCCTTTCCTTATTTAATCTTTTTCCCGATTCAAGTTTATCTTGGGAAAATTAGTGGCACTGCCCTTTTCGGCGGAATCCTAATTGCACTTTTTTGGCTGATAGTTTTATGGCTCGCCATGGGGTGGGTCTGGCGAAGAGGGCTTTTGGTTTATCGGGCCGAAGGAAGATGAAGACCGTAACGAGATATTTAAAAGTTTGGTGGTTAATGAGTAGAAACTCATTTGTGGCTGTGCTTTCCCAAAGAGTGAGCGCGGCGATTTTTATTACGGGTAAGCTTTTGAGATTTGGATTTTTTTTGGCCTTCCTTTACTTTTTGCTTAGAGGCACTAATACCTTAGCGGGATACAATTTTAGCCAGACGGTTTTTTTCTTTTTAACTTTTAACCTCATAGATATAACGGCCCAGTTTCTATTTCGCGAGGTTTATCGTTTTAGACCCCTGGTCATTTCCGGAAGTTTTGATATGGTTTTGGCAAAACCCATCAGTCCACTTTTCAGGTCCCTTCTGGGAGGAGCTGATATTTTGGACTTGACGACTATCCCTCCCCTCATTCTGGTTATCTACCTTGTGGGCAGGTCTCTTGCCCCCCTACCCTTACAAGTTTTTTATTTTTTACTTCTTGTTTTTAATGGTCTGATGCTTGCAACCGCCTTTCATATCGCGGTCATTTCTCTGGGGATTATTACGCTGGAAATCGACCGCACCATCATGATTTATTGGGACCTGACAAACTTGGGGCGTTTGCCGGTTGATATTTATAAAGAACCTTTAAGGGGTATCCTGACCTACTTAATTCCGGTTGGGATTATGATTACCTTGCCCGCCAAAGCGTTGATGGGACTAGTCAGTCTTGCCGGAGTCTTAGCCTCTTTCGCCATCGGGGTAGTTGCCGTCTTTTTGTCAATAAAGTTTTGGAATTTCGCGTTAACAAAATATACTTCTGCCTCAAGTTGAAATGCAAAAACTTCTACGGCGAAGACGGTTACTCATTATTTGTGGCCCTACGGCAACGGGGAAGACCGCCCTCGCCCTTTCTTTGGCAAAAAAATTCAATGGCGAACTTATTTCAGCCGATTCGAAACAGGTTTACAAAGGCTTGGATATCGGAACCGGTAAGGACCTCCCTTCCCAGGCGAAAAAAGAGGGATACTACGCATATCGAGGCATAAAGATTTGGGGATACGACCTGGTCGGCCCCCAGGAGAATTTCAGCGTTTCGACCTATATTCGCTTTGCTGAAAAGGTAACAAGGGAAGCGCTTAAAAAAGGAAAGCTACCGATTATCGTCGGCGGAACGGGTCTTTATATCAAGGCCCTCGTCGATGGAATCCCGACGGCAAAAATTCCCCAAAATCTTGCCCTGAGAGGAAATCTGGCCAATAAAAGCACGACTGAGCTTTTTGAAATGCTGGCTCAACTTGATCCCATTAAGGCAGGTTCCTTAAATTCTTCGGACAGGAAAAATCCAAGAAGGCTAACAAGAGCCATCGAGATTGCGACCTGGAGACTTGAAGGCAAAGGCAAAGAAGGTAAACAAGGGGTGCAAAAATTCGAACCCCTATTTGTTGGACTTACTTGCCCAAAAGAGAAGCTTTTTCAGCGGATAGACAAAAGAGTGGACGCCAGGGTCCGGGCGGGAGTGGAAAAAGAAATAAAGAACCTATTAAGAAAGGGGGTTAGTTGGGAGAGCCAGTCGATGAGCTCTTTGGGTTATCGCCAGTGGCGGGGGTATTTCGAAGGTAAAGAAGCAAGAGAAGAGGTAATTAACGCGTGGAAAAAGGAAGAAAGAAAATATGCCAAACGCCAGATTACTTGGTTTAAGAAAGACGGTCGAATCAAGTGGTTTGATATAGAAAAGCCAAATTGGGCCGATAGTGTGGAAAAATTGGTGGCAAAGTGGTATTCTAGCCGAAATGCCAAGAAAAATTGAAATTTCCCACCGCACGATAATTTTTACCGTTTTGTTTTTGCTTTTCTTGTGGTTTATCTACCTTATCAGAGAAATAATCTTGCAGTTTTTCGTCGCCCTGCTCGTTATGACAATTTTAGACCCTCTCGTTACCAGGCTTTCTAAATGGAAGATTCCCCGGGGTCTTTCGATTTTGTTTTCTTATATTTTAGTTTTTGCGATTTTTGGGATTGCCATTGCGGGAATTGTTCCTGCTTTGGTGAGCGAGTCCACCAGTTTCGCCAACAACCTACCCAGGTATCTTGCCGGATTGGGAATTGGTGGGGCCTTGAGTGAGCAGATAACTGGACAACTCATTTCCCAATTGGGTAACCTGCCGGGACAAATTGTCAGAGTCAGTATCTCCTTCTTCTCGAATCTCCTTTCGGTGTTTACGGTTCTCTTCTTTGCCTTTTACCTGCTTCTGGCTCGCAACAAACTCGACGAGCAATTGGGTTTTTTCTTTGGGGAAGATAATAAGAGGTCAGTCGGAAGGCTAGTTGATAAACTCGAGACGCGTTTGGGAGGTTGGGCCAGGGGAGAACTGGCTTTAATGGCCTTGGTTGGCCTTTCTTCCTATGTGGGCCTGACAATCTTGGGCATCCCTTTTGCCCTACCTTTGGCAATTTTGGCGGGTCTTTTCGAGGTGATTCCCTATCTTGGCCCCATTTTGGCCGGGATCCCGGCTG
The DNA here is from genome assembly GCA_049324215.1 of Patescibacteria group bacterium. Lineage (GTDB taxonomy): Bacteria > Patescibacteriota > Microgenomatia > UBA8517 > UBA8517 > JBMOLC01. The sequence goes on along the minus strand of JBMOLC010000033.1, from coordinate 881 downwards.
TAGTTATCGGGTTGAGTATCTCACCCCTGATGGGGCTTGCGGTTTTGGCCCTCTACTTTTTGGTTCAGCAGGTTGAGAACTACGTTTTTGTGCCCAAGGTGATGGAGAAATCCGTCGGGGTTAACCCCATAATTACACTGCTGGCTTTGGCAATCGGTTTTAGAATCGCCGGGGTAGTAGGAGTAGTTATCTCGGTGCCGGTAGTCATTACCCTTCAGGTTCTCTTGCAAGAAGAAGCCCACCTTTAGGGTGGGCTATCTTCATATTCTGGAGGCTAGTAAGCCAGGTTCTGTTTTTAGACGGTCATCTATCTCAGCCCTCAAACCTAGGAGCTTGGGAAAGCTACCTCAAGCGTTCCAATCGGAGGTTGCAGCGGGGAGGATTGCCTCTTTTCACTCGTACCTACCTACCTTTAGGGTAAGAAGGCCGACATAGTCTCTGTGGCTCTGACTGGCGGTTACCCGCCCCCGCTTGCGCGGGGCACCCTGCTTTCAGCTGCCTGGACTTTCCTCCCCTCACCATTGTCTGGTGTGGGGCGACCGTCCTTCCTCCAGAACAGGAGAAAGTATAGCACAGATTGCCTCTAAAAACAAACACGGCCTGAACCTGAGGAATTGCGACTATCATAAAGATAGCTCCTCAGGCCAGGCCGATGATTCCGTGGTGGGTGCTCTCCAGAAGACTCTGGAAGTCTCTGGTGAAAGGGCACCCCACCGGCGTGCTCCAACACTTAGAACCGTTCTTTATCCGATCCAGTGGATCGGGAACGGCTGGCGGGCGGAGAATGCTGGTTCCAAGACCTTCGAGCCGAGGGGGCGGCCTGAGAGCGGAATCCCAGGTTGCCATCTCCACCCATGCTGGAATTGGGTCACCGCGCAAGT
>JBMOLC010000032.1:22507-42568 GCA_049324215.1 Patescibacteria group bacterium | reverse complement strand
CAAAAGCTACCACCGAGATAAGGACTACCGAAAACTTGAGGCGATGTATAAAAACATGTTCCAAAAGAGGGTAAATCTGGCTCAGAGGTTTGCCAAAAAGGGTAGGGTTCTTGATGTCGGAGCTTCAAATGGGGGCTTACTTGATATCCTTAAAAAAGAAGGTTGGGAGACTTGGGGGGTTGAGCCTAGTAAGAACGCCCTTATTGCCAAAAAGAAAGGACACAAGATATTTAAGGATTATTTTGAGAAAGTTGAACTACCCGAAGCCTCATTCGACCTGGTCACCTTTAACCATACCCTGGAGCATATGGATGAACCCCTCGCGGTTTTGAAAAAAGTTGGAAGCCTTCTTAAAAAGGGTGGAACTCTCTTTGTTGACGTTCCCAATAGAGGAGGACTCTCGGCAAAGGTTTTGGGAAAGCGCTGGCCCTACCTTTTACCCAACGAGCATAAATGGCAGTTTACAAGGCAAAGTCTGACTAACCTCTTTAGAAAAGCCGGTTTTACGGTAGTTCACTTTGAGTCACGCTCCGGAATTTTTGAATACGAAAATCCCTTGCAAGAACTGGGAAGAAAAAGATTTGTTATTGATATCCTTACTTTTCCTTACGCCTTGGTGGTAACTCTTTTAAGTGTGGGTGATAGCATGAGTCTTGTGGGGAAGAAGAAATGAAAAGATATATCCTCTTACTACTATTAATACTGGCTTTCCATTTGTTCTTGCTTTTAAATCTTGAGTTTACCGCATGGCCTGAGATTCTCTCTTTCCCATACCTAAAAAATAACGGATTTCTTCTCTATAGGGACATGGTTCATGCTTATCCACCACTTCTTACCCTTGCCCTTTCTTACTATTACAAAGCTGTGGGTTATGGTGTAGTTCAACTTAAAATCTTTACCTGGCTAGGGATCCTGGCGAACAACATTCTTGTCTTTCTTTCGGTAAGGCTTTTGACCAAAAACGAGAAGAAAGGCCTCCTGGCTAGCCTTTTCTATGCACTTACCCAGCCCTTTCTTGAGGGGAATATGCTTTGGTTTGATACGGCACTTGCTACCCCTCTTTTCTTATCTTTCTATTTCCTTCTAAAGTCTATTCAGGATAACTTTAGGAAAAATCTTTATATCTTTGCCTCGGGGTTAGCCCTGGGAACCTCCGTTCTCACGAAACAGACCGCGCTAGCCTTTCTTTTGGTTTCTTTTCTTTTTCTTCTCTTTAATAGGGTTCCCCTAAGAAAAATGCTTCTTTTTTCTCTGGGGCCTTTGGTGCTTATTGGTTTACTTTTCCTGAGGCTTTACCAGGAGAATGCAATTTCGGGCTTTTTCAACTGGACCTTTTATTATCCCTCGACCTATTGGACAAAATACCCAACCTTCCTCGGCCTCTCTCCGGGGAAAAAAGAACTGGCGATAGTTCTTTTAGTTCTTTCTCCAGCCCCCCTTTTACTTTTTAGACAGAGAAGAAAATTGGGAAAAGAGTTGTTGCTCCTTCTTCTTTTCCTTGTCTCAGCCGTCCTTGCGGTCTATCCCAGATTTTCTTTTTACCATTTTCAGCCTGCAATCGCTTTTGCCTCAGTTCTTGCTGGCTACATGCTTTTTCTCAGTAAGAAGTTTTCAAAAAATGTCCTCTTTCTTATCATAGCTTCGGTAATTATCCTTACCCTCCCAGGCACTTTAAGGGCTTGGGGTAAAGAAGACAGGTTTTTCGGAAAGAAAGACAAAGAACTTGCAGAGATTATAAGAGGGAAGGAGCTGAAAGGTCCGGTTTATCTTTTGGGGCTCCACTCCGGACTTTACGTTCTTTCTGGGACCCTTCCCCCGAAACCTTGGGTTGACAATTTTGGTTGGGTTCTTGAAATTCCCAACCTTCAGCAAGGCTGGGTGATAGATAGTTGGGGGAAAAATCCTCCCGGGGCGATTTTCTGGAAAAAACCCGAAGAGGGCAACTGGTACGAACTCGGAACTTATCAGCCTCAAAAAATTACAGACTGGATAAAGAAAAACTATACTAAGGAGGAGGAGATAGATAGCGAGGTCTCTTACTGGAGGATAAATAGATGAAGATAGCTTTTTTGAATATGTATAACGGCCTGGTTGACAGGGGAGCCGAGACCTTTGTTAAGGAGGTAGCTGAAAGGTTGTCAAAAAAACACGAAGTTAGTGTTTTCCAGTCGGGAGAGGCCTTGGGTAGCGAAAGTTTTAGAGTTGAAAGGATTCCTCTAGAAGTAGACCTTTCTAGAACAGGAAGAAATATCCTTTCTTATCTCTTTTTTGACTATGCAAACAGGAAAATTTTTACATTTTTCCTTAAAGCCGCCAGACAAATAATCAGAGAGAAATTCGACGTAGTTATCCCCATTAACGGTGGTTTCATGCCAGCAATAGTGAGGCTTGCTACCTGGCTTTCTGGGGGAAAAATGGTCATCTCGGGGCAGGCGGGTATGGGGTGGGACGAGAGAAACAACCTCTGGTGCTTTCCCGACGTTTTCGTTGCCCTTTCTTCCCTTGCCAAAGCTTGGGCCAAAAGGATTAACCCCTTTGTCAAGGTCGTCAGAATTCCTAATGGGGTTGATACCACGAAATTCTCACCAATGGGAGAAAAGCTAAAAACCAGTCTCAAAAAACCAATAGTTCTCTGTGTTGGGGCACTGACTAAAGCCAAGAGGATAGATTTAACCATCAAGGCAGTTTCTTTACTCGAGAGGGCTAGCCTTTTGGTGGTGGGGGATGGGGAACTAAGAAGCGAGATTAACTCTTTGGGAAGAAGGCTTTTGGGCAGCAGATTCGAACTTATTAAACTTCCACACGAGGAAATGCCCAAAGCCTACAGAGTAGCAAACGTCTTTACGCTTGCTTCCGAACCCTTCCACGCCTTTGAAATTGTTTTGGTTGAAGCCATGGCCTCGGGGTTATCGGTAGTTGCCAATAAGGATGACATCAGAAGGGAGATTGTCGGAAGAGCAGGTGTTTTAGTAGACGCGGCCAACATTGAGGCCTATGCCGTGGCAATAGAAAACGCGTTGAGAATCAACTGGGGTAAAAGGCCCCTGAGGCAAGCAAATAAGTTTGATTGGGACAAAATTGCAGCTTCTTACGAGAAACTTTTCCTAAAGCTATGCTCTCGGTAGTTATTATCACGCTAAACGAAGAAAAGAACTTGGTAAGGTGCTTAACTTCTGTTAAAGACTTAGCCGATGAGATAGTGATTGTTGATTCGGGAAGCAGAGACAAGACACTCGATATTGCAAAAAGTTTTGGTGCCAAGGTCTTTGTTAGGAAATTCGAAGACTACGGAAGCCAAAAAAACTTTGCAACCCAAAAAGCTAGTGGTGACTGGTTACTTTCACTTGATGCGGACGAAGAGATTACTGGTAAGCTAAGAGATGAAATAAGGGAAGCAGTAAAGACCAAAGAATTTTCGGCTTATTCTATTCCCAGAAAAAACATCATTTTGGGAAAGTTTATTCGCTTTACCCGTTGGCAGCCGCAGCTCGATAGACACGTCTGGCTTTTTAAGAAGGGAAGCGGGGAGTGGGTGGGGGGGGTGCATGAAGAGTTTGTGGTTAAAGGTAAAGTAGGCAAACTCAAATACCCCAAAATACACCACCAATACGAGACAGTCTCAGAGTTTTTAGACATGGTTAATCGCTATTCCCAGCTCGACGCCGAAAAAAGAATAAAAAAAGGGACGAAGTTTTCTTTATTCAAGCTATTTTTCGACCCTACATATAACTTTCTGGTCAGGTATTTCTATAGACTGGGTTTTCTTGATGGTTGGAGAGGATTTGTTCTCTCGTTTCTGATGGCGGTCTACCATTTCGAGGTTTGGGTAAAAATCTGGGAGAAAGAAAATGCTTAAGAAAACTTTATTTCTTGAATACAAAATTAGAGATTTCGAAGACGAAGAGTTAAAAATGCCTCAAGCCGATTCGGTGATGGCAGCCTTTGAAAAACTTAAGGGAGTAATAAAACTAAAACCTGACGTTATCTGGTTTGATTATTTGATGTTTCCAGGCAAATGGACCGTTCAAAAACAGGGTACTTGGAAACAAGGCATTCATAAAGACTGTCAATTTTGCCAGGGTGTCGATAGAGGCGAAAAAATCTATCAGTTTGCGAAAGAGCTTCTCTCACAAATTCACTCATCTATCAAAACAGGATTTTTCTCCATGCCTTTTGCCAAGGGAGAATTTGGCGGTTGGGAACAAAAACTCGGGCAAGACGTTGAGCTCTTGGGAAACATATTCAACTCCATAAGCCCGATGCTATATCACAGGATGATCGACAAACCGACAAGCTATATTCATGAGCACGTCGTTTACCTCTCTCAATTCCAACTAAAAGCAAAAATCCTGCCCATTATTCAACTTAAGGATATGCCCGACGACGTTCCCGACACCTTAGACCTTGAGGAAATAGAAAAAGCAGTTGACGAAGCCATAAAGCCTTCTTCCGAAGGCGTTGCCCTTTTTAGTTGGGACCAGACGATTGAAAAGGGGAAGCTTGAAGGAGTATCCCAGATATTAAGGAAGATTTAGTATGGTTTACCCAATATTATTTTTGGCTTTACTGTTGCGGGTTATCAATCTTAACCAAAGTTTGTGGTTGGATGAGGGAACAAGTGCAATACTCGCTAGGGATTTCACTTTTGGGAGAATCTTAACCGAGTTTTCTCCTGGAGATTTCCACCCCCCCTTCTACTATCTAACCCTTAAAGCCTGGGCTGGCTTTTTAGGATACTCAGAGATTGCCTTGAGGAGCCTTTCAGTATTTTTTGGACTAGGGAGTATCTACCTTACCTATCTTATTGGTAAAAAGCTTCTTGGGAAAAGGGTAGGGATTATCTCTGCCTTATTCTTAGCCACCTCAGGTCTCCACATCTATTATTCCCATGAAGCAAGGATGTATATGATGTCGCTTTTTTTGGTGACTGCTCTATTTTATTTCTTCTTAAAAATACTTGAAGAAAAAAGAGTTACTTATTGGGTTGTCTTTGCTATCCTGCTTTTGGTAAATGGGCTTACAGACTATCTACCCAATCTGATAATTGTCGTCTTTTTTGTTTATGCCTTCCTAATAAAAAAGAACAAATCCTGGTGGAGAAACTTTTTACTTTCTTTTACTCCGCTTCTTTTGGGCTTTTTCTTCTTTCTTCCTACATTGGCACGACAACTTGCTTCTGGACTGGGCGTTGCAACTTCTGCCCCCAACTGGTGGCAGGTATTGGGCAAAACCAGTTTAAAGGAACTTGCCCTTATTCCTATCAAGTTTGCTATAGGGAGGGTTAGTTTTCTCGACAAAAGACTCTATGCCCTTATCGTCGGAGGAATTCTAGCCATCTATGCTCTCATCTTTTTGAGATTAAGAAACTTCAAAGATAAGAAACTGCAACTTATTTGGCTCTGGCTAGTGGTTCCTATGTTTCTGGCTGCGGTTTTGGGGTTAAGGATATCGGTCTTTTCCTATTTCAGGCTAATTTTTGTACTGCCGGCGTTTTTTATTCTTCTTGCGGCAGGCATAGTTAGGCTAAATAGGCGTTTCTTTGTTCCAGCTTTTGTCTTTATCCTTCTAGTTAACGTTATATCTTCGTCAGCCTACCTTTTTAATCCCAGATTTCAGAGGGAAGACTGGAGAGGGGCAGCCTCTTTTATCAAAAAAGAGTCTAAGGGCAACTCTGCTGTTGTTTTTGTTCGTAGCCAGACTGAAGCTTATAAATATTATGCCAAAGATGCTAAAATTGCTCTTCCCGAGGAATTAGATAGAAGTTTGGATGAGGTATGGCTTATGCGCTACGTTCAACCCATTTTCGATCCTGAAGATACGGTAAGAAAAAGGGTAGAGGGGTTGGGCTTTGAAAAGGCAAGGGAATACGATTTTGACGGAGTGGTTGTTTGGAGGTACCAGAAATAGTTATGAGAATAGCAATCGACGTTTCCCAGGTAATATATAAGACCGGCGTTTCGGTTTACACCAAAAACCTTGTTCAAAATCTTCTCAAAATAGACAAGGAAAACGAGTATGTTCTCTTTGGTGGCTACGGGAGAGGGAAGAGGCTTCTTGGGGAGTTTATAAATGGCCTTTCCGGAAATTTCACTACGAAACTTTTTCCTATTCCTCCTACTTTGGCCGATTTGGTTTGGAACAGGCTTCATCTTTTGCCCATCGAGAAATTGATTGGGGCGGTTGACGTTTTCCACTCCTCTGACTGGAGCGAGCCCCCCTCTCAGGCTTTTAAAGTGACAACGGTCCACGATTTGGCGCCAATCAGATTTCCCAAGCTGACCCACCCCAAAATATACCGAGCCCACAAAAAAAGGCTCGAATGGGTCAAAAAAGAAGCCGATAGGATTATTGTTCCCTCGGAGGCCACCAAAAAAGAGATGGAATCTTATGGTTTTGACACTGGCAATGTCAGAGTCATTCCGGAGGCGAGCGATATCAAACCGGCGAGCCCCACCGAAGTTGCCAGAATTAAACAAAAATACAATATTACCGGTAAATATCTTCTTGCAATCGGGACAAACCCAAGAAAGAATATCAGTAGGATTATTAAGGCCTTTGACCTGGTCAGGGCTGGGGAGGATTTAAAACTGGTCGTGATTGTCACGCCCAGGTTCGAAGTAGGAGAGAGAAGGGGACTAAGGCTAGTAGAAGATAAACTTAGTCAGGAAGAGTTGGCGGCTTTTTATACGGGAGCGGAAGTTTTGGTTTACCCCTCCCTTTATGAGGGATTTGGCCTTCCCATCTTGGACTCCTTTGCTTGCGGCGTGCCGGTTGTGACTTCAAATCTTTCCTCGATGGCTGAAGTAGCCGGGAATGCTGCCGTTTTGGTCGACCCGTATGAGGTAGAATCGATTGTCGAGGGCATAAGAACCGCTTTAAGGGGCAAACTAGGGCTTTACAAAAAGGGAATGGCCCGGGTGAGTCGGTTTTCTTGGGAAAAAACGGCCAAAATGACACTTGATGTCTATTCTGAGGCTAAAAAATGATAATCGGTATCGACGGAAACGAAGCAAACATCGTCAGTCGCGTGGGGGTAAACCAATACGGCTTCGAACTGCTCTCAAACCTTCGAAAGCTACAGGATGAGTGGAAAAATAAGTATAAGATTATCGTTTATCTCAAAAATGAACCCCTCCCCGACATGCCTAAAGAGAGTCCACATTTTACTTACCAGGTTTTAAAAGGGAGAGAAGCCTGGATTTTGCAGAAACTTACACCGCACTTAATATTTGGAAAGCCTAAACTAGATATTTTTTTTAGTCCCAGCCACTATGTTCCTCCCTTTTCTCCAATTCCGACTGTCTGCTCGATTATGGATCTGGGATACCTCGAATTTTCGGGACAATTTAAAAAATATGACTTTTGGCAGTTAAAATTCTGGAGTGCTTATTCGATTTTTATATCAAAAGCTATCATTGCAATATCAAATAGCACAAAGCAGGACATTGTGCGACATTATCCTTTTGCTTCAAAGAAAGTCTTTGTTACGCATCTGGCTTACGACAAAGACCGCTACAATTTAAGGATTAACAGCAATGATGTGCGACGTGTACATAACAAATATCACATAGCTAAAGACTATATTCTCTTTCTGAGTACCCTCAAGCCCAGCAAGAACATCGAGGGGCTTCTGGCAGCTTTTGTTATGGTCAGAGCCACATTTCCCAATATTTCTCTGGTGATAGCGGGGAAAAAGGGCTGGCTTTATGAGCCGATATTTAAAAAGGTGGGGGCTTTGGGCCTGACAAACGCCGTTATCTTTACCGATTTTATCCCAGAGAAGGACAAAGCCCCGCTAATTAAGGGTGCAAAGGCTTTTGTTCTTCCCTCTTTTTGGGAAGGATTTGGTCTAGACGCTCTTGCCGCCTTGGCTTGCGGCGTGCCCGTCGTGGTTTCCGACAAAGGAAGCCTGCCTGAAGTGGTGGGCAAGGCGGGAATATATGTCGACCCCTCCAATGTAGATAGTATAGCCAGAGGGATTACAAAAGTTCTTTCTCTAACCAATTTCGAATATAATAGGCTAGTTAGAAAGGGTTTAACCCAAGCTAGAAAGTTTTCTTGGGAGAAAACTGCCAGGCAAACCCTGAAAATTCTTGCAGGAGTAAAAAAATGAGCATCTTTCGCGACAGGATGGACAGGCCTTTAACTTTTAGGCAGGCTCTACCCAAAATCCTCAACCGACTAATCAACTATTGGTTGGATTTTGAGCTGATGCTGCTGCGGTGGACAGGGCATATTCCTTTTCATACGGCCAGAAAGATATTTTATGTGCTAGCCGGTATCCAGATGGGAAAGAAGGCGGTTATTCATATGTGGGCCAGTTTTTTTGAGCCCAAAAATATTAGTATTGGGGAGGGTACAATAATCGGAGACCATGCTTTTTTGGATGGCCGGGCACCCCTTGCGATAGGCAAACACGTTGACATTGCCTCCTCGGTCATGATTTATAATTCTGAACACGACCTTACCCGAGAAGATTTCTCTGCAATCGAAGAACCAGTGGAGATTGGCGACTATGTTTTTATTGGCCCCAGAGCCATAATCCTTCCGGGTGTAAAGATTGGCAAAGGTGCAGTTATTGCTGCTGGTGCGGTAGTCACCAAGGATGTTCCGGACTTTGCAATCGTAGGTGGAGTTCCTGCAAAGGTGATTGGAGAGAGAAAAAATAAAAACCTGAATTATCGGTTGGGACGAGCGAGATTATTCCAATAACTTCAAATGAAAATATTGAAAACTATTTTTATTCTCTTCTCTTTGGTGTTTGCTTTTTATCTTTTATTACCCGACCCTGAATTTCCAGTTCCTCCTCCTGATGCCCTTCAATCAAATGAACCAGCCGATACAGAAACCCCACTCAGAAGAGCCTACTTTACGAATCTTACCCGCGAAGAGGTCATGAGCCACTACAAAAGTCAATTAGCAAAGTCTTCGTTCTTGGCTCTTCCTCTGTCTACTTACCGGCTTAATTATCCTCCCGAAGAGGCAAAAACCATTATTCGCGACCAAACAAGAAGTACCTTTTTAGAAGAAATAGTCCATCCGTTTCGAGCATCCGTTTTCGTCAACGGATTTGAACCAAAAGACCCCAAAGACGCAATTTTTATTGAGGGAAGAGCCTGGCGACAGAAAATAATCGTCAGGCACATTCCCAGTACCCCTTGGGTACGTTTGCCAATTCTGGCTTTTGTCTTGGGGCTGATTCTGGTACTAGCCAAAGAATGGAAAAGATGACTGATCTATCCATCGTTATCGTCGCAACCAATATCAAAGACCTATTGAGAAAGTGTCTTCAATCTTTGGTCCCGGCACTCTCTGATATCAAAAATGAGGTCATCGTCGTTGATAATGCCTCAAGCGACGGCACGCCAGAGATGGTAGCTAGCGAGTTTCCTTGGGTGAGGTTAATTAGAAAACACAAAAATCACGGATTTGGGGCAAATAATAATTTTGGCATGAGGGTTGCCAAGGGAAGGTATATTCTTCTTTTAAATTCCGATACGGAACTAATTGATAAAAAGATATTAAGAGAGATGCTAGAGTGGATGGACAGACACCCTCGGGTGGGGGTTGCAAGTTGCGCTCTGCTAAATGCCGATCGAAAGAGTTACCAGGGTTCAGGCGGATATTATCCTACGCTTTTGAGGGTATTTGCCTGGATGAGTTTTTTGGATGATATTCCCGGACTCGATAGACTGGTTAAGCCTTATCACCCCCTACACGGCTGGTCGCCCTTCTATAAAGGAGAGGCATATTTCAAAAAAGCCCAAAAACAGGATTGGGTGACCGGTGCATTTTATTTGATGAGAAAAAGGGCAATGGATGAGGTTGGAATATTCGACGAAGATTTCTTTTTATACGTCGAGGAGGTCGAACTTTCCTGGAGATTTATTAAGGCGGGTTGGGAAATTTGGTATCTACCCAAATGGAAAATTGTTCACCATGGCCAAGTCACCATCGGTGGGGAGCGGGCAATGGTCTACGAACTCCAAAACCTAAAAGTTATGTATGCCAAACACGAACCGTCTTGGAAATTGCCATTCTTAAGGCTCATTCTAAAATTTGGCAGTATCTTAAGAATGATACTCTGGACGCTGGCTGGTAGATTTAGCGTTACCAAGATTTATGCGAAAGCTTTTAAGACTATCTGACGAGTTACTAAAATATTTGGTTGCCGCAATAATCCTTGCGGTTCCTCTTTTTCCGAAATTTCCTTTTGTCAGGATTGCCGGAACATATGTTTCGATTCGTTTAGAGGATTTTTTGATTGCGACTCTTGGCCTTTTGGTTTTCATCAAGCTACTACCGGAACTTAAAAATCTTTTCGAAAGAAAAATTGAAAGGTCCATCGTCATTTTTTTGGCAGTCGGACTTGTGTCTCTTATTTCGGCAATATTTCTGACCAAAACCGTACTTCCAAGTATCGGTATACTTCACTTACTACGGAGAATTGAATATTTGATACCCTTTTTCGCAGGTCTAGCGGTCATGCGTTCAAAAAATGTAAGTACCCTGGATTTTTTTCTCAAGCTTTTTCTCATCGTCGTCTCGGTTGCGTTCATTTATGGTTGGGGACAGAAATATTATTCCTGGCCGGTCATTATCACCCAAAACGAGGAATACTCTAAGGGAGTTGCCTTACGCTGGACTCCCGGAAGCCACATCAATTCTTCCTTTGCGGGTCACTACGATCTGGCCACATTCTTAGTCATGGTCTTGCCAGTTTTTATTTCGCTTGCCGCAGTCTTAAAGAGTCTCAAAACGAGGATAGTTCTAATTGTGGTTACATTTTTGGGTCTTTGGCTTCTTTCAAATGCGATTTCCAGGATCTCGATTGTCTCCTATCTGTTGGCGGTAACCGCCGCCCTGACCCTAATTAAAAAGTACAAACTTATCCCCGTTGTTTTAATATTAAGCCTGATTTTCTTTGGCCTGTCGGTTGATCTTTGGGCTCGTTATGGAAGAATAATCGAGGTTGCCAAAACGAAACTTTTGCTTCTTGCCCCGAGAAGCGAAGTTTTAGCCTTGGAAGAGCCACAGACAGTAAAAAGGACAAGGCCCACGCCCACGCCGACACCACCCCCCGTATTCGAGGACCGCTCGACTTCCATCAGACTAAATGTCGAATGGCCCCGGGCGATCAGGGCCTTCTCTAAAAATCCTTTATTGGGAACGGGCTATTCTTCAATCACCTTAGCAACAGATAACGATTACTTGAGGCTTCTCGGGGAGGTCGGAATTTTGGGTTTTTCTGCCTTCCTGCTAATAATAACTAGAATCGGGCAACTGATTTTAAAATCGCTTCCTCTGGAAAGGATTGCAGGGGGAGTCGAACTTGGTTTTTTGGGAGGTTTTTTGGGAAGCTTAAGCGGTATCTTTCTTAACGCTGCCTTCATCGACGTTTTCGAGGCTTCGAAGTTCGCAACCATCTTTTGGCTTTTAGCAGGATTTGCAGTATCATTGATGCGAAAACCTAATTATGAATAAGATAATTGAACGAATATTTAAGAGAAAACATATTGAGTATTATTTGTTAACATTAGTCCTAATTCTGGGTTTTACCTTGAGGCTTTATCGGATAGGAAATCCAATCGCTGATTGGCACTCTTGGAGACAAGCGGATACAGCTTCGGTAAGTAAAACGTATTTGGAGAAAGGAATAAACTTACTTTACCCACGCTACCACGACGTCTCTAGCATTCAAACGGGAATTTTTAATCCGCAAGGCTACAGATTTGTAGAATTTCCGGTATTTAATGCCCTCCACGCACTTTTGGCTAAAAATTTCCCTACCGTATCTTTCGAAATGTGGGGGAGGCTGCTTTCAATCTTTTCTGCCCTTATGTCTTCTATTTTTATCTTCCTTATCGCCAAGAGGCTTATGGGCAAATGGGTGGGTATTTTATCTGCTATCTTTTTTCTTTTTCTGCCTTATAACATCTACTTTACCAGAGTGATTTTGCCGGAACCCCTGGCTACGACCTTTGCACTTGGTTCTTTGTGGCTATTTGTTAAGTTTTTGGATAGCGAGAGGATTTTTCACCTTATCCTATCGGGAATACTCTTTTCCGTTGCCATACTCGTAAAACCGTTTACTTTTTTCTTCATCGCCCCTTTTATCTACCTTGCCCACACCAAGTTCGGAATCAAAAATCTCTACAAAGACGCAAAGCATTTAATCGGGCCTCTCGTTTTTTTAAACATCGCCTTCGGGCCATTTCTTCTCTGGAGAGCCTGGATGAGCCAGTACCCGGTTGGAATCCCCTTTTTCACTTGGGCATTCAACGGAGACCATATACGCTTTAGACCCGCCTTTTGGAGATGGATTTTCGGCGAAAGGCTGGGACACCTCATTCTTGGCGGTTGGGGACTTATCGTTTTTGCTTTTGGTATTCTGAGTCGGGCCAAGGGGACGAAATTTGTTCTTAGCCTTCTAACGGGGATGTTACTTTACGTTACCACCTTTGCTACCGCCAGCGTTCGTCACGACTACTATCAAATTTTTATAATTCCTGCGGTTTCTTTCACTCTGGCTTTGGGGACGATAAACTTGTGGAAGAGCGAAGACCTTAATAAGTTATTTACCAGAATCCTTCTGGGTTTTTCCCTGGTAGTCATGTTTATTACTTCTGCCTTACAGGTAAAAGAATTCTACAAGATTAATAGGCCTGAAATAATTGCAGCAGGACGAGCTATCGAGAGACTTACCCCCAAAGATGCTTGGGTAATTGCTCCCTATAACGGTGACACTGCATTTCTTTATCAAACCGGCAGGTGGGGCTGGCCGGCCATCGACGACTCGATCGACAACATTATCAAGAAAGGAGCAGACTATTATGTGTCGGTGAGCCTCAATGACCCGGACACCAAAATGATTAGAGAAAGATTTAGTCTTGTTGCCGAAACCCCAACCTACGTTATTTTCGATCTCCATAAAAAGCGATGAAGATACTCATGCTGACTCCATATCTGCCGTATCCTCCGTCCTCTGGCGGCCAGGTGCGTTCGTATAATCTCATCAGACATCTCTACAAGAAGCACGAAATAACCCTTTTTTGTTATATCCGGGACGACAAAGAAAGAAAATATATCTCAAAGCTCAAGAAATATTGTAAAAAAGTCAAAGTTTTTAAAAGAAGAAAAGCTTGGTCTCCGGTTAACCTTCTTCTTGCCGGAGCCACGCCCTTGCCCTTTTTGGTCTGCATTTATTTATCCCAAAAGTTTAGAAAGAGTGTCGCAAAGGAACTTGTCCAAAATAAATACGATCTGATACACGCCGAAACTTTTTATGTCATGACCAATATTCCCGCTACCAATCTGCCCACCATTCTGGTTGAGCAGACAATCGAGTATCTTGTTTACCAGCACTTTGCAAATTCTCAGAAGTTTTGGTTTTTGAAGCCCTTTCTTTACATCGACGTTTTTAAGCTCAAAATCTGGGAGAAGTACTTCTGGGGAAAAGCCGACAAAGTAGTTGCGGTTTCGGAGGAGGATAAACGCCAGATGTTGAAATTAATCCCGTCTCTTAAAGTGGGTCTAGTCCCCAATGGCGTCAACCTTGATTTTTTTAAACCCAAAGATAGCTGGAGCTTAGAGGAACCCAAAATCTTATTTGTTGCCAATTTCAAGTGGCTGCAGAACGTAGAGGCGGCCAACCTTTTGGTTGACGAAGTCTTTCCCAAAATCCTTAAGGCAGATGACCAAGCAAAGCTCTGGATAGTGGGTCAACACATTCCAGCCAGCCTTGAGGCCAAGAAAAGTAATAACGTCCTTATTGATAATCTAGTTGAAAGTGACGAAGAAAGCATTAGAAGAGCCTACTATGAGGCGAGCGTCTTTGTTTCGCCTCTCAGAGGTCCTGGGGGTACAAGACTTAAGCATTTTGCCGCCATGGCCTCGCGTTTGCCGCTGGTAACCACGAGTGTGGGCGCAGAAGGGCTTGCGGCTAAAGATGGTGTGCACCTAATGGTCTCTGATTCTCCGGCAGGTTTGGCCGAAAAAACAATCGAGTTATTAAGAAATCCCCAAAAGTCGCAGACGTTGGCCAAGAACGCCAGAAAACTGGTTGAAGAAAAGTTTAGCTGGTATAAAATGAGCAGATTTCTGGACGAAATCTACGCCAAATATGCAAAATAATCCTCTCCTTTCAATAATTATTCTTAACTACAATACCCAGGAGCTTCTCAGGGAGTGCCTGGCCTCTATCAGAAGATATAAAGACGAGGTGCCGCTCGAAGTTATTGTTTCGGATAACGCCTCGACCGACGGAAGTCCGGCTATGGTCCGCAAAGAATTCCCGGAGGTTAAACTCGTCGAGGGTGAAAATGAGGGTTTTGCCAAGGGAAACAACCGGGCCAAAGGCTTGGTCAGGGGAAAGATGGTTCTCTTTTTAAATCCGGATACGCTCGTAGAAAAGGATGTATTTTTTAAAACAGTCAGGTATCTTCAGGAACACAAAAATGTTGGGGCAGTCAGTTGCAAGCTGGTTCTTCCCAATGGCGAGATGGATAAAGACACGCGAAGGAGCTTCCCGACCCCTTGGGTATCCCTAACCCACCTCATTCTGAAATTGGATAGATTTTTCCCCAGGTCTTACCTTTTTGCCAAGTATTGGTACGGCTATATTCCGGAGGATGCGACCCACCCGGTCGACGCCATCCAGGGAGCGTTCTTTCTAACCTGGAAGCGGATTTTGGACAGGGTAGGCTGGTTTGACGAAGGCTACTTTTTTGACGGAGAGGATCTTGACCTTTGTTGGCAAATAAGAAAGGTCGGCTACGAGATAGTCTATTATCCCGAAGTTAGCATCATCCACGTCAAGGGTGTAACCAAAGGAAAAAGTAAGAAGTGGAAGCACAAAGTCCCGCTTAGCCAGAGAGTAAAAATTAGGCTCGCGGGGGTTAATTCCATGGAGAGGTTTTATCGTAAAAATCTCTGGAAGAGATATCCAGTCGCCTTTAACTACTTCATGATTCTGGCGATAAAAATTTTCAAAGTTGTCAGATGGCTAAGTGTTGTCGCCAGCTCCTAAATGAAAATATTAATCGATGCCAGGATGTATGGTTTGGAAAACACAGGGATTGGTCGTTACACGATTGGTCTCGTCAGCTCCCTTGCGAAGATAGACAAGAAAAACGAATACTGCATCCTTCTGCGCGAAAAATACTTTAATCAATTAAACTTGCCAGCGAACTGGAATAAAGTCTTGGCTGACTTTCGACAGTATAGTTTTGCCGAACAACAAAATTTACCAAAGATAATCAAGGGTCTAAATCCCGACTTGACCCATTTTGTGCATTTCAATGTCCCAGTGGCATTTAGGGGTAAGTTTATCGTGACAATCCATGACTTACTCATGCACAAACAAAGGGGTCTCGCAGCAACAACCCTTTCTCCCATCAAATACTATCTTAAAAGATTGGGGTATAAAGGCATTTTTGCTTTTGCCGTCAAGAAATCCCAAATGATTATCACTCCCTCAAAAGCCGTCAAGGACGAAGTCGTGGAGTATTACAAAATTAACCCGGAAAAAGTCACTGTTATCGCCGAGGGGGTCGATGAACTTCCGGCAAAGGGAGATAAAGCTAGAATTCTTAAGAAATACGGGCTTAGCTTGCCCTACTTTATCTATACCGGCAATGCCTATCCCCACAAAAACTTAAAAAGGGCGGTCGAAGCCATTGTCTATCTCAACCAAGAAAGGGAAGAGCCGATACTACTGGCGATTGCTTGTGCCAGGAGTGTCTTTACAGAAAGGCTAGAAAAATTGGTTATTGGAATGGGTGCGAAAAAATACGTAAAACTTTTGGGATTTGTTCCTGATAACGAGTTGGGAGTTTTGTACGCAAGCTCGCTGGGGTTTGTCTTTCCGTCTCTTTCCGAAGGATTCGGCCTCACCGGCCTAGAAGCAATTTTATGTGGAACCATTACCTTGGCATCCGACATACCAGTTTTTAAGGAAGTATTTGCCGACTCAGTTATTTACTTTAATCCTTACGATTTTTCTGCAATTGCGAAAGCAATGGAAGACGTTATTCCGCTGGGGGGAGAAAAAAGGAAGGAATTAATAGAAAAAGCAATACGCTTTGCCCGACGCTATTCTTGGGATAAAATGGGCCGAAAGACCTTAAAAATATATGAAAGTTGCGCTCGTTTACGATCGGGTTAACAAATGGGGTGGGGCAGAGAGGGTATTAATGGCCCTGCACGAGATTTTTTCCGATGCCCCTCTTTACACCTCGGTCTATTCTCCGGCAAAAGCTGCCTGGGCCAAAATTTTTCCCAAGGTTATTCCCTCTTTTTTAAACAAAATCCCCCTTTTTCGAGAGAGACACGAGCTCTTGGGAACCCTGACCCCCCTAGCCTTTGAAAGTTTTGACTTTTCAAGCTACGACGTGGTTATTTCGGTTACTAGCGAGGCGGCAAAAGGAATAATAACACGGCCGGGCACGCACCACATTTGTTATTGTTTAACTCCAACCCGCTATTTATGGAGCCATCACCAACTCTATTTTAGAAATAAGTTCTTAAAGTTTTTTTCAAAACCCCTAGTTTCTTATTTGAGGAACTGGGACAAGATTGCGGCCCAAAGACCGGATGAAATAGTTGCGATTTCCCGGGCCGTAAGGGAGAGGATAAAAAATTATTACGGAAGAGACGCGAAAGTAATTTATCCTCCGGTCGAGATAGACGAGTTTACGGACGGGGAAGAGGCGAAAAAGAAGTTTTTTCTGGTTGCAGGGAGACTAGTCCCTTATAAAAGGGTTGACCTCGCTGTTAATGCCTTTAACAAGTTGGGCTATCCTCTTTTGGTGGTGGGGACGGGTAGCGAGGAAAGAAAAATAAGAAGGCTAGCCAAAGAAAACATCAAATTTGTGGGCGAAGTGAGTGACCAAAAATTAGCCACTTACTATCGAGAGGCTGCCGCACTGATTGTTCCCCAAGAAGAAGATTTTGGCATAGTCTCCCTCGAGGCGCAGGCAGCCGGAACACCCGTCATCGCCTATCACAAAGGGGGTTCTCTGGATACGGTCATTAATGGCAAAACTGGAATCTTTTTTGAAAAACAAACTGTGACCTCGCTGACAAAAGCGGTCAAAAGCTTCACCAAAATGAAGTTTGAAAAAAGAGACTTATTGACAAACGCTACTAGGTTTTCGAAGGAGAGATTCAAGAAGGAATTTGTCAATTTAATTAGCAAAAATGTTACACTAGAATAGATGGGGAGCAAAATGGAAAGGACCAAGTATAAAGATCATCTTTTTGCTCTGGTTATTGTCGGAGGAGGAGGGACGAGGCTTTGGCCAAAGTCGAGAAACGGCAAACCCAAACAATTTTTGCGACTTTTTGCTGGTAAGACTCTAACCCAGATATCCGCTTACAGATTCGCTAAGTTACTTCCCTGGGAGAAGATTTTCTTTGTCACAACAACTGAAGACTACAAAAAGGAAATATTAAAGGAAGTTCCGGAAGTTAACCACGGGAACGTCATTGTCGAGCCCCTCAGGCGAAATACAGCCCCAGCACACGCATTGGGAGCCCTTTTTATCTCTAAAAAGGACCCCGATGCAGTAATCATTAACGAATACGCAGACCACCTTATGATTCCGGAGTCAAGATACTTATCCGTAATGAAAGCGGCGGGAGAAGCGGCTTACAGCGAGGACATTCTCTTGGCAACCGGAATAAAGCCGACTTACCCCAATGTCGGCTACGGTTACATCAAAAGAGGCCAGAAATTAAAAATAGTCGGAGGGAAAACGATATACAAAGTCGAGAGGTTTACCGAAAAACCCCAACTGGCCCTTGCCGAGAAATATCTGGCTTCGGGCGAATATTTTTGGAATGCTGGACAGTATGCCTGGAGGGCGGATGCTATTCTCTCGGCGTTCAAAAAACACGCCCCCGAGATTTACAAGAATCTCAAGCCGATTTCGGAGGCCATAGGCACAAGAGAACAGGATGGCGCAATAAGAAGGGCATACGCTGCCATGCCCGAAATATCGGTTGATTACGCGATAAGCGAAAAAGCCAATAATTTCATCATGGTTATTGCCGATTATGAGTGGACGGATATCGGGGATTGGAAGGAAGTCTGGGAAAACCTACCTAAAGATGCTCTGGGAAATGTCATCATTCAAGGGGATGAACCCGGAGGAGAGGTAGTCAACCTTGATACTTCGGATGCTTTGGTCCACGTTGACGGCAGACTCGTTGCCCTGGTTGACGTTGACAACATTATCGTCGTTGACACCAAGGATGCTCTTTTGGTTGCTTCTAAGAGCCGCGCCCAAAACGTCAAAAAGATTGTCGAGATACTCAAAGAACAAAAGAGGAAAGAACTTCTCTAGTTTTGCTATATGATCCCAGGCGCGATATAATTCTGCCCGAAATGCTTTTTGAGACAACGAAAAGAGCGATCGATATCCTTGGTGCAATCGTCTTACTCGTCATCTTTTCTCCAATAATTTTGGCAACCGCCATCGCTATCAAATTGACTTCAGCCGGTCCAGTCCTGGCCGATACTCCCAAAAGAGTCGGCAAGGAGGGGAAACTTTTCTACCCTTATAAGTTTAGGTCGATGATCGTCAACGCCCACAATTTATTAAGAAAAGACCCCAGGTTTAAGAGACTCTATAAAGAGTATCAAAAATCAAGCTACAAACTGCGTCGGGATCCCAGAATAACCAAGGTGGGAAAAATTATCCGAAAGCATTCAATTGACGAAATCCCGCAACTTGTCAATGTTCTTAAAGGAGAAATGAGCATTGTGGGCCCGAGACCCTATTATCCCGATGAGCTTTCCCAGCAGCAGAAAAGATACCCCCACACCAGGAAATTGGTCAAAGAGGTGCTTTCGGTAAGACCCGGTATTACTGGTTTCTGGCAGGTTTCGGGCAGAAGCGAGGTTAACTTTGACAAAAGAATCGAAATGGACGCCTACTACGCTAGAAAAAAATCGATTTGGCTCGACATTCTTATCCTGCTTAAGACCCCCTGGGCGATGCTGACGGGAAAGGGAGCCGAATAGATTGGCCCTTTAGAATTTCCCCTCTTCTATAGTAGTATTATTTTGTATGGACGAGTCTGGGGTAAAAATCGATATTCCGCAAATAAAACCCGAGAATTCGACAACCGAATCAATACTTGTGCCTAAGGCAGCCGAGTTGGCTTCCCAATCACTGGAAAAGCCAAAGACAAAGTTTAGTCTAATCGCAGGCCTCCTCATCCTCATCGTTTTTTTCCTGGCAGCAATTGTTCTTCCCGGCTATGTCATTTATGGCAAGGCGAGAAGACTCCAGGCTGCCGGGGTAAAACTGGTCGAGACCAGCAAGGGGCAGAATATCGACGCTGTCAGGACAGAGCTAACCAATACTCGCTCGTCCCTCGCGGATCTAAATAAATCTTTTAAACTTATTGCCTGGGCGAAGATAGTACCTTTTTTGGGAGCGTATATTAAAGACGCTAGCCACGCGGTTAGCGCCGGGGTCTATGGTCTTGAGGCGGCTGAAATTACGCTGCTTACAGTTGAGCCTTATGCTGACATTTTGGGATTTAGTGGCGGCAGTGTCCAGGGGGTAACTAGCGACGGGGCAAAAACTACACAAGAAAGAATCAATTTCCTGGTAAAGGCCTTGCCGGATTTGGTTCCCAAAGCCGAAGAGATCTCCCAAAAGGTTGACTTGGCCAGGAGGGAGCTTACTTACATCAACCCCAACCGCTATCCGGCGAAGTTTCGGGGGAAAGAGGTCAGGGAAAAGATTAAAAAGGGATTGGATCTCGCCAACCAGGCTGCCGACTTGGTCACAGCTGCCCAGCCTTTGCTGGAAGTTTCCCCCTACCTCCTGGGTCTTGACGGACAGACGGAGTATCTTGTCCTTTTCCAAAACGACAAAGAGCTAAGGCCCACCGGTGGTTTTATGACCGCCTATGCGGTTATGAAAGTGGACAAAGCCAAGTTTGAGCCCGTTTCTTCAAACGACATCTATAATTTAGATGCCAGATATAAACCGAATATCGAAGTGCCCGACCCCATCGCCAAGTACATCAAAGGTCCCTACATTC
>JBMOLC010000032.1:0-22497 GCA_049324215.1 Patescibacteria group bacterium | reverse complement strand
ACTGGAGGTTAAGGGATATGAACTGGTCTGCCGATTTCCGGGAGGCGATGGAGCTCGTCACGGCGGAAATGGAAAGCGTGGGTATTAGTGGTATCGACGGAGTCATCGCTGTTGACACCCAGGTTTTGGTTTATCTCCTTGACGCCCTGGGCCCAATCGGAGTTCCAGGCTTCGGGAATTTCAGTACCCAAATTGAACCCAAGTGTTCCTGCCCCCAGGTAATTTACGAACTTGAGAGCTTTGCCGATACCGAAGGCCCAATCGTTTGGGACCCGATAACGGGGAAGATTGTCTATACGCCTCCCAACTACGACAACCGCAAAAAGATAATCGGTCCCCTGATGAACTCAATTCTGGCTAACGCCATGGGGCAGCCCAAGGAAAAGCTGCCTGGGCTCTTTACGGCGGCCTTTAAATCTTTCTTGGAAAAACACGTACTCATTTATCTTTTTGACGAAAAAGCCCAGAGAGCGGTTGAAGATTTCGGGATAGCAGGCAGAATCAAGGGTTACCCGGCGGACTATCTTTATATCAATGACGCCAACCTGGGAGGAAGAAAATCCAATCTTTACGTCAATCAAGATGTCGAACAGGTCATTAATGTGGCCAAAGACGGGAGTATCGAAAAGACGGTGACCATCACCTACAAAAATCCCGAGAAACAGGACGGTTGGTTAAACTCGGTTCTGCCCAACTGGGTCAGAATTTATGTTCCTCAAGGAAGTGAGTTAATTGCCTTTGAGGGGGTGGAGGATCAGGCCCAACCCTACGAGGAATTTGGCAAGAGTGTTTTTGCGGGATTTTTCAAATTGCGTCCGGAAGGATTGGCGAAAGTCACCGTCAAATACAGACTTCCCTTTAAGGCGGACGAAGACCTGAAGCTCTTCATCCAAAAACAGCCGGGGAAAGACGCCCCTCTTTATCGAACTAAAATGGGGAAGCGGGAGGAAGAGTTTTTCCTGAAGAAAGACACGGAACTACGCTTGGGTATATAATTTACAAATGACTCCCAGAAGCTACTCCGACGAGGGTATTGTTCTGGCTCGCAAAAATCACGGAGAGGCGGACAGGATTCTTTCCGTCTTTAGCCGAAACCACGGGCGTTTGTCTCTTCTTGCCAAGGGCGTTAGGAAGACCACCAGTAAAAAGCGAGGCCACATCGAAGTCTTTAGCCGGATGAAATTTGCGGCAGTCCATACCCGCGGTTTGGACATCATTACCGAGGCTGAAATAATCGACAACTTCCAGTTAGTTCGAAAAAACCTAAAAAAGGTAGCCCTGGCTTACTACTTTATGGAGGTTGCTGGCCGTACGACCCGCGAGGGAGAGCCCCATTACGAGCTTTACACAAATGTCCTTAAAAATTTAGACAAGTTAACTACCGCGAAAGAACTCAAGAAATTAAGAAAACAGTTTGTCTATGAGGTTCTTACAAGTTTGGGTTTTTGGCCGAAGGGGAGGGTTTTATTAGATCCTGATGCCAAACTAATGGAAGTGATGGAGAGAAATCTGGCAACCGTTCGGGTTGGCAAAAGATTTTTACTCTAAATTGTCTTTTATAAACCCCTTTATTTCGTCGAAATTTCCCTTTCCAGCCTTGGGGACAAGAATAAATTGGCCGTTAAAGTTGGTTGCGGTGAGAACGTTGTCTAACGTGAGATGAATTTCCTGGATGGCATATTCCGAGGGGTTCCCGACTAGGTCCAAGAACTCGCTTATCTTTTGCGGCGTCAGGTCGGTTTTGGCCAGAGCGGCAATGCGGTCGATAATTTTTCCACCTTTGGGTATTACCTCCAAGGAAACGAGTTTGTCTTTTAACCCCTTAAGGACCGCAAATTGCCTTTCGCTTCTGGCAAAGTCTCCTCCGTGCTCGTTTGAATGCCGTGAGCGCACGAACTTAATGGCTTCCTCGCCGGTCATTTTGGTCAGTCCTTTATCGAAATGGATGCGTTCGTAGCGGCAGGTAAATTGTTTTTCCAAATCAAACCCGGAATACTTTTGGTGGAGAGCCTCTATTTCTTCGGGGGACTTAGCGCACAAATCGAGCTCCTTGCCGCGGACAGGATAGAAATAATCGTCAAACGTTTTGGGGACGTCAACCGTAATTCCCCCCAAAAGGTCAATGATTTTTTGCAGTTGATTGAAATCCACGGCCACAAAATAAGTGGGAGAAATTCCTGTGACGAGCCTGGCAGCATTTTTAGCGACCTGTCCTCCTTTTGCGTAAGCAAAGTTTATTTTGGTATCTCCCAACCAGAGGTCTCGGGGGATAGAGATGAGGACAGCTTTTTTTGATTTAACGTCAGCCGTCAAAAGGATAATCGAATCGGTGAGTAAGGCGCCTTCGTGGCCTGCCCCGCCATACCCCAGAAGAAGCACATTGACCTCTCCCCCCTTGGGGGGTAGGCTCGGGGGCGGGGTAATCTCTTCCAAGGTTTGTCCCCCTTCTCCCTTGACAAAAATTTGAGAAAATTTAGCCACCAGGTAGCTTCCCCCGAAGAGAGCGGCCAGGATAAGCGAAATGAAAAAAAGAATCAGGATTTTCTTCATTCAAATCATTATACAAAGTAACTCTCCCTATACTATAATCAAGATATGGACTTCATGGAAAAGATTACCTCTCTCGCCAAAAGGCGAGGTTTTATTTTCCCCGGCAGTGAGATTTACGGAGGTATGAGTGGTTTTTGGGACTACGGGCCTTTGGGAGTGGAACTCAAAAACAACATCAAGGGTCAGTGGTGGCAGAGTATAGTTTACGATCGAGACGACGTCGTCGGTCTCGATTCTGCAATTGTCATGAATCCGGTAGTGTGGGAGAAATCCGGCCACGTGGCAGCCTTTACTGATCCTTTAGTCGAGTGCAAATCCTGCCATCATCGCTTTCGCGCCGACAAACTCGAGAGACAAAAGTGTCCCGATTGTGGAGGGATCTTGACCGAACCCAAGAAATTTAATCTCTTGACCGAGGTCTACGTTGGCACGACCGAAGAAGGGAAAAAGAAGGCCTACCTTAGGGGAGAAATTACCCAGGGTGTCTTTGTGAATTTTAAAAACGTAGTTGATTCAACCCGGATAAAAATCCCTTTTGGTATTGCCCAGATAGGGAAGGCCTTTAGAAACGAAATAACGGCTGGAAACTTTACCTTTCGCGACAGGGAATTTGAGCAGATGGAGCTTGAATACTTTGTAGAACCCGACGTCAAGAAAGCAGATAAAATCTTTGAATTTTGGCAAGAGGCACGAATGAACTGGTATGTTTCCCTTGGGATGAGTAAAGAAAACCTTCGCTTTAGAGACCACGAAGATAAGGAAAGGGCCCATTACGCGGCCAAAGCAGTCGATATTGAGTACAATGCTCCCTTCGGCTGGAGTGAGTTCGAAGGAATCCACAACCGGACCGATTATGACCTCAAAAACCACAATCTGAAGTACAAAGACGAGGAAGGTAAAGAATATTACCCTTGGGTGATAGAGACCTCCGGAGGAGTTGATCGAGCGGCGCTTTTCTTCTTAATCGAGGCCTATCACGAAGAGGGAAGTCGGCTCATCTTGAAGCTCAATCCGAGGCTTGCTCCTTATAAAGTTGCGGTTTTTCCTCTGCTGGCCAATAAAGAGGATTTGGTCCGGGAAGCAAGGAAGGTTTACCAGATGCTTAAAAGCAAGTTCTATGTTGCTTGGGACGAGCGGGGCAATATTGGCAAGCGCTACTTCGCCCAAGACGAGATAGGAACACCCTGGTGCGTAACAATCGACTTTACGACACTTGAAGACGAAACCGTGACCGTTAGAGACAGAGATAGCGCCAAACAGGAAAGAGTGACGATTGACAAACTTCCCCAGTATATAGAGAATAAATTAAGCCTATGAAACGGTTTTTACCGCTTCTTTTGTTTTTAAGCGGAACGCTGTTACTCATCGGGACCTTGTATTTTTTTGTTCTGAGAAAACCCGCTACCAAGGTAGAAGAAGAGGAAGAGGCATTAACCACCGTGGCTCTTGCCGACAGACCGGTTGCCTCCCTTACCCCTTCGGAAGACGGCCATTGGCTAACTCTCAAGATAGAAAAACTCAAAATAGACGCCCAGAGTCTTGATTATGAGCTTCTTTACACCCTTCCTGACGGAAGGACACAAGGAGTACCGGGAACAATTACCCTTAAAGGGGAATCTTCCCTTGAGAGAAAGCTTCTTTTGGGGTCCGAGTCTTCAGGGAAGTTTAGATACGATGAGGGAGTAGAGACAGGAACGCTGACTTTAAGATTTAGAAACGCCAAAGGAAAGCTCGTGGCCAAGTTTGCAACCAAATTCCACCTCCAATCCGGGGAAAAAGAATTAACTGCGGCGGATAACAAATTTAGCTTCAAATTCGACAAACTTCCGGCCAAGACCTTTTTTGTTACCATGGAAACCTTTGGGCTTCCCCAGAGCCCTCCCGGCAGCATTTCGGCTGGGCCCTATGGAGTCTTTAGTTCGGGTAAAACCTCCTCTTCTGGGAAGGTTGAGGTCTTAGGTGGCAGCCCCTACGGCCTCTCCGATTCCGAGTGGACAAAACTTGACAATGGAGAGTCTGCCGATATCGGGATTTTCATCGCCGTCTCCGAATAACTTCCTCTTGACATGTCCGTGAAAACGTATCAGAATGGTGTATAGTGGTATTTAGTGGTGAATTCTGCCCAAAGAGACGTCATGCTCATCGGTGCATATTTGGGCCAGCTAGGGGAAAAGAGAAGAACCGCAGTTCCGAAGAGATTTTTGGAGGAGCTGGGAGAGAAACTGGTTATCGCTAAATGGTACGAGGGCTGTCTGGTTTTGGTCAGTACTGATTGGTGGGAAGCTCTTTTAGATAGACTCACGGGAGGCTCGCGAGTAGCATCCCTTGGGGTCAGAGACATCGAGAGGTTTATCTTGGGTTCTGCTTTTGAGGTTGCTCCCGATAGTCAGGGAAGAATAGTCATACCCGAGATTTTGGCTAACTTTGCCGAGCTCACGCAGGAACTTGTTTTTCTGGGATTGGGAAATAGAGCCGAAATTTGGGCCAAAGAAGCTTGGGAGAAAAAGGCAGAGGAAATCGGAGCGACAACTCGGGAATTTATCGAAAATTTGGCCAAGAATGAAAAAAGATGATTACCACGAGCCCGTTTTGGTGGGGGAGGTAACAAAAGCTTTTGCACCTTTAAAGAAAGCTCGGATAATCGACGCCACGCTGGGAACCGGCGGACACACACTGGCGATGGTTAGAAAGGGAGCCGAAGTTTTGGGGATTGAGTTAGATAGCAAGATGCTTGAGGTTGCCGAACGAAGATTAAAGAAAGCCTGCCCTACCCCTCACCATTCTAGTGAGGGGTCCTTTAAACTCACTCACGCCAACTTCAGGAATATCGATCTCGTTGCCCAAAAAGAAGGATTTGCCCAAGTCGATGGCGTCCTTTTTGACTTGGGAGTTTCCAATCTCCAGCTTTTGTCGGCAAGCCGCGGATTTTCCTTTACAAATCCCGAGGCAAAGCTCGATATGCGGATTGACCCTGCGGAACAGGGACTGACGGCAGCAGACTTACTCAATGCCCTGAGGGAAGACCAACTTACCCAACTTTTCACCAGGGTACTGCCGCGGGGTGAGGCCAGATTTTTGGCAAGGCTAGTTAGCAAGCAACGAGAGGTAAGAGCTTTTGCCAAGGTCGGCGATTTCTTGAGGGTGGTAAAAAGGGTTAGGGCAAAAAAAGATTTACACCCAGCTACCTTACCCTTTTTAGCCCTGAGGCTGGCGGTTAATTCCGAGCTTGAGAATTTGACCGAGGCACTTCCCAAAGCCTTTTCCCTCTTGAAAAAGAAAGGACGACTCTTGGTCATAACCTTTCATTCCGGAGAAGAAAAGGTGGTTTTAGACTTCTTTTACCAAAAAGAAAGAGAAAAAGAAGGCAGAATTCTGACCCGAAAGCCCGTAAAGCCGAGTTTGGAGGAGGTTGCCAGAAATCCGAGGGCCAGGAGTGCGGAGCTTTATATCTTAGAAAAATTATGAGAGATAAATCAGAAAAAAATAAAAAGTTTTTGCCAAGTACGAAACTTTTGTATGTTGCGGGAACCCTGACTTTAGCCGGGATAGTTTATTTGACCCTCGAAATGACTACTTCAGGAGCGAGCTTATCTAAACTTGAGAAAGAAGAAGCAGGACTTTTAGCCGAAAGAGAGTCCTTAAATTCCGAGCTTATCCATTCTTCTTCCTTGGGCTCTTTTGAGAAAGCGTCCGAATCTTTGGGATTTATTAAAGCCGAAAAAACCCTTTACATTACCCAAGAGGAAGCGGTTGCTAAACTTCCCTAAAGGTTAAATGGCAACGAGGCTCAAGATTATTTTACTGCTTTTTCTGCTTGGATTTTCGGCCTTATTAGCAAAACTTTTCTTCTGGCAGATAATAAAAAGCAAGGATTTAGCCACAGCTGCGCAAAGTCAATACCAATCTGGCAAACTCGTAACCGCTCCCAGGGGAAATATCCTCGCTAAGGACGGTACTTGGCTGGCCGCCAGGGGAGAGGCTTGGAGGGTATTCGCCGAGATTCCCCAACTCAAGGATTCTCCCAAAGAAATTGCCGAAAAACTTGCGCCCCTTTGGGTCGAGGATCCTGACGATCGCGCCTCGCTTTTGGCGGAAACTGCCAGAATCCAAGAGGTACTGGCGAGGAAAGAGGTCGTCTGGGTGCCCCTCAAGCAAAAGGTGGGAAGTGAGGTCAGGAAAAATATCGAGGCACTAAATCTAGCCGGGATCGGTTTTGAGCCCCAGGAGGATAGAGTTTACCCCGAGGCCTCCTCGGCTGCCCACCTCTTGGGCTTTGTGGGCAAAGATACGGAAGGGACCGAGGTGGGCTATTTTGGCCTTGAGGGTTATTACAATCTTTCTCTTTCCGGAAAGCCCGGTTTTTACTCTGTGGAAAAAGACGCAAAAGGGATTCCGATTCTTTTGGGCGGTGCAAATGAGATTTCGGCCATCAGCGGGGTAGACCTCCTGACCCACATCGACAAAACCGTGCAGAGGACTCTTGATAACAAACTTTTGGAAGGAATTGAAAAGTATGGGGCAACTGCCGGAACGGCAATCGTGATGAACCCCTTTAGCGGGGGAGTCCTGGCCATGAGCTCTTACCCTGCTTACGACCCCAAGACCTATTATAAATTCAGCGATAGTTTTTTTAAAAACCCTGCGATTTCGGACACATTTGAACCCGGGAGCGTATTTAAAATTCTGGTCATGGCCTCGGCCCTCGAGAGTGGTGTCGTCAAACCCGAGACTATTTGTGACATCTGCGCTGGTCCTTTAAGGGTGGACAAATACCTCATCGAGACCTGGGACAAAAAGTATCGTCCGGATGCGACGATGCTCGACGTGATCGTCAACTCCGACAACGTCGGCATGGCCTTTGTGGGTCAGAAACTGGGGGCAGATAAATTATACGAATACTTGGATAAAGCGGGGATAGGAAAGGTAACGGGTATCGATTTGCAAGGTGAGGACGCAGTTGCCCTGAGGCAAAAAGGAACGTGGAATATTGTGGATTTAGCTACAGCTTCCTTTGGTCAGGGAGTCGCCGTGACACCCATTCAACTGATTAAAGCAGCTGCGGCCATTGCCAACGGAGGTTACGCAGTTAAACCCCAGGTGGTTGACAAGCTTTTGGGGGAAGGCTGGGAAGACGATATCAAGCCCGAGTTGGGCGAAAGAGTCTTCAGCCCAGAAGCTGTTGCGCAAATTAGGGCGATGATGGTTGAGGCTGCCAAGAGTGGTGAGGCAAAATGGACCCACTTAAGAGGCTTTAAAGTTGCGGGCAAGACTGGAACCGCCCAGATTCCTATTGCCGGGCACTACGACGAAGAAAAAACGATGGCTTCTTTTATCGGATTTGCCCCAGCCGAGAAACCGAAATTTCTCATGCTGGTGACCCTCAAGGAGCCCCAGAGCTCTCCTTGGGCCTCCGAGACCGCAGCCCCTCTTTGGTACTCAATTGCGAAAGACCTGTTTCCCTATTTCGGCATCCAACCCGAAAATTAAATATTTTGAGTCAAATGGCTAACGATGCTAAAATAGCTCTTGGCGTGTCTAAATTTGTAATTACGGGTGGGACTAAACTGGAAGGCAAGGTCAAGGTTGCGGGCAGTAAGAATTCCGCTCTGGCCCTTCTGCCAGCGGCTCTTCTGGCCGACTCGGCGGTTACCCTGACGAATGTTCCCAATATTCGGGATATCGAGATAATGACCAAGTTAATTGCGGAGTTGGGGGGTAGGATTGAGGCGTCTAATGATTCTTTGACCATCGATCCTTCGGGTCTAGCCTCCTATGAGCTTAATTCAGATTTAAGCGGCCGACTCCGGGCTTCTGTAATTTTAGCCGCTCCCCTACTAGTTCGTTTTGGCAAAGCGGTAATCACTCCTCCCGGGGGAGACCAGATCGGGGAAAGGCTTCTGGATACCCATTTTTCAATGATGAGAGAGTTTGGGATTAATGTTGCCCCTGCCGACGGAAAGTTCCATCTGACTTGGGAAAAGAGGAAGGCTCCAAGGATTTTTTTGGAAGAAGCTTCCGTGACAGCTACCGAGATGGGGCTGATACTTGCCTCTACACTTAACGCTGACGTGACCTTGGAAGACGCAGCGGCAGAACCCCACGTCCAAGACTTAGCCAAAATGTTGACGAAAATGGGTGCAAAGATTTCAGGCGCGGGAACCAATAGAATCCTCGTTTCTGGTAAAAAGAGACTCTCGGGCGTTCTCCATCGGGTAGTTCCCGACCACATCGACGGTGGAACGTTTGCAATCGCAGCCGCGATAACGGGCGGACACGTCGAAATCGAAGACTGTCCCGAAGAACACTACCACATTTTCTTGCACTACCTCAAAAGCATGGGGGTTCAAGCTGAATGCGAAGAAGGCGATAGGCTTTGTGTCAAACCTTCCAACCTACGGGCCTTAAAACGCAAGTTTCAGACCAGGCCCTGGCCGGGTTTCCCTACGGACCTCATGAGTACATTCATTGTTCTGGCAACCCAGACCGACGGAACGGTGCTTTGTCACGACTGGATGTACGAATGGAGGGTATTCTTTGTCGACGATTTAATCAGTATGGGTGCCAATATTTTTATTGCCGACCCCCACCGCGTCATTGTTACCGGCCCAACCAAACTCAAGGCAGAGAAGCTTTTTTGTAAAGACATCCGGGCCGGAATATCCATAATCTTAGCGGCACTTGTGGCCAAAGGAGAAAGCGAGATCGAAAATGCCGAGATGGTCGAAAGGGGATACGAGAAGATTGTCGAACGCTTTAAAGCTTTGGGAGGCGAGATTAGGAAGGAAGAGAGCCCAAATGAATGAAAAAAAGAAGTTCAGAGAGAAGATAGTAACCTTTGGGGGAGGAACCGGCCAGTTTCATCTTCTAAGCGGACTGAGAGAATTAAACGAGAATAGTCTGATTACCGCCGTTGCCGGTTCTTGGGATAGCGGGGGGAGTTCGGGAAGGTTAAGAACTGAGCTTGGGGTATTGCCACCAGGGGATGCCAGGCGCTGCATTCTGGCCCTAATGCCGGACGAGAAGCAGAGGATGGTTGCTCAGAGGCTTTTTGATGACCGTTTTGAGGAAGTTGCTGGGCCCCTTAAAGGACACTCTTTCGGAAACCTTTTGACGGCGAGACTCGATAATATCTTCAGGGGGCAGGACAGGGGGGTAGAGGCTGAACTTCAGCTTTTTAGGGTCAGAGCCAAGGTCATACCCGTAAGCCTGTCTCGGGTGGACTTAGTTGCGGAGACGGCCAAGGGCAATCAGATTGTGGGAGAGACCAATATCGACAAGAGAGTTAAGGACAGAAACTACGACCCTTTGGACCGAATAGTCAGGATTTACTTTGATACCAGGGCCGATCCCAACCCCCAAGTCATAAAAGAGATAGAAAAAGCAAACAAGATAGTTTTTGCACCCGGCGACCTTTATACGAGCGTTTTACCACACCTTCTAGTTGAAGCCGTCAGGGAGGCAATCGTCAAAGCAAAAGCCAAACTCGTTTTTGTGGTAAACCTGGCGACAAAACCCGGAGAGACGGATAGTTTTAGGGCCTCGGATTTTCTACAGGCTTTTCTTTTTTATCTTAACGCTCCGGGAAGACTAGACTACATAATAGTCAACACCAACCATCTTGAGAAGGAAATTCTCGATATCTATCAAGAGGAAGGTCAAAACCTGGTTGAGGTCGACGAAGAGAACATTCAGAAACTCGAACCCCAGGCTAGGATAGTTAAAAAACCAGTTTCTACCTATCTTAGGAAGGAGCACCTCTTGCGTCACGATCCCCATGAGCTTGCTCTCGCAATACTAAAACTGTAAATGGAGACCATGAATAGACGCAGCCGCGAATATACCGAAACTGTTATTAAGAAGAAATCCCAAGAAGACCCAAGGGAAATAGCTATTAGGGAAAAAATTAGGGAGGCTGTTTTGGAGAAACCTTGGGCACGCGAAGCATTTCGGCAGATTAGACAACTGCAAATCGATTATCTAAAAAGGGCAATAGCAAACATCGAAGACCCGGGAAGAGTTCACAACATCACCCAAGAAGTTCTCCAAGAAGTAGCTTCGAGGTTAAAGTCGAAAATTGTCGAAGGCAAAGAACTTCTGTCGAAAGTTCCCAAGGGTAGCCCGGCGCTTGTGATGGTTAACCATTTCGGAGCATATAAACTAACGGGCATTAATCCTAAAGAAGATTTGAGTATAGACATACCAGGTTACGATGCGATGTACCCCTACCCCATGTATTTTGCGGCTATCTACCCCGTTGCCAGAGAAATCGGAGACAACCTCTACTATGTTTCAGAAGACTTCCCTCTAATATTTGGGCAGATCCACACCGAAGCCGGATTTGTATACGTTCCTCCTCTATCTATGGTGGTGGAGGCTGGCAGAACAGCATTTTTACTGGAAGAAACCCGGCAGGCAATAAATAAGCACCGCAGTGGGGCTTTCGTGAATTTTCCCGAGGGGGGAACTAGCGGAAAATACTCGGGTTTGGGGCCTTACGATCTTGATCCATTTAAGACCGGAGGATATGTTGTGGCTGCTAACCTCAATATTCACGTCATCCCCGTTGCACAGTATTTCAATAAAGACACAGGTTTTGAGTTGAGAGTACTTGAGCCCTCTATACCACCCATAACTAATAGGGAAGGATATCAAAAAATAGCTGAAGGACACAGATCCGAAATGCAAGCGTGGCTTAACAAATCCCAAGGGAAATAAAAATCCTAAATAGCTGTGTCATAATAGTCTCAATGTTAGAAGCTAGTTTAGAAGAAGACTCTGTTATTAAGACTCTATCTGTTTTAGAGCGAAATCCCCTGTTCTGGTTTCTCGAGAAAGACGGAATTGACCAAATTCAACACGGATCATTAAGTAAAACGCTAATTCTCCAAGAAAACGGTAGACAAAAAACAATATCAGTTTTTGCTGAAACTCTGGCTGCTAATCCGGACAAGAAATTAAATGAGGATTCTTACCTGGTTTTACCCTTCGGTGCGGGGCGGATGCTTTTTGCAGTCATGGACGGGGCTTCGAGCCAGAGAGAAATTGAAGCTCTTGCAGCCTACGGAGTAACTGGAGCTTTTTATATTTCCCACCTCGTATCCCTAGGCTTTAAAGACTCACCGCAGTCTCAGGAACTTTCACAGAGAGAAAATTTAACGGCAGGAGAAATTATGAAGACCGTAAACAGTTGGATTTTCGAAAAAATGCAGAAGGTTCCTGGAGTTAATTATAGCGATGTGTTGAGTGTTCCCGGCATGGCTACAAC
Source organism: Patescibacteria group bacterium (assembly GCA_049324215.1). Classification (GTDB taxonomy): domain Bacteria; phylum Patescibacteriota; class Microgenomatia; order UBA8517; family UBA8517; genus JBMOLC01. The sequence continues at coordinate 10,682 of JBMOLC010000032.1, read as the reverse complement.
CCTTATCTTAATTGATTTAACAAATAGTCAAGCGACGATTGCCCACGTTGCCGATACAGTTGCCTGCGCTTTTTATCGGGACGGTCGGATAAAAATACTGACTCCAAATCAGAATGAAAGATTTGACCGTGAGACAATGGAGTTTATTGGAAGTCTTTGTGACGAATATGGCTGTAGTCTTGCCCAAATCCATGAAATTCCCGAGGCCAAAGCTAAAATAAAAGCCCAACTACAAGAGTCATTTCGACGAAAAATTAATAAAGAAAACGCTTGTGGAATACTGAATGGTATGCCGGAGTTGGTAAGAAATAATTTAATATTTGAAAGTAAGATTAAAATTTCTAGGAACCTTTCCTCCATCTTCTTGGTTTCGGATGGTGCACGAATTCCTTATACGGGGGTGGGAATTTCTGGGGAAGGTGCAGCCCAAAGCCTTATTCAAAATTTCCAAAGTAGTGAAGGAGCTTCGGTTCTTGAGGCAGGAGCGCTAAGGCTAGATAACGACCCAGATTTTGAGAAGATTCACAGATTGAAACATAGGGATGATGCAACAATAATAGAGATTTCTTTAAATAAGCAGTAAAATTGACAAAATGTCTAAAGAAGTACCGCAGCAAGCAGTTATCTTGGCGGGGGGCGAGAGCTCCCGTTTTATTCCATTTCAGAGAGATCGTCATAAAAGTACCTTTTCAATCTTCGGCGAACCTATAATCGCCCAAACAATACAAAGCCTCGAAACTGCCGGTGTTAAGAAGATAGAGATAGTAAAATCACCCCGAGATGAGGCAATTGAGAGATTAATAGAAATGACCCAACCCCGCGTCGCGATTAATTTTCATACCCAAGAAAAACCTCTCGGTATGGCGGATGCTCTTTTGAAGCCAAGTGAGCAGTTAGATGACAGGTTTTTATTAGTTAATGCCCAGCAGATAAACGTTAACGACCATCTCGGCCTTTTGAGTAAAGAGCGGGGCGTGGTTCTTTTTTCTCAAAAAACAGCTGAGCCCCAAAGGTACGGAATTTTGGCACTGGATGGAAATCGGGTGACGAGGATTGTAGAAAAACCGAAAGATGTTTCTGGGTTATCTGACCAACGAATACTGGGTATCTATATACTCACTCGGGACTTTTTAAATTTTATGAAGACATTAAAGGTTTCGCAGTATCAATTTGAAGAGGCACTTGACAAATATGCTCGAGAAAATGAAGTGGTAGCAGAAGAGACTGAATACCCAACCCTCTCTCTTAAATATGCTTGGGACTTATTTAAGATTGTTCATTACCGATTTAGTCAATTTGCCGACAGTCCCGAAATTCGCAGGGGAGCTCACGTTGGCCGTGGGGCCGTTATCTCGGGACCGGTCATTGTCGAGGAGGGGGCGCAGATTCATGAATATGCTATCGTTCAAGGCCCCTGTTATATTGGCAAAAATACTGTTGTTGGGAGCTTTTGTAAAGTCAGGAAAGAAACGGTTCTCGAAGAAGGCGTGGAATTGCAAAACATGGTTGACGTAAAACATTCCATTATCGGTAGAAATACCCATGTTCACTCAGGCTTTATTGGAGACTCAATTATCGGAGAGGACGTTAGGATCGGCGCAAATTTTGTTACGGCCAACAGGCGTTTGGATAGAAGAACTGTCCGTGTCGACATAAAGGGAGAACCAGTTGACACCCTATCATCCTTTTTTGGTAGCTTAATAGGCGATAGGGTAAAAGTTGGTATCCATTGCGGAACCAACCCGGGAGTAATTATTCCAGAGGATACAGTTGTAATGCCTGGTACGATAGTTTAACTGAGTAACTTTTCTAAATACTCCGCCAAACCATCTTCATCAGCATCGCCAATAGTTATTTGAGCAATAGATTTCAACTTTTTGGGGGACTGTCCCATCGCCGCACTTAGTCCGGCTACTTGAAAGAGTTCAAAATCATTTAAGCTATCTCCTACTACGAGGAGCTCTTTTAATGAGATATTTTGTTTTTCTGTCCAGATAGAAGCGGAGGTCCCCCTATTGACACCTTGGGCAGTAATATCAAGGTGAGGAGGTTGATATCTAGTTTCTATCTCTTTAGCCGAGAGGGCTTGTTGTTGAGAAAGAAAATTGCGTACTGTTTCGTTTATGTTTAAAACGGAAACCAGTGGGGTACTCCAATCTTTTAGTCCATCGGCAAGTTTCACATCTATTTGCCAGGGGTGCTGGGAAATGTTCGCCAAAAGCCCCTTGCTACAGTAAAGTGTCGACCCTTGACCAAAAATATAATTGGTGCCCATTCTTTCTACTTCTTTGCAGATATTGATTACTTCTTCGTGTGGGATTTTTTTCTCCCAGATAGTCTCTCCTTTACCGTCTACAATTTGTCCTCCTCCGGCAACAATATGAAGAGAATCTGGTGGGAAAAAGGGGAGGATATATTTAAAAAGAGCAGCGTAGCTTCTTCCAGTAGAAACTCCTATTTTTATATCTTTCTTTATTACCGCAGATATGGCTCTGGCCGTTCTCACAGAAACGATTCTTTGTGAGTTTGTTAGGGTTCCGTCGACATCGACGAGTATTTCCCTTGGAAGGCGTTCCATAGACCTAAGTTTAACATAGAGAAGACTTGTTTGATATAATCGGTCGCTAATGGAGAAAGAAAAACAAGTTACAGCCACTGATAAATTGATGTTTATTTTATCTGCGGTGGAAAGAGTGCGGGCCGGAGATGCTCTCGGACCCCGTCATTCTTGAAGGTCTTTACGACGATGTTTCTTCCTTAGACTTAAAGTGAGAGCTGGGACGCAGCTTCTCTGTCTATAAAAATAGAAACTTTGCGTCCCTGCAACCGAAGGGCAGACGCAGGTCTTAGGGGATGAATGTGTTTCAATAGGCTTTCCCTCAACGATTTCCCCTTGTTTCGGCCGTACGCCACCAAGAATATGTTTTTGGCGGAGAGAATATTGGCGATTCCCAGCGTGATTGCCATATCGGGTGTATTTTGGCCCCTTTCATCTCGGTCTCTCGAAATAGTGGCTTTGTCCAATTTGGCGAGATGCGTTTCTGCGGTAAAAGGGGTTCCCCGTTCGTTGAATCCAATATGGCCTCCAGTATTGGTTTCCGGCGACCATGGCCCTATCCCGAGTATTGCCAGCTCGACGGGGTGATCTTTTAATAGACGGTTATATCTGGCAGCTTCGGCTCTGGGATTTTGGGCTAACCCGTTTATTTCATAAAATCTCGTTATACCCAGAGGGCCCCAGACCCATTTTCTAAGATATTTTACAAAGCTATGCTCCTCGCTGGGAGCGCAAGGAAAATATTCGTCGAGATGAAAGCCGGTGGTTTTAGAGAAATCCACCCCGTCTTGATCTACGCTGGTTGCTAGGTAAGAATAAACCGGAATCATCGTTTCGCCAGTAGCAAATACGATCGAAGAATTCGGTTTTTGGTTGATTATTTCAGCTATCCTCTCAGCCGTTGCCCGGGCGGCCTCTTCCTTCGAAGGGAAAACAAATATATGTTCAATTTCTGGATGTTTGATTTCGCGAACTATCTCTGTTTTTGAATATTTTCTGCCCATCTGGTCAAAATATATACCGGACTAAACACACGGTCAATTTTTTAGAGATCGAGGTTATTTTTCGAAACCTCATCGATGAATGAAGAAACCAAAAGTCCGATTCCTTAAAGAACCACCTTTAATGCATAAAGGATTAAAAAGGGCCAGAATATAGTAAAATAGGCTGGTTGGATATTTATGCTCAAAAAATTGGACAATTTGCTTTCTGAGGTAGGGGATTATCAAGTTTTCGGCAAGAGAGATTTGGAGATAAAGGGAATTTCCGAAGATTCGAGGAGGGTTAAGAAAGAGTTCCTTTTTGTTGCCATAAAGGGATTGACAGTCGACGGCCACGATTATATTTCCCGGGCCATAGAAAAAGGAGCGGTAGCCGTTGTCGGGGAGAGGGAAAAAGAGGAAGTTCCTATTAAAGGTGTAGCCTACGCTAGAGTCAAGGATTCAAGGGAGGCTGTGGGGAAAATAGCCTCGGCTTTTTACGGATATCCCTCTACAAGCCTTAAGGTAATCGGAGTAACAGGGACAGATGGTAAAACCACAACCGCACACCTAATCTACCACATCCTAAATTCGGCAGGCAAAAAGACAGGGCTTGTGTCAACTGTTTCCGCCAAGATAGGGGAGAGAGAGTATGAAACGGGTCTTCACGTAACTAGCCCTGAGCCGATTCTTCTTCAAAAATTCCTCTCCGAAATGGTTAAGGAAGGCTGTGTCTATGCGGTTATCGAGGTTACCTCACACGGCATAGACCAAAAAAGAATCGAGGGAACGAAATTTATGGCTGCGGCACTCACCAATATCAGCCACGAACACCTGGATTACCACAAAACCTTTGAGGCATATAGAGACACCAAACTAAAGTTTCTTAAAATGGCCGAAGACTTTGTCGTACTAAATAGCCTTGACCCTTCTTTCGAATACCTCAAGGAAAACCTGAAGGACAAAGAAATAGTAACTTATGGACTAGATAAAGACGTTTCGGGAGTTCTCCCCGGAGAATATAACGAGCTTAATGCCTCTTTGGCCTTGGGCTTGGTAGAGAAGTTGGGAATAGAAAAAGAAATAGCTATAAAGGCACTTCATTCTTTTAAACTGCCCGCGGGAAGACTGGAAAAGGTTGAATCGGGAAAGGATTTCGACGTTTACATAGATTTTGCCCACACCCCAAATGCTCTAGAGAGCGTTCTATCTTATCTCAAATCAAAAACCAGAGGCAGGCTGATAGCTGTTTTTGGTTGTGCAGGAGAAAGGGATAGAGAAAAAAGGCCGAAAATGGCAGAGGTTGCAACTACATTAGCTGATTCTTCTTTCTTTACCACAGAGGACCCAAGAAGTGAAAACGTCAATGACATTTTAAAAGAAATGGAAAAAGGAGCAAAAAACAAAAGTTACACGATTATTCCGGAGAGGGGAGAGGCGATATTAGAGGCAATTAAGGCGGGAGGCACAGGGGACACAATTGTTATTTGCGGCAAAGGCCACGAAAAAAGCATGGCGTTCGGTAATACGGAATATCCCTGGAGCGATAGGGAAGCCATCGAGGAAGCCTTGAAAGGAAAAATAAAAAAGATAGAGAGATGAGAAACATCCACTTTATGGGGATAGGGGGAAGCGGTATATCGGGTATTGCTCTTTTGGCTAAAGAGATGGGGTATGAGGTTTCTGGCTGTGACCTCGAGAAAGATACGGCCTATCTGCCAAAAATCAGGAAATTTATACCCCGGATTTTCGTGGGCCATAGTCAGAGTCACCTCACTGGCGTTGATCTTCTGGTTGTCTCACCCGCGATTTTTTTCCAAAACAAGAAGCACCCGGAAGTTCTTAACGCCCCTCAGATATTAACCTGGCAAGAATTTTTGGGAAGGTACTTACACCAAGGTAAAAAGGTTGTTGCAATTGCCGGGACACACGGAAAATCAACCGTTACCGCCATGACCTCCCTTCTTTTTGAGAAAGCGGGACTTGACCCTACCTGTGTAGTTGGGGCAACGGTTCCCACCTGGCGCGAAAATGTGAGGTTTGGAAAAGGCAATTATTTTATCACTGAGGCGGACGAATTTTACGATAATTTTCTTAATTATCACCCTGAAGCAATTATTCTTAACGCTATCGAGTTTGACCATCCGGATTTCTTTGCCTCAGAGGAGCAACTTCTTACTAGTTATGCTAGTTTCCTCAAAAATCTCAAGGGGGAAAAGATTCTAATCGTTAATCAGGATTCCTCTGGAATAAAAAGGGTTTTTGATTTACTCGGAAAAGAATTTCTTTCGACTTTAAAGATTTACGGATACAGCCTGGGGGCGCCCTTATTTGAGACTCCCGAGTCCATTTCGGCAAAGGTTAGCAAGGCCAGCGCAAAGGGAACAACTTTTAAGCTAAATGACGGGGGAGAGTTTTCCCTGAGAGTCCCGGGTGTTCACAATGTTTCCAATTCTTTGGGCGTAATTCTTCTGGCAAGGGTTTTGGGAATCAAAGAAGAATTTGTCAAAGAGAGCCTCTCTGCCTACGCAGGTATTGGCAGAAGGCTTGAGCTTTTGGGAGAGAAAAGAGGAATCAAGGTGTATGACGATTATGCCCACCACCCAACCGCGATTGCGGCAACGCTCCAAGCTCTAAGACAGCTTTATCCTCAAAAGAGAATCTGGGCAGTAGTTGAGGCCCATTCTTATTCCCGGACGAAAGCCCTTTTGGCGAGTTACAAGGGAGTCTTTAAGGATGCAGACGAGGTGGTGATTGGCCCCATTTTTAAAGCCAGAGATTTAAGTACCTTTGGTATAACCGAGGAGTCGATGGTTGACGCCTCGCAGAAGAAAAATGCCAGGGCGACGAATTCACTTGAAAAAGTTTTAGATTTAATTAAGAAAGGAACCCGCGAGGGTGACGTGATACTGGTCATGGGGGCAGGTAAAAGTTATGATTGGTCGAGAAAGATTCTTGCTTCACTCTAGCTATGCCAAGTTTTATTCTCAAAAAGAACGTTCCCTTTACTACCCTGACGACGTTTAAAATCGGGGGAGAGGCAAAGTACCTGGCCGAGGTAAAAAATAAAGAAGAACTAAAAGAGGCGGTCGCTTTTGCCAAGAAAAAGGACCTACCCATTTTTGTCCTTGGAGGAGGAAGCGACATTCTCATTAGCGACGCTGGTTTTGACGGAGTCGTGGTCAAATATGTTGGCGAGAGCGTCAACTTTAGACAAGAAGGCAAGAGCGTTGATGTCACCGCCGCAGCGGGTCTTACTTGGGATAAGCTGGTAGCTAACGTGGTTAACAAAAATCTCCAAGGGATTGAGTGCCTTTCGGGAATTCCGGGTAGCGTTGGGGCCTCCCCCATTCAGAATATCGGCGCCTACGGACAGGAAATTAAAGATGCCTTCGTTTCCTTAAGCGCCTACGATATTCAAAAAGAAGAGTTTGTAGTTTTGGCTAAAAAAGACTGTGGTTTCTCCTACCGGGAAAGTATTTTCAAAAAACCCGAAGCAAAAGGTAGATACATCATCACCGACATTACTCTGAAATTAAAAAAAGGTGGGGAGCCTCTCGTCGCTTATGAATCTCTAAAAAGTTATTTAAAGGGCAAAGGAATCAAAAACCCGACGCTTTCTCAAATCAGAGAGGCGGTGCTTGACTTGAGGGGACAAAGACTGGAAGATCCCAGAGTGATTGGAAATGCCGGCTCCTTTTTCAAAAACCCGATTATAACCAAAGGAGAATTTAGCCAGATTAAAAAAAATTATCCGCAAATGCCATATCATGAAGTTAGCGGCAGCAAGGTCAAACTTTTTGCCGGCTGGCTGATTGAAAATGCTGGCTGGAGAGGCAGAACCTATAAAAATACAAAGGTCTCTGACAAAAACGCGCTGGTTATAGTTAACCCCGAAGGTAAAGCAACAGCCAAGGAGGTTAGGGAGCTTGCAGAGAAAATCTCGGATGATGTTTATCAGAAATTCGGCGTTAGACTTGAGCCGGAGGTACAATACATAGGTTTTTGAGATGAAGAAGACAGCCATACTCGGTTTCGGCATGGAGGGCAAGGATAGCCTGGACTATTTTCTTGCCAAAGGCTATTCGGTTTCTATATTTGACAAAAAGAAGAAAAGTGAGCTTGATTTCGAAGGGGTTCCGGAAAGTAAAGTCGGACTATTTCTCGGGAAAGACTATGACCTAAAGTTTCTAACCAATTTCGACAGCGTAGTTCGTTCCCCCGGCGTCTATAGGTATCTCCCCAAAATCGTTGAGGCAGAGAAAAAGGGTGTTGAGATAACCAGCGCAATCAAAATCTTTTTCAGTCAAGCCAAGGGGAAAATAATAGGGGTTACCGGTACGAAGGGCAAGGGGACAACCGCAAGCCTTATCTATCGAATTCTTAAAGACGCTGGCAAAGATGTTTATCTAGCTGGAAATATCGGAATTCCCTATCTTTCCCTACTTCCAAAACTAAAGAAGAATACAGTCGTTGTTCTTGAGATGTCCTCTTTTCAACTTATAGACATGGAGGTGAGTCCCCAGATTTCTGTGGTTCTCAATATCACAAGCGACCATTTGGACTGGCACAAAGACTTGAAGGAGTATGTCGAGGCCAAGAAAAGAGTCGTCAGATTTCAACGGCCCGAAGACTACGCCGTTATCAATGCTGATTACGAAACCTCAAGGAGTTTTGCGGCGGAGACTAAAGCCCAAACCGTCCTCTTTTCGAAAAATAAACTGGCCGCTAAATACAAAGACGTTTTAATCTTAAGGGGAGAGCACAACTGGGAAAATGTGGCCGCGGCTGTCTCGGTGGCGAAAATTTTTAAAGTTAAAGATGAAATAATTCTTCAGGTCTTAGGCGCTTTTAGGGGTTTGGAGCACCGACTTGAGCTGGTGGGAGAGGTGCGGGGGGTTACTTTCTGTAACGACTCTTTTGCGACCGGCCCTCAGCCCACAATTGCCGCAGTCAATTCCTTTACCGAGCCGCTAACGGTTATTTTGGGGGGATACGACAAGAAATTGGATTATGGGCAGTTGGGGCAGGTAATTTCTCAAAAGAAAAACGTCGTTAACGTAATCCTTCTCGGCGCTGTCGCCGGTAAAATCAAGCAGGCTTTGAAAGGAGCTTCTTTTGCCGGCAAGATGGTCGAGATGGGGAAGCCCGAGATGGCCGCTGTCGTTCAGAAAGCATTTTCCTTGACCCCTAAGGGCGGGGTGGTGCTTCTTTCGCCGGCTGCCGCTTCCTTCGATATGTTTCCCAACTACAAAGAGCGTGGTAAAAAGTTTAAGGAAGCGGTTCTGGCCTTAAAGCAATGAGGGTATCCCCGATTGGCGTTTTTGACTCAGGACTTGGCGGTTTGACCGTAGTCCACGAAATAAAAAAGCTGCTGCCCAACGAAGACATCATTTATCTGGGGGATACAGCCAGAGTTCCTTACGGGACCAGAAGCAAAGAGATGGTGACAAAATTCTCTTTCGAGGATGCAAAATTTTTACTCACGAGGAAGGTAAAGTGCATCGTAATTGCCTGTAATACCGCCTCGGCTTTTGCCGGGGAAGCTTTAAAGAAAAAAATCAAGGTACCGGTTTTCGATGTCGTTTCCCCTGCGGCTTACGAGGCAGCAATTCTTTCTCGTAACGCTAGGATAGGGGTAATCGGAACAAGGGGAACGATAGCAAGTCAGGCTTATTCGCAAGAGATTATGAGGAGGGCTAAAGGGGCAAGGGTTTTTGAAAAGGCCTGTCCTCTTTTTGTTCCCTTGATAGAGGAAGGCGAGACCCGGGGGCAGATTCTTTCAGGGCTAGCCCAGAAATATCTTTCCTACTTTGGCAACAAAGAAATCGACACGCTTGTCATGGGCTGTACCCATTACCCGATTATTAAGGAGGTTATCCAAAAGGGAGTCGGAAAGAAGGTTAGACTACTTAATCCGGGGGAAGCCGTTTCCCGTGAGCTAAAAAACTATCTTAGTCTAAAAAATATTCAAAACTCGAAAAAAGGGAAGGGGAGGATAGAATACTACGTTACGGATTTAACCAGGAGTTTCACCAAAGTGGCAGAGATGTTTTTGGGAGAGAGAATGGACGGGAGGATTAGGAAGGTCAGTCTGGAAGGCTCAGCCTGAGGATTCCAGACCGATCTCATCCAAAGTGTCTTGATCGGGAAGGGGACTGCAATCTACGACCTCTAGTCCAGCTCTATCTGCTGCAGAAAGAACGCCGGTCACAGTCTCTTTCTGTTTGTCAGTTAGCTCGCCCAAGGCCAAATCGAAGGCTATAATATCCCCAATTTCAGATATTTTTATTCCTATTTTCGGGCCCTGGGCACCGAGGGGACGTATTATTAGAAGTTGTCTTTCGACCATTGTGAGGTCTAGAATTCGTGCTCGACGAGAATTATTTCGTCGCTGCCATCAGCAGGGATAAAAGCCTCGATTCTGATTGGATAGCCTCTTTGCTCTCTTTTTTTAATGATTTTTCCAGGAACTTCTGTAACCCTACCCTCTTTATCTAATGTTAACCCGTAGCTATTTCCGTCTACCTCTTCAACGACCATAAATCTCTGGAAGCCGCTTTGCGCCCGTAGCAACCTATCCCACAACCCCACTACTTTCTGGTCTTTTTTGAGTAGATTGGCCTGTTCTTTTAATATGTCTTCGGAAACACGCTCCATAGCTTATAATTTTTAGTATACTAACACAAATCAATGGGACAAGTCAAAAATGCGGCAAGAATGAGTTTAATGGTAAAATTAGCATTATGGTTGCAAAAAATATCGTCATCCTTCATGGCTGGGGAGCAACTAGAGAGAAATTATTTCCACTCAGAGATAAATTAGAAAAACGGGATTGGAAAGTTTACCTTCCTAAAATTCCTGGCTTAGATATTCCCCTCCCTTCCCAAGTTTGGGGGTTAAAAGAATATGCGGATTTCCTATCAAGAGCTTGCCACCAGTTTTTTAAAGGGGAAAAATATTTTATCTTTGGCTATTCTTTTGGAGGCAGAGTTGCCTTAAAGGCATCTAGGTTCTCCCCCAGCCCGATTTCGGGAATAATCCTCTGCTCCGCAGCCGGTCTCTCGAGAGGAAGTTTATTAAAAAGATCTTTCTTTTGGACCCTAGCAAAGCTGGGAAAACTCTTTCTGGTTTCTCCCCCTATT
>JBMOLC010000031.1:0-5341 GCA_049324215.1 Patescibacteria group bacterium | reverse complement strand
ATTGCCCCAATCTCAGCCAATTTTTCTATTCCCGAGCCGGCAATTGGAAATACGCTGCCAAAAACTACCCCCGCGATGATATAGCCCAAAAGGGGTTGGAATTTGAAAAGGCGAACGACGAGTCCACCGGAGAGAGCTGCCGCGAGTACAAAAAAAAGATCTCGGAAAAAGGCAGGTTCCATTAGATTAAGTTTAGCACGTTCACGAGGTCTTGGGGCAAGTCTGAGGTAAGCTCAAGCCTTTTGCCACTAGCGGGATGGCGAAAGGCCACTTTGGCGGCGTGCAGAAAAAGCCTGGGGCACCAAACCCTATCTTTCCTGGCGGTTTTTCTGCCTGCGTAAAATTCGTCGGCAACGATTGGATGTCCCAAGTATTTAAGGTGGACTCTAATCTGGTGGGTTCTGCCGCTTTTGGGTCTTGCCTCAAGAAGCGAATAATCTTCTTTATCCCTTTTGAAATATTTTATGAGCTGATAAGAAGTTACCGCTGGCCTGCCTCCAGGCAAAACTCCGAACCTGTCGCGTCGCCAAGGAAGCCTGCCAACCGGCACTTCGATCTCCCCCGCTGGGGGGTGAACTCTACCGTGGACCAAAGCGAGGTAGGTTTTTTCAACTTGCCTTTCCTTAAATTGACCCTGAAGATTTGCAAATGTTTTTTTGGTCTTGGCTACGAGAAGAATTCCACTCGTGCCTTTATCCAGCCGGTGGACTATCCCCGACCTTGTTTCACTATCGTTGGCCAAGGGATAGTCGAATTTTTCCAACCACTCCTCAATTACACTCTGGCGTTTGGTCGTTTCGGCCTTGGCGGTAGTCCAACCCGTGGGTTTATCGAGGATAAGAAGGTCTGAATCCTCATAAATAATCTTTGGCTCCACCTTACTTTCCTTCTCTTTTGGCAGCGTCCTTGGCACAAAGGGTCGTTTCGGGATAGACCATGAGTCTGTCGGTGTCGATCATTTGGCCACAGTCCTCGCAGATCCCATACTTGCCAATTTTAATCCGGGAAAGCGCCTTTCTCGTCTGGATGATATTCCTTTGGATTTGCTGCCTAATGGCGAAGGTGCGGGCGTGGCCGAATTGCTCGGCAGCTTCGGTATCGGGAGAGGCATTGTCGATAATTCTCGCGGTATCTTTAAATGGATCCTCCTCTTCTATTTCTTTCTTCCTTCTCTGTAAAAATAAAAGTCTCTGTCGCAAAAAGTTAGCCACCGGAGCAACCACGCTAGCGGGAAAAGAAACTCTCACTGGTTTTTGTTTGACTCTTTTTTCTTTCATCTAAGTCTTTCTGGCCAGATTATAAACAGTTAAAAAGGCGAAAAAGGCGCCGACCCCCGAGACAACTGCCTCGTTTCTGCCAATAAAGGATATCACAAAGGGGAAAGGGAGGGCAATGAGAGCCCTTAAAAGGAAAAAGGCTCCCAAGGTGGTTAGACCCGAAAATCCTACTCGCCCAGATTTATACCAGCTAAAATTGCGGTAGTGGGCGTCAAGATAGAAAAAAAGGGTAACTAGACAGGTAACCGCAAAAAAGGCCAAAAAGGAATAGACACTTGAGTTGGCAATGGCGTCCGTAAGATAAAAAAGGCCAAGCCAGGGAAGGAGCGAGACGCTCGCGGCCTCAACCGTCTCAAAGACCCTTAACTTATAGCGTACTATCCCCAATAAAAGTCCCAGAGAAAGACCCAAGAGCTCTAGCCAAAACCAGGCTGGGGGCAAAAATCTGCGGGAAGCAAAAAATCCTAAAATAACCCCGACGAGCATGTAAAATGCGGTCGTGAAGATAACGTTTGCAACATAATCCTCTTTGAGCTTTTTCCAGAAGATAAAAAGGAAGACCACTACCCCCAGAGAATTTACGAAAATGTTCGCGATCATGGTGTCAGCTAGAAGATAGTATAACATCCCCCAATTTGACTTCGAGAGGGCAGACTAGCTATGATTACAATCACTGTGTTAGAAACGCCGCACGTCGTAGTCGGGGCGGCAATTGCAACCCACGTGCTTACACCTGCCCTAGCCATACCTCTAGCAGTGGGTTCCCATTTTATTTTGGATAAAGTACCCCACTGGAACCCCCACCTCTTTACCGAGACCCAAAAACTCGGACGGCCGGCCAAGAAGAGTACGACTATCGCCTTGATCGATGTCGGAATCGCTCTAGCAACCGGACTTTTTTTGGCGTCGAGATTTGCGAGCGACCCCCCAAAAATGGCACTCATTCTTACCTGCTCTTTGGCGGGAGTTACCCCCGACCTGGTCAAATGGCCCTATTACTACCTCGGCCAGCGCTCGCGACTTTTGACTCGCTGGGTGCTTTTTGAAAGAAGCCTCCAGGTGAATGCCGACTTTTGGCCGGGGATAATTACCCAACTAGCTGTGATTGTGGCTGGCGCCTGGTGGTTCTTTTCCTGAAACCGAAGGTTTTAATATCCTATTTGGCTCTTTCGATATACTCGCCTGTCCGGGTATCGACTAAAACCTTCTCCCCGGAATTGACAAAGAGGGGGACCTTAATTGTAAGACCGTTTTCCAAAACCGCTACCTTATAGATGTTGGTAGCCGAGTTGCCTTTGACGCCTGGGTCGCACTCGACAACCTTCAAGGCCACCTTGGGGGGAAATTCAACCGAAAGGGCCCTCTCGTCCCAGAAAAGAACGTCCACACTCTCCCCTGCTTTAAGAAACACCGCAGATTCTCCCAAAATAGAGGGGGGTATTTCCACCTGTTCGTAGCTCGCCGGATCCATAAAGAGTGCGGTCGAGGAGTCCCGGTAGAGAAACTGCAACTTTTTCTTCACGGTATTAACCTCATCGACGGAAAGATTGGAACTGAAGCTTTTCTCCTCGATGCTGCCACTTTCGAGATTTCTGGCAGTTACCTTGACAACCGCCCCTCCCCTACCCATTTTGATAAGAGAGTATTTGATTACCTGGTAGGGTTTTTTCTGGTGGAGAAAGGTTGTACCTGCCTTCAAATCGGTTGTGGAAATCATCGTCTCTCGGGGTATTTTACCACGAAGTGGGTTACTCGAGTATTTTTTGTTATAATTGAAGCCTGAGCCGAGGTGGCGGAATGGCAGACGCTTAGGTCTCAAAAACCTATGGGGGTAACACCCCGTGTGGGTTCGACTCCCACCCTCGGCACAGCTTGCCTCTTAGTATGGAGCTCGATAGACAACAAAGACTAGAAGAAACTTTTTTAAATAACCTCTCCTTCCACACCAAAGAGTTCTACAACGCCCAGTCCCAAGAGGCTTCTGCCTACGTACTTCGCACCCTAGATACCGAAATTAAGAATGCTTACGAACTTTGTCTTCGATTTGGAATTCCCCACGTAAGGATCGCGATGAGGTTTGTAGAAGATGCACCGCTAGAAAGAAGAAATTTTCTTATCAAAGTATATCGGAAAAAGCTAGCTCCCCACGAATTTAGAGAACTTGCCGGTTACTTCGGAATTCGAAGATAGGGTTTTTACTTTTCTCTTTTTGTCTCTCTTCCGTAGAACTTGATTCTGTCCCCTTTGAAGAAAAGGTTGATGCTTTTTAAGGGACCGTTTCGGTGTTTGGCAATGTCCAAAACAACGTTCTCTGTTTTTTCCTCATCCTCCCGCCAAATAAACATCACGACATCTGCGTCCTGCTCGATGGCGCCCGATTCCCTGAGGTCCGCAAGTTGCGGTCTTCTGGTTCCCCGTTGCTCAACTGCCCGGGAAAGTTGTGAAATTGCCAAGATCGGGATTTTAAGTTCCCGGGCTAAATTCTTAAGGCCTTGTGATATTTCGGAAACTTCCTGGACCCTGTTTTCGAGTTGTCTTGAGCGGGCAAGCTGCAGATAATCAACCACCAAAAGGTCGATTCCTGCCTCAACCTGAAGACGTCTGGCTTTAGTTCGCATCTCCAAAATCGAAAGCGCGGGTGTGTCGTCGATGTAAAGTGGGGCTTCGGCGAGTTCCCCCATCGCGTTTGAAAGCTTGGTGAAGTCTTCCTCGGAAAGTTTACCGGTCTTCAATTTCCAAGCGTCGATATCGGCCTGGACCACGAGGAGTCTATCCACCAACTCCTCTTTACTCATCTCGAGCGAGAAAAACCCAACCGGCCTTTTATACTTAACCGCCAGGTTTTGGGCGATATTAAGGGCTAAAGAAGTCTTTCCTACTCCCGGCCGGGCTGCCAGAACAAGCAAGTTTGACTTCTGCATTCCTGCCAAGGTATCGTCCAAATCTTTAAATCCCGTGGGAACTCCCCTTAAACCTTCTGCCTGTTTGTGCAGCTCATCGAGTCTATCAAAGCTCTCGGCCAAAGCCTCCCTGACCGGAGTGAAACTTTTGGCCAGATGCCTCTGGGTGAGAGAAAAAACTTCGGCCTCGGCTTTATCGAGAAGCTCCTCCGCCGCCAAGCCCTCGTCAAGCGAAAAATCAAGCAGTTTAGACGCTGCCGCCATTAAAGACCTTTTGGTTGCAGCGTCTTTGACAATCTTGCCGTAGTGTTCAACGTGGGCGGCCGTCGGAACTTTGTTGGTGAGTTCCGCGAGATAAGTAGCCCCACCAACTTTCTTCAAAATCTTCCTCTTTTTTAGCCTCTCGGCAACGGTCAAAACGTCGATGGGAACCCTCTCTTCATACAGTTCGAGGCAGCTCTCATAGATGGTTCGATGTCTTTCGTCGTAGAAGTCGGAAGGCGTCAAAAACTCGGCAACGGCAATTATAGCGTCGCGGTCAAGAAGGAGTGCGCCCAGAACGCTCTCCTCTCCCTCGCTCGAGTGAGGCGGAATGCGAATCGAAACTTGCCCGGCCATTATTTTTTCTCTAAGACAACCACTTTTGTGCCCTCCTGAGAAATTTCCTCTTTCTTAAGAGAAAGTTTGGGCAGGGTCTCGGCCGAAAGACCGACCTCTTTTAAGAATGCTTCAACCGGCAAAAGTTTTGCGAAGGTTTGGGGATTTAGACCGGGGGCTTGGTAGTGCATGGGGATAACAATCGCGGGCTCAACTTCCTGAACTACGGCGGTTGCACCTTCCGGTCCGATGGTGAATTCTCCCCCAACCGGAATTAAAAGCACGTCGATATCTCCGAGGTTGTCGGTCAGCTCCTCTCCGAGCTTATGCCCCAGATCCCCCAAGTGGGCACATCTCACCCCGTCCATCTCAAAAACATAAATCGTATTTTTCCCCCTTAAACTCCCTTTTTTGTCGTCGTGGTAGGCAGAAAAACCCAAGATGGAAACCCCCAGGATTTCGTATTCCCCTGGACCGTTAATTATTTTTTTGACGTTTTTGACCCGAGACGCTTGGTTGTGGTCAGAATGTTCGTGGGAGATGGTCACTATCTCGGCCTCGATTGGG
>JBMOLC010000030.1:0-5884 GCA_049324215.1 Patescibacteria group bacterium | reverse complement strand
TTGGGCATTTAGAAAAGTCTATTTGGAAACAAAAGATATAAAATCTGGTTTGTGGGGTATTGTTTTACAATTCTCTTCAGACTTTGCAGTGATGGCTGGGTTTATTAAAGGTATAATCAGTTAGCCGTGGGATATTTTAAGGAGGCTTTAGTTGGCATTTCCTGGATGGGCCTGTTAAGAGGTTCAACCCGCGGGCTGGCGCTTCTGAAGATGGTCGTCCTAGCAAGATTTTTGACGCCGGCCCAATTCGGGATTTTTGGGATAGCTCTTCTGGTTTTGGCATTCCTCGAAATCATAACCGAGACGGGGATAAATGTCGTCCTGATTCAGGAAGAGGATGAAATCGACTCCTATATTTCAACCGCCTGGTTGGTTTCAATTGCGAGAGGGGTTTTGATTTCCCTGACGATATTCTTACTCGCTCCCCTTATCGCTGGTTTTTTTAAATCAAGCGAGTCAAGCGCTATCTTGAGGCTGACAAGCCTAATTCCTTTGACGAGGGGCTTTATCAATCCTGCCATTGTTAAGTTCCAGAAGGAACTGAAGTTTAATAAAGAATTCTGGTTTCGGACCTTTCTATATCTAGTTGATACGACTTGCGCGATTCTCCTGGGAATTATGACCCGCAGCGAATTGGCCTTTATCTGGGGAATGTTTTTGTCCGCCTTTGCCGAAGTAATTATTTCTTTTAGCGTGGTTTCTCCCAGGCCTTTCTTCAGCTTTGATTCAGAAAAAGTCAAAAAGGTAATCGCCAGGGGAAGATGGATTACTTTAGCTGGCACCTTCGAATACCTTTTTCAGCACCTTGACGACATTATCGTCGGCAAACTTCTGGGAACAGCACCCCTGGGGCTCTATCAACAGGCCTATCGGGTATCGACTCTGCCAATTTCGGAAGTGGGAGAGGTTTTCAATAAAGTAACCTTCCCGACTTACGCCAAAATTGCGGCTGACCGACAAAGACTAAAGAAGGCTTTTTTGAAGATTACTGGTGTTATAGGCCTTCTGGTTATCCCTTTTGGATTCTTACTTTTTTCCTTTTCAAGGGAGGTAATAGTGCTTTTATTTGGTGAAGCGTGGTTGGGCGCAGTCGGGGCTCTCAAGGTTTTAGCAATTTTCGGAATCTTAAAAGCACTTTCCGATTCCGCCTATTCACTCTTTTTGTCAGTTAAAAAGCAGGAAATTGTGACCATGGTTACCCTTTTTGGAATTTTGGGCCTTTCATTACCCCTAATTCCTCTTGTCAACAAATTCGGAATCGTGGGGGCTGCCTACGCAACCATTGTGGGAACACTAACCGCCTCACCCGTTATCTTATATCATCTCAAGAAAGTCTTAGGGGCTGGCCAAACATGAATATTTCGGCAGTGGTTCTCACCAAAAACGAAGAGAGAAATATCGCCGCCTGCCTTAAAGGTCTAGCGTTCTGCGATGAAATCCTCGTTATTGACGATGGCTCTAACGATAAAACACACAAGATAGCTAAAAGCTACGGGGCAAAGGTGTATATCAGAGAGTTAGAGGGAGACTTTGCCCGACAAAGGAATTTTGGGCAAGATATGGCCAAAGGAAGGTGGATTTTATTTGTCGACGCTGACGAAAGAGTTTCCCAGGAATTGCAAGAAGAGATAGTAAAAGAGACAAGCCGAGAAAATAATCCCTACAGTGGATACTATTTAAAAAGAGAAGACTATTTGTGGGGCAAGAAGCTTTGTTACGGCGAGACCACAAATTTGAAATTTTTAAGACTCGCACGGAAGGGAGCTGGGCGCTGGAAAAGGCGGGTTCACGAATTCTGGCGGATAGTTGGCAGAACCAGAACCCTCAAAAATCCTTTACTGCATTACCCCCACCAAACACTAAGAGAATTTATTAGTGACATCAACTTCCACTCGACTCTCCATGCCAAAGCAAATCTTGAAGAAGGAAAAAGCTCAAATCTTCTGAAGATTATGTTTTACCCCAAATTGAAATTTTTCAGAAACTACATCTTACGGCTGGGATTTTTAGACGCAGAAGCGGGTTTTGTGGTAGCTCTTCTTATGAGTTTTCATTCCTTTTTAGCCTGGAGTAAGCTCTGGTTGATGCAAAGAAAATGAATTTTAAAAAAGCTCTACTTTTTATCTATCTGGTAATTTTCCCCTTTGGGCAACTATTGAGTTTTACTGCCAATATTTTGGGGGTAAGCGTGAGGATTCACCCGGCAGACGTCGTTGTCGGTCTTTTAGCCCTTAGTACTTTAAGAGGAAAAATAAAATTTCCCAAGGTTTTTGTCGACGTCAAAAACTTTCTTTATGTTCTCGGTTTTTCTCTGGTTTTTTCTTTTCTGACTTTCAGCGCTAGACAATCCCTTGTTGTCTCTCTCTATTTTTTTAGACTAGTTGCCTATTCTTTGTTTTTCCTGGGAGTTTTAGATTTGACCAAGAAAGAGAATCTCAAAGAATTTCTTTTCAAATCGTTAGTTGCTATCTCTTCTTTTATCGGAATCTTCGGGCTTTTCCAATACTTTGTCTATCCGGACGTCAGAGCCTTTAGCGTCTGGGGTTGGGACGACCACCTTTTTAGACTCGTAGGAACTTTCTTGGACCCCGGCTTTACGGTTATTTTTTTGGTCTTTGGTTTTTTGGCTACCCTAGGGTTTTATTTCACTACCCAAAACAAAAAATGGCTTGCCCTTTTGGGATTTTTCCTCGTGGTTATTGCCCTGACTTATTCCCGGGCCGGCTACTTTGCGTTTTTAGCGGGCCTGGCAACTCTTTTGGCACTTGAGAAAAATCTCAAGAGAATCTTACCCCCTGTCTTAATTTTCCTAATGATTGTTTTTCTGATTCCCAGGTGGGGAAGCGAGGGGGTAGCCCTTGCCAGGACAAGGAGTATTTTCGCCCGTTTAACCAGCTATTCAGAGGGTATAGCTCTTTTTTCCAAATCGCCAGTTTTTGGCATTGGCTACAACAACGTCTGTGCGGGAAAAGAAAAATTTTTGGGGAAAACGGCGGACTTCACTTCCCACGCCTGCTCGGGAGTTGAGTCCGGCCCCCTTCTCATTCTGGCGACAGGCGGTCTAGTCGGATTTTTTTCATTTCTGTTTCTCGTCTTCAGAATTCTCAAAAATACAACCAGAAATCTTTATGGTAAGGTTTTTATTGCCAGCGGAGTTTCTCTTCTTACCCACAGCCTTTTTACCAATAGTCTTTTTTATCCCTGGGTCATGGGGTACATGGGAATAATGCTGGCTCTTTCTATTAGGGAGAGAAGTTGACGCTGATTGTTTTTTCGGTCTGGTTACCAGCTTTATCCGTGGATTTAAA
Source organism: Patescibacteria group bacterium (assembly GCA_049324215.1). Taxonomy (GTDB): domain Bacteria; phylum Patescibacteriota; class Microgenomatia; order UBA8517; family UBA8517; genus JBMOLC01. Next base: position 2,576 of record JBMOLC010000030.1, on the reverse strand, counting down.
GTTAAAAGAGTTCCCCCCCTCGCCCAGAGTAGTCACAAAGGTAAAACTCCCGTCTTCTTCAACCTTGACGATTCTGTCATTGATGGTCAGGGTTACGCCCCCTTCCGTTACTCCAGTTATGGTCAGTTGTCTCTGTTTTTCGCCATAAAACTGGCTGCCGTCGTCAGGAGAAGAAATGTCAAGATTGGGAGGCTCGTTGTCAAAAATGACTATCTGGACAGCGCTTGGCTGGCTTTCGTTTCCAGCGAGGTCTTTGGCTTTGGCGTAGACTTCATTTTCTCCTTTTCTGAGAGGGAGTGAGAAAGCGAATTTTCCATCGGCATCGGCAACTATTTCTTCCTCCTTGCCGTTAATAAAAAGGATGACGGTTGCACCTTCCTCTGTTGTTCCCGAAAGTTCAACTTCTGTCTTGTTGGTCGCCTCGGGAAGACGGCTTAAACGGGGAGGGGCAGGAGGGGTAGTATCGTTTTTGTCAACCGGTAGGCTACTTTTTCTAATATCCGTTAAAAAGGCGGCAAATTTGGCGATCGAGGGTAGACCAAAGAAGATCAGGACGAGGATGGAAAGAACGGTCAAAACGATAAAAAAGAAGGCGCGGCGCTTATTGCGCCTTTCCTCAACCGAAGCCAGCCGCGAATATCTCACCTGGAGCCGACGGGTGGAATCGAACCACCATCTACGCTTTACGAAAGCGCTGCTTTGCCACTAAGCTACGCCGGCCTAAACTACAAGCGAATTATAACACCTGGCAAGAGGTAGAATCTAATATCCAGTGAACTTTTCGGAGCGAACTTTCCCCAACCCAACGCCAAGCTTCCCCAGTACTACTTCCATTGCAGCAACCATAGCGGGGGGTCCACAAAGCCAAAAGGTAGAAGCGGGAATATCACTAACGACTTTTTTAATCAGGTTCTCGTCTATCCTTCCGACAGTCCCGGACCACTTCTCGCTACTTTCCTCGGGTTTAGTAATCGTGAGGGTTAGTTCGAGATTGGGCCAAGAGGCGGATAAGTCCTCAAGCTCTTTTCTAAAAGCAATTTCCTCCGGGACAGAATTGGAGTAAATAAGGGGAATTTGGGTGTCTAAGTTTTTGTCAAACACATACTTTATCATGCTCCTAAAAGGAGTAATTCCTATTCCTCCTGCCAGGAAGACGTGGGGGCCTTTTTCGTTTTCGTCCAGAATAAACTCGCCACTTGGTCCTTCGCCGTCGATGAGTGTTTCAACTTCTAGTTCATCCAGCGTTTTTTTATAGCCCGATTCCTCACGGATTCTAGTGGTACATCTTATAACACCTTGCTCGGAAGGAGAGGAAGAAAGAGTAAAGTGACGAGTTGCTCCTCTGGGGTCAGGGTACTTAAGGGCAGGAAGGGTGAAGTAAAAGTATTGGCCAGCTAGATAGCTTATCGGTTTTTCCGGTTCCCAAAAAAAGATTTTGTCCCTTTAGCTTCTTCTCTTTTTTCGACAAGTTTTAGCTTCATATCAACAATGATAGCATTATCAGTTTGATTGGGGAAATTACGCAGGAGCTGATTTTTGAAAAAGTTAGAACCCGTTTTCGCGGCGGTGGGACGGAAAGCGCTTCGCGCTAACCGCCAACACGAGTGGAGGAATTTTTGGTTATCTGAAGATCTTGTGTTTGAACCACTTTTCTTGAAACTCAATCAGTTTTTCAATTTCTTCATTAGAAATATCGGTTCCTTCAGGAACAACAACTAATTTATCATCATCGTCGTTGGTTCTATGAATTACTGCTATGCAAATTCCGCTAGCCTTTCCGATTGGCTTATCAACACCTAAATAATATACATCTAGCTCTTCAGCATCGGGGGATTTTGTATCTGGCACATAACCATAATTGACCTCATAAACAAAACCGTGCCTGGCGTGTTTTGACCCCAAAGGGCGATCGATGACTACATTCACTGTCTTACCGAGAAAATTTCTTGCATTACCCATATGATCAATAATACTTTAGGTAATTGTAAAACTAAACTGCACTTAGCACCTTAACAATTTGCTGATAATACGGTAACTTTTAAGGTATGAAAGTCTGCCCTCGCTGCGGCAGTCGAAAATTTTGGTCACTCTCCGGCGGTTTAAAACGCTGTCAAAGCTGCGGATTAACCAGAAAATCAAGACAAACTGTCTGGCAAAAAACCAGGATTTCACCATACTGGAAGGGTAGGCTAGTAGAGTTTTTCTGTTTAGGGGTGCCTGCTTACCGTTTGCGGTTCCAGGTTCCCTACAGTCAGCCAACCATCCAACGATGGTTCAGGCTCTTAAGGGGAACAATTTACAACCAAGGGGTAAATGAACTCCGCTCTCTTTCCGGCAAGATAGAGCTTGACGAAACGATGTTTGGCGGTCGCAGGCCAGGCAAGCGCGGTTGGGGAGCGTTGGGAAAGGTGATTGTCTTTGGAATCTACCAGCGCAATGGGAAGGTGTTAACCTTTCCGGTCACTTCAAGAGCCGGAGACAGCTTGATTCCCTTGATTACCCATCACACCCAGCCGGGTAGCCTCTACTACAGTGACGATTGGTATGCCTACACCTTTCTGCCTATTCGCGGCAAC
>JBMOLC010000029.1:0-6431 GCA_049324215.1 Patescibacteria group bacterium | reverse complement strand
GTAAATCTGTAAATTGTTTTTTGGCAGTCGGCACTTTAAAATTCCCTTCTTCCCTGAATAGCCTGGGAGAGTGTGGTCTCGTCAGCATACTCCAAATCAGCACCGGTTGGGATTCCCATACCCAAACGCGTAATTTTGACTTTTGCGTTTTTGCTTCTAATCTTTTTATTGAGATACATTGCGGTTGCCTCTCCTTCCATGGTTGGGTTGGTTGCAATAATTACCTCAGATAGTCGAGGTCTGATACCCGATACTCGCTTTAAAAGGTCCTCGATATAAAGCTCATCCGGACCAACGTTTTCAAGCGGCGAAATGCTCCCGTGGAGAACGTGGTAGAGGCCTTTATACTTTCCAGTTCTTTCAAAAGCCACGATATCCAGGGGCTGCTCAACGACCAAAATCATCTGTTTGTCTCGTCCCCTGTCGCTACAGATGGGGCAGGGGTCGGCCTCGCTGACATTCTTGCAAATTGAGCAGAGCACAGTATCTTTTTTCAAGTTCTTGACTGCCTCCGAGAAGGAATCGAGCTCACCTTGGGGGACATGCAGAAGGTAAAAGGCAAGCCTCTGGGCAGTCTTTGGTCCTATTCCCGGGAGTTTATGAAATGCTTCAATTAGCCTGAGTAGGGGTTTTGCGATTCGCATTAACCCATTTTACCAAGAAGTCCAGAAAGTCCTCCACCCATCTCTAACATTTTCTTGGCCGCCTCTTTTTGGACCTTCTTCATGGCCTCGTTTATGAGCTCCACCAAATCCTGTCTTTCTTGCCCGTTAATTTCGAGATAGGCGACTTTCTGGTCGCCGGTGACAACGACTTTCATTCCATTCTTTTCAGCCGATTCCCTAATCTTCTCCAGCTCTTTTTGCAGCTCCATAGCTTGGGAGCGCATCTTTCTTAACTCATTAAGTTGTTTTAATTTATCAAACATCTCAAATAACAACGGATTACCGTTTTAGCTTCCGAATATTTCTTCGGCGATTTTAATTATATCTTTATCCTCTCCCTCGGTCAAAACGGGTTCTTTCTTGGTTGGCGGTTCGGTCAGGGTGCAGATAACTCTGACCGGCCCTCCCAAGACAGAAGCGATAACGTCTTCCAATATCCTACGATAGTTTCCTTCCTCCAATCTTTCTTTGTGGAAACGGTAGTAGACACCCAAGGTTAAATTCTTGCCGTCAAAATCAACGGGTCTCGCCGCCCTCAGAAGTGCTTCGATCGAAGTATTTATCGGCTTAACCGTAGCCAGTATTGTCCTCCAAATCTCTTCTGAAACTTCCTTAATTTTTGGGTTGGGGTTTTTGGGAACTTCTGTCTCTTTTTTTAGTAAAGACTCGGGGGGGCTTTTGGGGGTAGAAACTTCGCCACCCTCTGGGGCCTCCGCCCACTCGATGATTGCAAGTTCAACCGGCAGCTGCTCGATTACGGCCGCCTTAAGTTCTTCTTTAGCTTTTGCAAAAAGGGTTATTAGTCTAACTAGCTCTCCCCTATCTAGGCCCTTTAAAGTCTCGTCTCCAATCCCCAGACTGGCCAGAAGTGCGACCCTAAAGTTCTCGACGAGTCTTTCAAGCAAATTCTCCATGAGAACTCCCTTTTGCACGAGATTCGCAACTTCCTGAATTAGGGCTTTGGTGTCTTTTTGGATTAAGAGGTCGATAAATCTTTCAATATCTAAACTTTTGACTTTAAGTAAAAACTCTTCAACCGCTTCTTTTTTGAGAGACCTTTTTTCAGACACCAATTGCTCGAGGGTCTTGGCAGCATCCCGAAAAGAGCCGTCGGATTTTACGGCAATTAATTCAAGGGCAACTTTATCTATCCTTATTTTTTCTCCCTTGGTCACGCGGGTTAAGGACCTGACTATCTCCTCCGAGGTTGCTTTTTTAAAGGTCAGGGGGGTGGCCCGGGAACGAATGGTCTCGATTAGCTTTTCGGGATTGGTGGTCGCCAAAATAAAAAGAACGTGGTGGGGTGGCTCTTCCAGAGTCTTGAGGAGAGCATTTGAGGCCTCCGTAGTCAACATGTGGGCCTCGTCAATAATGTAGACTTTTTTTCTGGCTTTGGCGGGAGCAAGTTTGACCGCCTCCCTTAGGGCCCGGGCGTCGTCTATTCCCCGGTGAGAGGCCGCATCAAGCTCGACAACGTCGAGATTTGAACCTTTAGAAATCGTCGTACACTGCTCGCATTTGTTACAGGGTTCGATTTTCCTCGGTCCGCGTAGCTTCAGCGAAGTGGACTCGCAGTTGACAATCTTGGCAATGATTCTTGCAGCCGAGGTTTTGCCGGTCCCCTTTGGCCCGGAAAAAAGAAAGGCGTGGGGAATAGCCCCCGAAGAAACAATTTTGGTCAAAGACTCACGCACGTGGCCGGAGTCAAGTTCCGCAAGTTTTTGCGGCCGATATTTCAAATAAAAAGTCGTTCTAATCATGATGAATACCGAGAAGATGTAGCGCCCCGTGTTCGATTAGTTCCAGCACCTTCTCCTCGATCAGTTTTCCCTCTTTTTTGGCTTCCTCAAAGGCAACTGGGTAGCAAACGACTATTTCACCCAAGTGGATTATCCCGTCCGGAGGGTAGACAAAACCGGGTCTTACTTCTTCCTGGGTAAAAGAAAGAACGTTGTGAATTTTTTTATCTCCCAAATATTTCCTGCCAATATCCAACATCTTGGCTTCCCCAACCAAGGAAACGGAGACCTCGGCATCAGAGACTATTCCCTTTTCTTTGAAAAGTTTCTTCAAAAAGTCTCTAATTTTTTTTGTACTCACCGGGTAGTTGCCCTGCTTTTTAACCAAAACCTTAATCATTTTTGGAGCTGAGCCATAACCAAGGCCGAAACCCGAGCACCAGCAGCTTTCCCGCCAACCTTGGGCATCACCGCCCCCATCACCTTTCCCATATCGGCGGGGCCTTGGGCGCCTAGTTGGGAAATTGCTTCTGCGACTAACCTTGTCAGCTCCTCATCGCCCATTTCCTCAGGCAGAAACTCTTGTAAAATCTGCATTTCTTTTTTTTCTTTCTCGGCTCGATCGCGGGCTTTGGCTCTGGTGTACGCCTCGATGGCATCTTTCCTTTTTTTGATTTCGCGTCTGACAACGACCAGTTCCTCCTCTTGACTAAGTTGATGTTGCTTGGCAATGAATTCGTAATTGAGAGCGCTTGAAAGAAGCCTCAAGGTCGAAAGTCTGATTTCGTCCCGCGCCTTTAATGCTGCTGCTATTTTTTGATTAATGCTATCTGCAATCATAGTCCTCGCTCTTTTGATATTTCTGCCAAGAAATGAACGTGCATATGGGAAACTATTGCTGCCTCTCCCGCGTTATGCACCAGTCTAAAACCCTTAAGGCCCTTCTCTCTGGCAATCTCGAGGGCAACGTCTCTGACCTCTGACCAGATTTTACCATCGGCTTGGCTAATATCTCGGTAGTGTTTCTTGGGGACTATTAGAAGATGGATTGGGGCTCTCGGGTTGATGTCTTTAAAGACCAATAAATTTTCTGTCTCTTTTTCGATTTGGGAAGGAATTTTTCTATTAACGACCTGACAAAAGATGCATTCGTCCATAGTCTAACGGCACCAGTATAGAGAGTAATTTTGCTTTCGACAAGACCCCAAAACTGTCATCAGCTGTTAGTGAGGAGCGAGACTATGGCCCGAGCTAATTTATCGGAGTCGTGTCTAATAAGACTTCTTTTTAGCTTGTCGCTCTTGGGCTTTTCATAGATTTTATTTGAGACCAGATCCCTTCTTATAACTTTAGAGCTCAGTTCTCTCTCGAGATCATCTTTGACGGGATACGCTCTTTCTTCTTTATATCTTGCCAGGACTCCCCTCGGGAAAGACCTGGTCCTATTTACCAAAACGTAGTCCACCGTCCCTTCCCCGAGATACTTCTCAAGTTCTTCGACGTGTTCCTTGGCGGAAAAGCCACTTGTCTGCCCAAACTTGGTCATGAGGTTCAAGACGTAGACCTTCGGGGCTTTGGCTTTGGCGATAACCCCGGCAACCCCGTCGACTACCAAATTGCAGATAATGCTGGTGTAAAGATCTCCGGGTCCTAAAATAATAAGCTCAGCATCCTTGATTGCTCTTAGGGTTTTGGGGTTGGCTTTTGCCGGCGGGAAGACCTCAAGTTCGACAATCCTCACATTACCAAGCTCGGTCTTTGGCTCGTCGATATGGTGTTCCCCCAAGACCTGTTCGCCGTTTTCGTATCTGGCAACAAGATGGCTGTTATCAAAAGTGACCGGAATCACTTTTCCCTGAACTTTCAGAATTTTGCAAGTTTCCTCGATCGCTTTTTCTTGGGAGCCGTAAATATCGGTCAGTGCCGCCATAAAAAGATTGCCGAAGGTCATTCCCGAAATCCCCGTGCCAGCGTTGTAGCGGTAGATAAAAAGTTTTCGCAAAAGCTCGTCCGTCTGGCTAGAGGCAAGCGCGACCATGCACTGGCGGATATCCGAGGTCGGCAGAAGTCCAAATTCGTCCCGGATGACGCGGTTGCTGCCTCCTGAGTCGGTCATCGAAACGATTGCCGAGACGTCAAGCGGGTATTTCTTGAGCCCGAGAAGGGCCGTGTAGGTTCCGGTTCCCCCACCAATGACTACTACCTTTTTTCGTTTTCTTCTCATTTGACGGTGACCGACTTGGCTAGATTTCTAGGTTTATCGGGATTTCCTCCCTTAAGAATCGTCAAATGATAGGAAAGAAGCTGCAGGGGAACAACGTTGACAACGGGAGAGGCGAGGCCAACCTCGGGAACCTGAATCCAGAAATCAAAAATTTTCTCTTTTGTGGGCGAAATGCCGATAATATAGCCTCCCCTACTTTTGAGCTCGGTTGCATTTGATAAAACAGCCTCTTTGGCTTTATCTTCGGCTACGACTGCAATGCAGGGGGTACCTTTCGTAACGAGGGCAATAACTCCGTGTTTCAGTTCTCCCGCAGCAAAGCCTTCGGCGTGGATATAGCTCGCCTCTTTAATTTTCAAGGCTCCCTCTAAGGCCGTCGGGTAGTTGACTCCTCTCCCAATGATGTAAATGTGTTCGCTTTTAACCAGTTTTTTAGCCAAAAGGGCAATCTTCTTCTCAATTCCATTTTTGAGAAGTTTAGCCAGCTCTCTTGAAGTTTTAGTTAAAAGGCCGACTCCTTGCGAATACTTTTTTGAGATAGCAAAAGCAAAGAGAAGAAAAAGGGAGAGCTTGGCAATGTAGGCCTTGGTCGAAAGAACTGCCCTTTCAGGACCTGCTTTAAGATGGAGGGTCGAATCGGCCAGTCGCGTCAAAGAAGAGCCGGGAACGTTAACCAGAGCCAAGACTTTTGCACCGTGTCTTTTGGCTGCCCTCACCGCTTCGAGTGTGTCCATCGTTTCGCCAGATTGGGAAGCAGCAATTAAAAGTGACCGCCTCACCAGAAAGTCTTCAAAATAAGGAAACTCGCTGCCAACTGTAAAATTGACGTGCCGTCTGGCAATCTCCGCAAACATGTAGGTTGCGGCCAGTCCCGCGTGGGCCGCCGTACCGCAAGCCGTAAAATATGTTCCCCAGGCACCCTGAATCATCTCACCCGCTCTGACAATCTCCCTTTTCGGGGTATTGGCGACTCTCGCGATAACTTCAGGCTGCTCGTAGATTTCCTTTAACAGAAAATGGGGGAAACTGCCTTTATCCGCCTCGACTTCTTCCATCTTAATCCTTTTGACCTTGCCCGCCTTAATCTTTCCGGTTGCCGAATCAATGCTGACTATTCCATCTTTGGTCAGAAGAACTCCTTGGCCTTCCTCTAAAAGAACGATTTTTTCGGTCTCTTTGGTGAGAGCCGGAATATCGCTACTAATGAAGTTCCCCTTTGGCCCAACCCCGGCCACCAAGGGAGAGCCTTTGCGAAAAGCAACTATTTCACCTCTCCCCGAGCAGGCAACCACGGCGTTTAAACCCTCAAGTTCGTTAAAGGCTACTCGTACTGCCTCGGCAAAGGAGAGTTCTTTATTCTGCTTTAATTTATCCTCAACCAGATGGGGAAAGACTTCGGTATCGGTTTGCGAATAAAATCTGTGACCCTTTTTAAGAAGTTCCTCCTTAAAGTTCTCGTAGTTTTCGATGATGCCGTTATGAACAACCACAATTGTCCCCGAGCAACCAGTGTGGGGATGGGCATTTTTTCTGGTTACCCCACCGTGCGTTGCCCACCGGGTGTGTCCGATTCCCAAAGAGCCACCCAGGACCCGGCCGTCAAGAAGACCGACGAGGTTTTGGATTTCTCCCACTTCCTTAATTATCTTGGCGCGGCCGTTTTTAAACACCGCAATTCCGCTCGAATCGTATCCCCGATATTCAAGTTTGGTTAGACCCCCCAGAAGATAGTTGGAAAGGTCGCTTCTTTCTTCCCCGACATAGCCGAAGACGCCGCACATCCGTAGTGAAAATACTAGCATG
>JBMOLC010000028.1:0-7085 GCA_049324215.1 Patescibacteria group bacterium | reverse complement strand
CAATCGAAAAGCAACCCTGGCGCAATGGGTTATTAAAGGTTTCTTGTTATCACAATATTTTTCAATCTCCAGGACAAGATATTTAAGAGCTTCCTCTATATCTAAGTTGTTCTCATAAGTTCGCTTGGAAATCTTCATTGTAAGGCTATTATATCTCCAAGCTAGGTTCAAGTAAACTTCAGGTGCCTATCAACCTCAATAAAAACGGACAATCCTGATTGTGGGGAGTTTGTATTTGTGAGCTGGTGACTGACACAGAAAGTTCTAGTTGCTCCAAACTCTTCACGGACTAAATTAAAAGTATAGCGACGATTTTAGTTATTACTAAAATCGAAAATTTTTGCGTTTTCTTTTTGACTATTTGTAAGAATAAAAAGGTGTTCGAGCCAGCATTTAGGGCGAACTGAGAGCGTTAGCGAGCGGTGAGCCTAACACAATGCGTTTTCGCGAAACCGAATTTGTGACCCCACTGGGACTCGCCGTGCAGAGAATCTACCTTGCTTGGCACTATCGAGGAACAGTGAGGGGAACGAGGCTTTGCGAGTGACCCCACTGGGACTCGAACCCAGGTTTCTAGGATGAGAACCTAGTGTCCTAGACCACTAGACGATGGGGCCAAGATTACTTGGCAAGAGCCGGCAAGGGGTATTTTAGCAGATTTGGGCTTAATTTGCAGCCAGAAGCGTCGGAATTGGGGTCACTTTTCGGGGTTTGGAGACTGTCTTGGGAGGCCAATCTTTCATGGCTATCTCCAGAACTTCCTCGAATCTATTCGCGAAGACAAATTTGATATCTTTCTTGACGTTTGCCGGTACATCCTCCAAATCCTTTTTATTGTCTTTGGGCAAGACTATAGTTTTAAGACCGGCTCTATGGCCGGCAATAACTTTTTCTTTGACTCCGCCGATTTCGAGGACCCTGCCCCTTAGGGTAACTTCTCCCGTCATGCCCACATTTCTTCTTACCGGCAGACCGCTCAGCGCCGATGCCAGCGCCGTTCCGATTGCGATTCCTGCTGAAGGGCCGTCTTTGGGGACCGCTCCCTCGGGAACGTGAATGTGAACGTCGATTCCCTGGGCAAAGTCCTCTTTGAGTCCCAGAATCTGGTAATGGGCCTTGGCCCAGGTGAAGGCCGCTTTGGCCGATTCCTGCATGACCTCTCCCAATTGCCCGGTTAAGGTCAGCTTGCCTTTGCCTGGCATCAGGGCAACCTCTATAAACAGAATTTCTCCTCCAGTTGCGGTTACCGCTAGCCCCGTTGCCATGCCGACCTCGTCTATCTTCTCGGCGATGAGAGAGGAAAATCTTTGGGGGCCGAGGAATTTATGAATGTCGTTAACCTTGAGCGTCCTGGGGAACTTCTTTCTCTCAGCTACAAGTCTGGCAATCTTTCGACAAATGGTAGCTAAGTTTCTTTCAAGATCTCTGACTCCGGCTTCGCGGGTATATCGATTGATTATTTCCTTCAAGGCAGCTTCAGCGATCTTTATTTTTCTTTGCTCCAAAGCATGCACTCTCAGCTGTTTTGGCCAGAGAAACTGCTTGGCAATCTGGAATTTCTCCTCTTCGGTATAGCCTGGGAATCTGATGACTTCCATTCTGTCTCTCAGGGGTGCCGGGATTGTCTCCAGCACGTTTCCTGTACAAATAAACATCACCTCGCTTAAATCAAAAGGAACTTCTAAGTAGTGGTCCGAAAACTCTCGATTCTGTTCAGGGTCAAGTGCCTCCAAGAGGGCGCTTGATGGGTCTCCCCGAAAGTCGATTCCCACTTTGTCTATCTCATCAAGCATAAAGACCGGGTTTCTGGTTTCAGCATTTTTAATTCCCTGGATTATCCTCCCGGGAAGAGCGCCGACATAGGTCCGCCTGTGGCCGCGAATCTCCGCCTCGTCCCTGATTCCGCCCAAAGAGACCCTGACAAATTTTCTGTTTAAGGCCCTGGCAATCGACCTGCCAATCGAGGTTTTACCCACACCGGGTGGGCCGATAAAACAGAGGATTGTCGGGTGGGATTCGCCATTGCCCTTTCCTTTTACCTTTTTGTCGTGTTCTTTTTTAATCTTCATCACGGCCAAAAATTCCATGATTCTTTCTTTGGCTTTTTCGAGTCCGTAGTGGTCGTCTTCGAGAATTTTTTCAGCGTTCTGCATGGAAACATTATTCGGGGAAAGTTCTCCCCAGGGCATCTCGACCAACCAATCCAGGTAATTCCGGATATAGGCCCCTTCAGGATTGTGGGGAGACATTTGGGTTAGCCTTTTTAGTTCCTTCTCGGCTCTTTTTCTGACCTCAAGGGGCATTTTGGCGGTCTTGATTTTTTCTTTATACTCGGACATCTCGTCTTCCCCGAGTTCGCCCTCTTCTTCTCCCAGCTCCTGCTCAATCGTTCTTTTCTTTTCCCTGAGCATCGCTTTGCGCATCTGGTCCTCGAACCTCTTTTGGGTTTTGGTCGAAATGGTCCTCTCGAGCTCAAGTACACTTGTCTCCTGGGCCAAAAGTTCCAAGACCCGCTGCATTCTCCTTTTGAGGGAAATTGTCTCGAGGATGGCCTGCTTTTCGGCAAGTTTGACTTCCAAGAGAGTGGCAATCTGGTCGGTCAGCTCAAGCGGTTGCGCCTGACCGGAAATAAGTCTCATCACCGTCATGATTTCTGCCTGTTTGCCCAAATTGATGGCTTTTTTGAAAAGTTCCTGAAGCTCGTTGGCCATGGCTTTGACTTCGGCAGTTTCTTCCATCTCTTCGGTTATTTCGGCCACCTTACCCAAAAGATGGGGCTCGTGCGCCAAAATCTCTTCAAGCTTGATCCTTGCCTGGCCGCGTACCAGGGCGTGCACCTCCCCGTCGGTGGACATCATCTGCGTAATCGTGGCTATGGTCCCGATTTTGTAAAGATCCTCTAAGGTGGGGTCGGCCGTTCTCGGGTCTTTTTGGGCAAAAATTGCTATCACCCGATCTTCCTGGAAAGCCGAATTAATGGCGGAGATACTCTTTGGCCGACCAAAGGAAAGGAGTGTATCCGTATGGGGAAAGACGACCGAGCCGCGGATGGCGACAATCGGAACATTCCTGGTCGGTTTGATTTCTGATTTCATTTAGCTTCGACTTTTAGCAGTCTATCACTGGATCTGCTAATAGTCAAGGGATGAATTTCTTGAGATGGATTTTCTCAATTAAGAATGAAACTGCCCCTCCCAAGAGAGCCCCACCCAAGATATCAACCGGATAGTGGACGTTCCCCAAAACCCTGGCGATTCCGACTGCAAAGGCGGAAGCGAGATAGGCGGCCCCAATCTTTTTGTCGTGCAAGAAGACGGTCGTTGCCAGGGCAAAAGCAGCCGCAGAATGTCCTGAAGGAAATGCCCCATCGGTTGGGGGAATAATTGCTATTGGAGTTAGGCCATTGGCTTCAAAAGGCCTGAGGGTGGGGAAAAGGGCTTTGATAATTTGAGCGATACTCCAGGCTACAAAAGCTGAAAGAACGGCATGCAAAACCTGCTCTTTTCTGATTCGGCCGTCGATAATCCAGAGCACCAAGAGCCCTGCAAACATGAACCAGATAAGAAAACTCGCTAAAAATGTAATCAAGAAATTAGTCATGGATAACTATTCTTGTGCCTGGCGAATCTTTGGTCTTGGAATTGACCCAGTAAAAAAGTTCCTTGGTAACCCCCGTCGGCAAATTGACACAACCGTGGGACCGCGGTGTGCCAAAGTCGTTGTGCCAGTAGGTTCCGTGCAGGCCGTAACCGCGCCAGCTCGGAACTTGGGCGTTCTCAAAATACATCACAAAAGGCACATTGGGTAAGTTGTAATAATACCTACCGCTTCCCCCTTCCATTTTGGTTGAGCGCAGCTTGGTCCAAATTCTAAACTCACCGGTCGGAGTCGGCCACCAGGGCAGACCAGTTGAGACCAGCGTCTCCAAGAAAAGGGAGCTACCCTCCCAGGCTCTCAGTCTTTGCTCTGATAAATCAACTTCGATGAAGCGCTCGCTACTTGCAGTTCCCAGAACGGGCTCACCAGCATCAAAAGCAAGATAGGGAATGGGTATCTCTTGACCGTCAAAAAAACCCACTTTAACCTCGGGGTCAAAAGTCTCCGAGGTTCCGCCGCCACAGGCATTGGCTTCGGCAACTTTCTTGGTGGTCAGGAAAAAAGAAGAAATTGCCAAGACCAAAAGTATGGCTGCAACGGAAACGAATAAAACCCGCATCCATTCATCCTACCATAGATTTTGCCAAGTAAGCGACTAAAGCTTTATACTTGAGATATGAGTAAGGAAAGGCCATTTCTCTCAAGCTTTGTCTATGCATTCTCGGGATTAAAAACGGCCCTCAAAAACGAACCCAATATCCGAATCCACTTAGCGCTGGCCTTAATTGCCGCCCTCTTGGCTTTCTGGCTCAAATTCTCCCCAATTGAATGGATTATTCTTGCTCTCACCATCTTTCTCGTCCTAATACTTGAGCTAATCAACACTTCTCTTGAGTCTCTCGTAAATATCGTTAGCCCAGAAGTCAAAGAAGAAGCGAAAATCGCCAAGGACGTCTCGGCAGCGGCTGTACTCATCTCGGCCCTACTTTCAATCGTTATCGGAGCCTTCCTTTTCTTACCTAAAATCTTTTAGTTTTTCGAGAGGATATAGATTAACCCCGCTTTATCATCAGAAATAAACAAATAGCCGTTTTTGTCGAAAATTAAGTCAACCGGCCTGCCCAATACCTCTTTTCCCTCAAGAAAACCAGTAATAAAATCCTCCATACCAGTTATCAAGTCTCCAAGGAGAGAAAGTTTTACAATTTTATAGCCAACGGGAACGCTAGAGTCCCAGGACCCGTGCAAGGCGACGAGCAAGCTTCCTTGGTCTTCCCCGGAAAATAAAGGGGAATTGATGAAAGTAATTCCCAGGGGAGCAACGTGGGCAGGCAGATTATACTTGGGAGAGACCGTATCGCTGCAATAGGCAAGTTTCTCCCCAGACCTAAACTTTAAATCCCTAACCATGTCTCCATAGCAGTAAGGCCAGCCGTAGTCCTTCCCATCCTCTATCAGGTTAACCTCATCAGGAGGAAGGTTGTCTCCCAGAAAGTCCCGACCCATGTCCGTACCCCAGATTCTTCCTTTTTCATCGAATGTAAAAAAGACGGTATTTCTTAAACCTTTAGCAAAAACTCTTAAGCCTCCTCCAACCAAATCCGAGACCAAAATTGAAGCCCGATCGGGGTTTTCTTCGATACAGGTATCGCAGGATGAACCCACTGAGGTATAAAGCTTATTCCCCCAGATACGGATGGTGCGGGTAAAGTGTCTACCTCTGCCAGGAAGGTCAAAGAGCTTTTCAATTTTACCAACTGCTAGAGTATTCGGGTCGTACCTGGCTCTTCCTACCTGGTCGGTCTCGCCAATGTAGATAAAATCCCTCCCAAAGGCAATTCCGTGGGGTCGGGAAAGACCCTTAATCACCTCGACTATCCTGTCGGCTTTCCCGTCCAAGTTTGCATCAGGCATGGCCAAAATTTTTCCGCTTGCCGGAGCCGAAACAAAAAGTGTTCCACGCTCGTCAAAGGCCATAGCCCGAGGGAGGTCTCCTTTTAAATCAGCAAAAACCCCAAGTCTGAAACCCTTGGGTAACCTAAGTGGGTAGGAAGACTCATCCCCCTGCGGCAAAAACTCCTTGATATCTTTTTGAGGAGAAGAAAAACGGGTAATCAACTCCCTGGGACTAACCTGCCAAAACACATAAATTTTCAAAAAGTAATAGGCCGAAAAAACCAAACCTCCGCCAATTATCAAAAGCACCAGAAACTTTCTCATTATCTAATTATATGCTATATTAGGCTTCTCGCTGACCCGGTTCTTTCCAAATCCACGCGGAGGGAAAAAGGGAAGGAAACAGTTCTTTGATTTAACACCGCAAGACGCACGCTATCTCATTTGCCAATTGGAGGGAAGCAATGGCCGCGCTGAACTACCAGATGGGGAATGGCAGGCTTTGCCGTGAGATAGAGGCCGCTATCGATTGGGGCATAGAAGTAAAGGACCAGCGGCCGATCCTCTGCCTGGTCAACCGAAGACCCGCTCTTCTTCCGAGGACGGTCAACGGGGTCAGGGTGAGGACATCCAAGGGGGTACCTCCCAAGAAAATCAAGCTGGTATTCTAGTCGAAGTGCGTCGAAGGTGTGTTAGTTGCCGGGGGCTAGTCGCTCTCATCTTACTCGAGAATCGATTTTGCCCCCGGCAACACAAACTTCGAAAGCGCTTCACGGCTCAACTAGATATGCTTCGACGATGCTTCCGTGAGGAAACAACTTTTCGGGAGTCAGCATGTCTATCCAGGCAATTCCATCCTCAATCTGGATGGCGCCTCCTCTATCCATGCAGACCCACTCTCGTCCCGAGATTACAAGACGGGTACCGAATTCCCATTCGGGCGGACAGTAGTGCGAGACCCTGACAAGAACTTTCTCACCACTGGCTACTGTGCCGTCGGCAGGATTAGACTCAGCAACTGCCCTTAGGGTAAAGGGGTAAGATCTTGCACCACCCCCCTGACCCATAGGCCCATGGCGCCTTCCTCGGTCTCAAACTGGCTCGTGACCTCAGTGATGGTGAATTCGTAGTCGTTCCTCCCGTCTCCATCGGTATCCACCGCTACATAGACCAGTCGATCAGCGGTGGCACCGGCCCTCCCGGGCGCCAAGAGCGCTGCCCCCACCAGTAGACCGATGAGGAACATGCCTACCAACAACATTCTCGATCTTGCCTTGCTGTCCATGGCGTTTGCCTCCCTTCGGCTTAAGGTTTTTGCGCTTTCGAAGTTGTGAACGAGCGAGCCTGTATTATATGAAAATTATAGGATTATTTCAAGCTAAGCTATCGGTTCCTGGATTATGAAGAAGTTAAAAAGAGAATAGATGACCGAGATGTGCAGAATCTGGTCTATCCCCAAAGAAACAGCAGAAGGATATGTTCCAGGCATTACTTTAAATAGCTTTGTCGTCTCGGTCCTTATCGCATCAATTAGCATGTGGGCCACAAAAAGAATCAAAGTTCCCAAAAGAACTTTCCCCGAAGGATAGTTG
>JBMOLC010000027.1:0-7694 GCA_049324215.1 Patescibacteria group bacterium | reverse complement strand
AGAAGAAGAAAGATTCTCAAGGGTTAAACACGACTCCTCTTTTCCAAAGGAGGCAATCAAATTTTGTTTAAGGAAGGGAGGGGTAAAACCCAGGGAACTTGACTATGTTGTTTTTTACGAAAAACCTTTCCTTAAATTCGAAAGAATAACTCTTTCCTTTCTGGCAACCGCTCCCTGGGCGCTAAATTCTTTCTTAAGCGCCTACAAAATTTGGCTCAAGGAGAAACTCTGGATAAAAGAAAATCTTCTCAAGTTCCTTAAGGTTCCTGAAAGAAAAATCCTTTTTTCCCACCACCACCTAAGCCACGCAGCCAGCGCCTTTTTTACTTCTCCTTTTGGGAAAGCCGCAGTTCTTACCTCCGACGCAGTGGGAGAGTGGACCACCACCGCTTGGGGGCAAGGGAGCGGTAACAAGGTGTACTTAAAAGAAGAAATTCGTTTTCCCCACTCTTTGGGGCTTTTTTATTCGACTTTTACTCAGTTTTTGGGTTTTCAGGTCAACGAGGGGGAGTTTAAGGTCATGGGCCTGGCCCCTTACGATAAACCCAAATACGTTAAAAAGGTGAAAAAAATGATTAAGCAGGTCAAAGACGGAGCATTTAAGCTAAATCTTAAATATTTTAACTTCCACTTGTCCGATAAAGTCAGTTTTAGCCAGGAATTTGTTAAACTCTTTGGCGTTCCTCCAGTTGACCCCAAGGATTCTGACAGGGTAGTTCAGGTTTACGCCGATATTGCCGCAAGTGCTCAGAAGGTTTTGGAAGAGAAACTGCTTTTAATTGCCAAAAATATCAAGGAGAAAACGGGAGAGAAGAACCTTTGTTATGCCGGGGGCGTTGCCTTAAACGGAGTTGCCAATTGGAGGATATTTAAAGAAGCAGGATTCGAAAATATATTCATTCATCCGGCAGCGGGGGACTCGGGGGGGGCGGTTGGCGCCGCCCTTTACGTTTACCATCACGTTTTGGGGAAGGAGAGAAAGGAAAAGTTAAGCAACGTTTACTTTGGAGCCGAGGCAAAAGAGACCGAAATAAAGAAATTTCTTAAAAGAAAAAAGATTAAGGCTAGAAAACTTGGTGATAAAGAACTGATTACTACCTTGTCTGACCTTTTGGTAAAAGGCAAAGTAATAGGCTGGGTCAGGGGCAGGTTCGAATGGGGCCCGAGGGCCTTGGGAGCAAGATCAATCTTGGCCGACCCCAGAAGTAAGGAGATGAAGGATTTGGTTAATAGCAAGATTAAGTTTAGAGAAGCTTTTAGGCCCTTTGCCCCGGTCACTCTCTATGAAAAAGGAAGAGAGTACTACGAGGTAGGGGAGGATTATACACAAGGGCCTCTGAAATTTATGTTGGGAGTTGTACCAGTTAAGAAGAAGTGGAAGGAGAAACTTGGCGCAATCACCCACGTTGACGGAACCGCAAGGCCCCAACTGATAGAAAGGCCGGTTAATCCCATGTATTACGACTTGGTCAAGGCCTTTGGAAAAAGAACCGGAGTCTATACACTTCTCAATACCTCTTTTAACCTAAAAGGTGAGCCGATTGTCAATACCCCCGAGGAAGCTTACTCTACATTTGTCAGAAGCGGACTCGATGCTTTGGTTCTTGGTAACTACTTAATTGAAAAGTAGCCTTCGAGAGTTTCTGTTAGAAAGTTAGCCAGCAAATTTGTTCCGGTCTCGTTTAAATGGCCGTCGTAACGGAAGTGTGTTTTTTTATCGGGGTTAGAGGCCACATAATCTTTAAAATAGGGAAGTAAAAAATGACAGAAAAGTTTCTCTACCTCACAAAACTTTCTTAAAAGCTTGTCTGGCTTTTCCAAATCGATTTCTGTTTTGGTTATTTCCGGGTAGGTCTTGGTAATTTCTTCCCAGACACCAGAATTTACCTGTTCGTTATTGGCAAGAATGACCAGAACGTAGGTTCCCCCGTTTTCTTCTGTAAGCCTTTTTGTTTCAAGAATTATCTTTTTAGTCAGTTCCCATGCCCTTTCGAAATCTTTTGAGTAGTTTTCGTCGTAAATATGGTAGTCAAGAGGATACCCGAGATTCTTGTTAGGAGTCCTTTCCAAAAGGTTTTGCCTTACTCCTAAAAGAAATTCAACAAACCTCAAGTTTTTTAAGACTTCCTTAATTTTTGTTGAAATTGAAGTTTGTCTTACCGGTTTGATTTCGGTAACCTTGCCTGAAGAATCTATCTCAAGGTAGGGTAGGTAGGAGATTTTATTTAACTCTTCCAAGTTATTTCTTACGTCGTTTGCAGTCAAAAAGAGCTGAACTACTACGTCGGGTTTATATTTAAGCCCCCATTCTCTTAAGAGAAAGTACTCTTGGGCGCTTCCGGTATTTCCCAGTCCTAAGGCAATTATTTCAACATTCTCCTCTTTAAGGTTTTCCGCAAGCTGTCTAAAGAAGGTTTTTTGGAGGGAGACTTGAAAATTTTCTACAAATGAGTCTCCGAGGATTATGACTCGCTTTTTCCCCTCTCCCTTTTCAATTCTATGCTCAACGTCCCTAAAACCTTCCGAGTTTGTTTCAATGCTCGTTATGTATTCTTTCCTTGGGCTAACGAAAAGACCTCTCTGGTTGGGTGCTAGTTTTCTGCCAACTTTCTCATCGTCTACCCAGATTAGGGTAGTTCTTGCTGGGGAGAGGCCCAGAAGCTTTCTTTCTCCCAAAAAGTAATAAATCCTAAAAAGAGTTTCAAGAAGGAGGACAGAAATGATAAAACCAAGTATGAATTGTTTTAGAAGGCTATAAGTTCGAATTTCGGCCATGTCTTAAGTATAATTGAGGTTGTCATGTATTGGAAATTGGGCGTAATCTTGGCTCTCTTCGGCCTCCTGGGGGTTTCCTTCCTGCTTCTTACCTCCCATCCGGGAGTAGCCATACGCATTAGCAATTTTGTCTTTTTTGTCCTTTTGCTAAGTGTTCTTTGGGGCCTTTTTTCTCTCAAAAAATAATGAAGTTAAAAACCATAACTATTCTTTTCATCCTC
Organism: Patescibacteria group bacterium; assembly: GCA_049324215.1. Taxonomy (GTDB): domain Bacteria; phylum Patescibacteriota; class Microgenomatia; order UBA8517; family UBA8517; genus JBMOLC01. Next base: position 4,698 of record JBMOLC010000027.1, on the reverse strand, counting down.
GCCCTTCTTATTCCGGCTGTTTTGGTCTTTAGGTCGCTTCTTAGCCCTGAACCCCTGGCCTGGGGTGATTCCGTTCATTTTTACAAAGAAAACTTTGAGGAATTTGTTTCTTTTCCCAGGGTCTGGGTAGAGAGGGAAAACAATTTCGGTGGGGTAAATAGGGTAGTCTGGCTATATCCGATAATGCTTCTTATCGGGGCCTTGGGCAAATTGGGAATTCCCAGTGAGGTGGTAACAAGAATCGTTTTCTATTTCCCTGCGGTCATACTTTCTTTCTTTTCGGCAAGCTATTTTGTCAGAAAACTTGGGTTACCCCCCAGGATCCAGTTTTTCTCCTCCCTTCTTTACACTCTAAATACCTACTTTCTCCTTCTTGTGGATGGAGGACAGGCGGGGGTATTTCTTGCCTACTCCGTTTTTCCCTTAGCCTTAATCCACTTGAAAAGACTGCTTGCGGAAGCCCGAAAGAAAAATATCGGTCTTTCCTTGTTACTTTTTACACTTTTAACCATCTTTGACCCCAGGGTAGCCTTGGTATGTCTAGTTACACTTTTTTTCTGGATACTATTCGAAGCCCTTTTTCTTAAGATAGTTCCTCAAAAGAAAAAATTACTAAGACTCATTATTGTTCTTGGTTTTACTGCCTTAATCTCTCTTTATTGGCTAATCCCACTTCTATCCTTTGGCGTTGGAAACGTCTCGGCCCACGTTTCAACTTTAAAGCTTACTTCACTTCTTAATGGACTTGTCTTATATCAACCCCACTGGCCCCAGAATATTTTTGGGGTTATAACCTATCCTCCTTATTACTTCGTCTTACTGCCTATTCTTATCCTTGGGGTACTACTCATTAAGCCTAAAAAGAAAGAACTAATACTAGCTCTTCTTTTTCTTTCTTTTGTCTTTCTGGTTAAGGGTGAAACGCACCCATTGGGTGAAATCTATAAGTTTTTGGTAGAGACGGTACCCTTTGGCGTTGCTATCAGGGATTCAACCAAGTTTTTTATTCCCACGGTTCTTTTTGGGGGAGTCTTAGTAGGAATATTGGTAGAAAAGGTAGGCAATTCCCTTTTTAGCCTTTTTGTCTACGGTTATATCCTGCTTCTTGTCTTTCCCGCCCTAGCAGGAAGACTGAACGGAAACTTAAGGGCACGAAGTTATCCGGAAGATTTCCAAAGAATTTATGAGAACTTAAGAAGTGAAAAGGACGACTTTAGAACCCTTTGGTTTCCGGAAAGACATGCGCTCTCTTTTCAGACCGAGGAAAAGCCTGCCCTTGATGCCAAAAGCCTGGTAGAGTTAACCCCCTTTGCTTTTTATAACACAGGAACTTACGACAAATTTAATTTCTTAAGACAAGAGGGATATCTTGGTTGGTTTAGGATACTAGGAATCAAATATCTGGTTTTTTCTGGGGATCCCAGAGAGGTTTCAAAGGCAGAGGTAATTAAAGAGTGGGAAGACTTAAATGCGTTTGTTGCAACCCAAAGCGGACTTATCAGAAAGGACTGGGGGAAGATTCCTGTATATGAAATCGAAGGTGTTAAACATGGGGTGTTTTCGGTCAAGAAGGTCCTCGCGGTGGTCGGACCATACACCGGGACAGCCCCCTACTTAAGCGATTTTGGCCTGGTCTTTCTTGAGGACGGTCTGGCTGACCCCGAATTTCTCCATGAAGTCAAAAGAGGAGATGCGGTCATAGCATTTAATTTTAAGGATGAAGAAGATTTTGTTTTTACGTTTCTTAGCCAGTACTTTCGGGAAACTTTAAAAGCGGACAAAAACGACTGGGCACCCTATGGCGGCAAGGATTATCTGGAATGGAAATACCAGCTTCTTACCCGGGGTCTAGCCTTAAACGATTTGGATTTTGGTAAAGGGGTTTCCTTTTCAACCGAGAAAGGAGAAAAAATGGAGTTTTCTTTAGAAATTTTGGAATCTGGAAATTATCTAATTGCCGTTCGGGGAGCTGACATGCCGGGGGATGTATCACTAAAGGCAAAAATTGATGGAGAGGAGTTTGAACTGGATTTTGCAAAAGAAGGGTTATTTTCTTGGAAGAGTAAGGAACTTTTTCTTAAAAATGGAGAAAGGACGCTGACCATAGAAAACCCTTCAGGGTTAAAGGTGGTTAACGTTGTTGCCTTAATACCCAAGAAGGAATTTGAGAATGCCAAGGCGGTTTCAGAGGATTTGCTCACCAAGCTTGGCAGGGTAGAGGTGGGTAAAGACAAAATCACAGGGGCAGGTATTGATGATAGAGGGGGCGGTCCCTGGCTCGTGTTATCGGAGAGTCATAACAGCCTTTGGGGTATTCAAGGAGAGGAAGTAAGACCGATTCCTTTTTACTCCGTGGTTAACGGCTTTTATGTAGGGCAGAAAGAAGGGCCTTTTGAGACATCCTTTAAGGGCAAAGAAAAGCTTAATTTAGGTTTTGTCCTGAGCCTTATAGGAACTTTCGGGGCGATTTTGTTCGTTCGCAGGAAAAATGTTTGATCTCTTTTTTCAAATCAAAGACCTGGTGCTATCTAAAACCGCCAAGGAAACGGGAATAATGTTTTTTGGCAACATTAGTTCCTTTTTATTTGGAATTCTCTTTACCGTCATCGCAGCCAGGCTCATTGCCCCAGAGGGCTGGGGGATAGCGGCCGGGGTTATGGGTTTTGTGGTCATCCTTTCTTCTTTTGCCGACCTGGGGTTAACTAGCGGACTTTTCAGATTTGTTTCCGGACTTGTCGCTCAAGGAAAAAGGTTAGAAGCCTATAAAATGCAGAGTTTTATCTTTACACTTAGGATAATTTCTTCTCTGGTCTTTGTCTTATTTTTGCTTCTTTTTCCCTCACTAATTTCTCGAACGTTTTTCAGGCTTGAAAATCCTGCGGTTGCCTATATTGCCGCTCTGGGACTTTTTGGCCTTCTTCTTATAGATTTTCAGATAACAACATTTCAGTCCAAGGGGAGATGGAGGCCGGCTGCGGTTTTTTCTGCCCTGACCAATTTTTTTAGACTAGTTATTCTTCTTACTCTTTCTTCTTTGAATCTTCTTAACCTTATTACCTTTCTTCTTACTTTTTTTGCTTCGCCTTTACTTTCATTTATACTGACACTTTTTTGGGAAAGGCCGAGGCTTTTCTTCCCCAAGAACTTTAGGAAGGCCTTTTCTCAAGTATCGAAGTTTTCTTCTTGGCTGGGTTTAAACAGAATTGTGGGGGCAACGACTTCAAGGGTAGATGCACTTCTTTTGCTGCAACTTGCTACACCTTCTGAAGCTGGCATTGTTGGCGTTGCCAGGCAACTAGCAAATGCTGTCCTTATTCTTCTTTCCTCTTTTGCTACGGTAATTGCTCCCCGCTTTTCTTCTTATACGGGGAAACACCTCAAAAAGTATTACGGTAAGACCATTCTTTTTTCGATAATGCTTTCGGTTGGGGTTCTTCTTGGAACTCTCTTGGTTGAGCCCGTAACTAACCTTCTTGGCCCTAAATATAGAGCATCCGCCGGTGTCTTAACCTGGCTTCTTATCGGTCTTATCCCCTTTTCCCTTTCGGCCCCATTTGTCAATGCTTTAATCTATTCTTACAAAAAGCCCCAGGCAATTGCCCTTCTTTCGACGGTTCAGCTGCCTTTGGTTATTTTTGGCAACTTTTACTTTATTCCTAGGTACGGTATATTCGGGCCGGTAATCGTAATTGGTCTCTGGAACCTTTCTACCCTTTTGGTGACCTCGCTTTTTTCGTCGTATTACTTTTCCAAAAAATGAAAATTACGGCCCACATCTTAACCAAAAACGAAGCCAGATTTATCTGGTATTCGGTGATGTCGGTCATAAAGTACGTTGACAGAGTTAGACTTTGGGATACGGGGAGTACGGATGGAACCCTGGAGATAATTGAGGAAATAGCAAAAACTCGAGAAGCAAAGGCAAAGGAGGTTTTTCAAGTCAAAAAACTAAGTCTTGAAAAATTTAGAGAGGGTGAGTTAAGGGGACAAATGCTTGGGGAAGATGTGGATTCTATCTCGGAGGAAGCTCCAGCGGAACTGGCCTTTTCCCTCGCCAGGCAAAAGATGCTTGAGGCAACGAGCGCCCCCTGGTTTATCGTGGTTGATGCGGACGAGATTTGGTGGGAGGAGTCGATAAAAAAGTTAACCGATACAATTCGAGAAAGAGCTGATGAACTTGAGTCGATAGTAGTTCCCACCATAAACCCGGTCGGGGATGTATTTCACTACCAGGAGAGAGAAGCAGGGAGGTATTACCTGGCGGGGAGGGTTGGGCACCTTAACTTAAGGGCGGTCAATAGGGCAGTTCCGGGCCTTGCCTCAAGGGGGCGGCACGGCACCTGGGGTTGGGTGGATTCGGAGGGGAAAATGATACAAGATAGGGACCCTAAAAAAATCCTCTATCTTGATACTCCCTACCTTCACGCAACACATCTTAAAAGGGCAGGAAAGGAAGGGCTAGACCAGGAAGTAATCAAAAGGGCAAAGAAGCTCAAATACGAACTTGGAATTCCTTTTCCCAGAGACTTTTACTATCCGGAGGTGTTTTTTAGACCTAGGCCAGAGATTGTTCCTTCTCCCTGGGGAAGTATAAACTTTCCCTATAAATTTAGAGCTTTTTTTGAGACACCCCTCAAGAAAATCTATAGAAGAACGATTCTGCCTTTTGAGAAACATGGCTATTAACTACAAAAACTA